>JAKSUR010000063.1 GCA_024408765.1 bacterium | reverse complement strand
AGTTTACAGAGCCTTTTAAAGAGCCGATAGCATACGGTCAACACATAGCAAGACGTGCAAACATGTTGGCAGGCCGTATTTTAGTTAAAAGATTCGGGGATTTGCTCGAAGGCAGACGTTCTACTCCTGAAAGAATTAAATCAAGCATTATTGAACCGACACTTACATGTGCAACTCCGGGGGATTTAAGCCTTGTTATTCCATACAGACAAATGAAAAGTATTATAGAAATGCTTTTTGCTCTGGATAAAATTGCTCCCGGAACTGCATCAAGATATACACTTCTTTATGGTATTGAGGTTAAATTCTACTCCGCAAGAGTTAAATTGACAAATGAACTTGAAACAGAAGGTGTTAAAAACTTGTTTACAATAGGCGATGGTGCAGGTGTAACAAGAGGTTTAATACAAGCTTCAGCTTCGGGTGTTTATGTTGCTCAGACTATTTGCGCAAGAGGCTAAGAAGTTTTTTGTTAAAATAAATTTTAATTATATAAAAACCATACTCAGACAGATAAACACATTTATTTTAATGATTGTTGGAATAGTCTTATATCTGTAATTCTTTCATCTATTAGTTTTATAACCTCTTGCATTTCTTTTTCAAGAGATTTTCTGTCATTAAATTTAGTATAAAAGACAAGGAATTTCGATGAAGAATCCATTAAAAGATTTTTTAGTCCGACTATTCTATTGTAGATTTCAGGCGCAACAATTTCTTTATTTTCACAAAGATGCGTAAATAAATCGCCAAACCACCATTGCACTTCCTCAACGTTGTTTGCTCTAAGACCTTTATGTGCATTTTTTAAATATTTGTATATTTGTGAATACATTTTATCAAGTTCATTTTTTTTACTCGGTAAAAATTCTTTAAAATATTTCATAGTTTGGTCATAACCGCTTTGTACAAGTTTTCTGCGAGAATCTTTATCCAAGTTAAGATCTGCGAAAAATATATCGCCTGTATTTAATCTTACACAATCATATCTGTCGTTTTTTCCGTAAATTTCCGATACAAATGCGGTTGCAACATCAGTTACACAACTGTATATCGTATTTATAAATGAAATCGGGTTTTTTGAATCAGATTCACAACACTCGCCTTCAAGTCTAAATTCCATAATTCTTGAATAAGAAGTATTTAATCTGTCAGACAATTTCCACATAGGAGCAGCTTTTTGAAGGTCACCGTCAACCAAGTCATTACCATTATATTTGTAAGGTGGCATCAACCCCGGCATGCTTGATGATATCCTGATTGCCTTAGCTATTTCAAAATCCGGAGTTGTATATTTAGAAAATTCTTGTGTTGAAAATGTAGTCAAATTTGTAGTTATTATTACTAAATCTTGTTCCAAATCTGAAAATGTCAAGTTATCTTTATTTTTTATATTGATTTTTCTTGAAATCAGTTCGTTTAACCAATCTACAAATATTTCGCCCTTGCTTAATGCAAAATTTTTTCTAAAACCCAAATGAATATCTTTAAAAAGTTCAAAATTAACCTTCATAAACAAATTTTCAAGCTCATAAGATTTATATCCGCATGCCAGAAGGGTTGCAAAAATTGAACCTACGGATGAACCTCCGAGAATGTCAAATTCCACATCAAGTTCTTCCATGGCACGAATAGCACCAATGTATGCAAGCCCTCTGATTGCACCTCCGCCAAATAAACATGTATATTTTAATCCGTTTGTCATTTTTTTGTCCCTATATTTGTTTTTCCAAAATAACCTTTGTTCAAAAATTCATTCTTTCTGTAATAATTTATATCATCACTTGGCATTATATAGTTTTTTCTTGCATTTTCTTTTTTAATAAAAATTGCATAATTATTACCATCATAAATATTAACCCATTCCTTAAATTTTATTAACTTTTTGTAAACAGGTGTTGATTTATTAAGCAATATAATCTCTGTCGGATATTTTTTTAATACCAAATCCCATTCCTTTTCATCTTTTTCAAAATTCATAAGGTCATCAAATACTTCATCACTATAAACTTCTTCGTATCGTCCGTCCATATATATAAGATTGTCAGGATAAAGTTTGTATGAAACATAGCTTCCGAGTCCGAATTCTGTTAAAAGATTTCCTTTAATATTATTAATTTTTAAAAATTCAACTTCTTTTATAGGAAATTTATTCATATCAGTTCGTGCAGTATTTGGATGATTTAGCGGTATACAAAAAGCTAAAACAAAAAGAACAATCATAACCAATTTTTCAAGTATTTTTATTTTTTTGCGGTCAAAAATACTCATAATTTCATTATGATAAAGTGAAAATACCACAATCATTGGAAGAGAAAGTAATTTCACATGAATCATTCCCAAATAAAGTGTTGTAACTAAAACCAAAAATTTTGTCAGATTGAATCTTTTTTTGTTTAAAAAATTTAAAATATTTAATAAAACTACAAATGCGCCTGTTATAAACAAAGGATAATAGTATAAAATATGTCTGTTTGCAAAGACATCCCACCATTCTGTAATCATAACTCTGCTTTTTGTATTGGCAGAAAGCAAAAAATTCAAATATTCCGCACCATAGGGATTTATTGCAAGAAGCGGTATTGAAACAACAAAAACACTTAAATATTTTTGCCAATTTTGTCGTGAAATTAATGCACCGAACATATAAATAGCAATTATTCCTATTCCTGATACAACACCTCCGTGAAGGTTATTCCAAAGAATTATCAATGGCGGAATAAGCCATATTATATTTGTTTTTTTCCCGTTTATTTCCCATATTCTTGTTTTTTCTAAAATATACAGGAACAAGGCAAAGAAAACAAAACTCATCATGTGACATCTGATTAAACTCGGATTTTGATGAGAATAAATCAACAAAAATACTGACATTAAAGAAAGCATGACAGGATAAGCGTGTTTTTGTATACTCTGAGTTTTTGTTATGAAAAAAGCCGTTAAAAAAAGAGTTATTGCTTGAATTAACACTATACCAAATATACCCAAATACTTAAAAAACAAGTAATAAATAAGGCTTGCACCATATTCATGGTCAAACCACTTATGAGTCGGAGTATATGATAAAAAATCATTGTAATTAAAAACACCTTTATCAAAAAAGTTTTCGCCTACAATAAATCTCGCATATAGGTCATAGTCATAATCATTGCAACTGCTTGCAAAAAAAAGACTTAATAAAAATAACATTATATAAATAAAAGCCTTGCTTTTACAAAATGTTGTTATTCTATCCATTAAACACTCCCTAAAATTTATATATAATATTTTAATATAAACATATAAAATTTGTGGTATAGTAGTATTAATTAAGAGGGGATGATTTTATGGGGCAAACGCTTGTTGAAAAAATAATATCGGAACATTCGGGCAAAAAAGTACATGCGGGTGAGCTTGTTATTTCAAAAGTTGATGTGTCAGCTGTTCAAGACGGTACAGGGCCGTTAACCGTTCAAGAGTTTAAAAAACTCGGTTTAAAGCAGCTTAAAAATCCAAAACGCGCAATTCTATTCATTGACCATGCTTCTCCGAGTCCGAGAAAAGAGCTTTCAAATACACATATTATATTGAGAGAATTCGCAAAAGAATATGGTGCAATATTGTCAGATACAGGTGCAGGAGTTTGTCACCAAAGATTGGTCGAATCATTTGTAAATCCTTGCGAAATCCTTGTTGGAGCGGATTCTCACACTTGCACATCAGGAGCTTTGGGTGCTTTTGCAACAGGCATGGGATCGACAGATATTGCGGTTGCTATGGCACTTGGCAAAACTTGGCTAAAAGTTCCTGCAACATACAAAATTGTTGTTAACGGAAGCTTTAAAAAAGGAGTTTGTTCAAAAGACCTTATGCTTCATCTTATAGGTATGATAGGCGCTGATGGTGCAACATACAAGGCTTTGGAATTTACGGGTGACACTATTGAAAATATGCCTATGTCTGAAAGGTTCACTCTTGCCAATATGGCAGTTGAAGCTGGTGCAAAATGCGGTTTGTTTATAGCAGATAAAAAGACTCGTGAATATTTAAAAGAACACGGAAGAGAAGATAAATTCAGACAACTTCTTCCGGATTTTGATGCGGAATATGAAAGAATAATTGAAATTAATGCTGAAGATGTACCGTTTACTATTTCTTGTCCGCATACGGTTGATAATACAAAGTCGATTGTAGAACTTGGACAAATAAAAGTTAATCAGGTTTATGTCGGCACATGCACAAACGGAAGGATTGAAGATTTACGTGTTGTAGCTGAAATTTTGAAAGATAATAATGTTCATTCGGATGTCAGGATGTTGATTTGCCCTGCTTCTAAAGATATTTATCTTAAAGCATTGAAAGAAGGCTTAATTGATATATTTGTCAAAGCGAATGCCTCTGTTTTGCCTCCGGGATGCGGGCCTTGTGTTGGTGTCCATGCCGGAATACTCGGTGACGGAGAGGTTTGCCTAAGCACTCAAAACAGAAATTTTCAGGGCAGAATGGGTAATACAAAAGGCTTTATTTATTTGGCATCACCTTATGTTGCAGGTTATACTGCCATAAGAGGTTATATATCAGCCGAATAGGACATTTAATTATTAAAAGGAGAAATTATGAATTTACTTATACTTAAACAACTTGCGATATTAAGTGCTTTTGCCGGTGCAATTCTCGGGTTTATTACGGTAATTCCTTATGTTAGCGCATTAAGCTTTTTTACTTTAATTCTGTTTTTGTCGGCATTTATACTTGTATACCTAAAAAAGAACGACTTAATCGGAATAATAAATATAAAAGAAGGGTGCCTTTTTGGTGCTTTGATAGGTTTTGTATCGTTTATTGCTTTTGCTGTTGTATTCACACCGATTAGTATGCTTTTAGGCTGGCTTATTCCTTCATATACACAAGGGTTCATGAGATTCTTTTTATCAGGCGGACTCGGTTCAACCGTTGTAATGCTTATGCTTATAGTATTCATGGCGGGTATAAGTGCTTTATTTAACGGTTTTACAGGGTTAATAACAGCTTATGTGTATGAACTTATTACAGGTATGAAAAAAGAAAATAATGAAAATTCAACAGTAGATTTTGAAATTAAGTAAGAAAGGAGTTTGACAATGACTTTTGAATCAAAAATAAGACCTATATATTGGGAAAATGGTGTATCTAAAATGCTTGACCAAACCATTATTCCGTACGAATACAAGTATGTTGATATAACATCAGGCGAAGAAATGTTTAATGCAATAAGAAACATGATAGTAAGAGGTGCGCCGGCAATAGGTATAGCGGGCGCAGAAGGAATTGTTTTATATGCACAGGAAGGAAAGAATAAATATAGTAATATTGAAGATTACAAACAATGGCTAATAGAAAAAACCGATTATATGGCAACTTCACGTCCGACAGCCGTAAATTTAATGTGGGCTTGCGAAGAGCAAAAAAAGATTATTAAAAATTCCACATCAAATATAGACGGTCTTATCAAAGAATTAACCGAAAAAGCAATAGAAATAGAAAAAGATGATATTGAAAGGTGTAAAAAAATAGGTGATTACGGAGCAGAAGTCGTTCCCAAAGGTGCAACCATTTTAACTCACTGTAATGCAGGAGCTTTGGCGACAGGCGGTTATGGAACTGCATTGGGCGTTGTGCGTTCGGCTTATGCGAAAGATAATACAATTCAGGTATTTGCTGATGAAACAAGACCGAGACAACAGGGTGCAAGACTTACAACTTTTGAACTTGCAATGGACGGTATACCCGTAACACTGATTACTGACGGTATGTGCTCATATTTTATGAAAAAAGGTATGATTGATATGGTAGTCGTAGGTGCTGATAGAATAGCGGCAAACGGTGATACTGCAAATAAAATAGGCACATACACAGTTGCAATAGCTGCAAAATACCACAATATACCGTTTTATGTAGCAGCTCCGCTTTCCACAATTGATATTTCAATAGCATCAGGAAATGAAATTCCGATAGAAGAGCGTTCTCATGACGAAGTTACACATATAAACGGAAAAAGAATTTGTGCTGAAGGTATCAATATCATAAATCCCGGATTTGATGTTACTCCAAATGAACTTATTGCCGGTATTATTACAGAAAAAGGAATTTTAAGACCGGATTACAAAAAATCCATAAAGGGGTTGTTTTAATTTATGAATACTAAATTTTGGACAGCCTTTGCTTCAATAGAACAATTGGATTCGACTTTTATTCGCAGACTTTACAATTATTTTGGCGATATTGAAACGGCATTTAATGCAAATCTGTCTGACCTTCAACAAATCGAAGGACTTTCTGTTACAAAAGCCAAAAATTTTTTGGAAAAGAAAAAGAATGTTAATCCCGAACAGACCTTGGATTTGATATTAAATAAAAATATCAAAATTTTAACATTTGAGGATGAAAACTATCCGTATATGTTAAGGCAAATTCCGGATCCTCCTATGACGTTGTTTGATAAAGATATGACTCTTCATGATCCAACAGCTTGGCTCAAGAATAAAATTTTATCTCCATCAGATCGTCAAGAGTTGTCAATAGACAATCTGAAGACTGTTTTGACAAAATTGTTGGAAGAAAAGGTTGAGATCATAAATGAAGGCAGTGAAGTATATTTCGTGGAAAAGGGATTTAAACTTACCATGAAAGAATTGTCCGAAGGATATCGCAGTACTATTATCTTTGTTTGTGATCTTTTGACCAAATTGAGCGAAAGATGTGGTGATAACGAAAATGTATTTGAACAGCCTGGCGTGGTAATGATTGATGAAATATGTCAACATCTGCATCCTCGTTGGCAAAGAACAGTCGTAAAGAAACTGCGTAAACTCTTTCCGAACATCCAGTTTGTAATGACAACACATAGCCCCGTGATTGTGCTGGGAGCAAGTGATGATGCAATCTTCTATCGAGTAATTCGTGAGAAAGGAAATACTTCGGTAAGCGAACCATATTATCGTAGCAAGATGAATGATTGGATGCTCAATACGCTTATTACTTCCTCTTTGTTCGGTATGGATTCTGCTGCTATGGATGGAGCTGATCCAATGGGTATAGATACGAACAGCAGTTATGTCCTATCGCGTATTATGAAGTGTGTTGATGCTAAATTAGCAGAACAGAAGCAGAATGGTCGTGTCTTCTTTACAGACGAAGAGTTGGATGCCATAATCAATCCTATATTAGAAAGTGAACAGATATGATAGCAGTACAGAAGGACTTGACAGCCATACCTGCATCACTTAAGACGGATGCAGAATCTATCTCAAAACGCCCTGCTAAGACGACTCATGAGCGTAGAATGCAAGTGATAAATGACCTGGCATATCCTCCCACTGGTCAATCGCAAAAATATGACGAACGATACAAGACAGATGATATTAAGACGGCATTAAATGATATTTATCATGGTAAATGCGCATTCTGTGAGACAAAATCGGAGTCTATGCATGTAGAGCATTTCAGACCCAAACGGGGTGGTTATTATTGGTTAGCATACAGTTGGGATAATCTCCTGTTGAGTTGCCCTACATGCAATACAAATAAAGGTGATGACTTCCCTTTAGCAGAAGGTGGAATGAAAGCTTGTTTTGTTAATACTGATGATAACATTCGAGATATAAATGTTTTATCAGGAGGGTATGACCAAAGAGAGTTACCCCTGTTGGTAAATCCTGAAACAGCAACAAATGAGGAACTCGGAGCACTCGTATTTACAAAGGGTGGAAACGTATCTTCCTCCAATCCACGCATGTCACAGACAATATCCCACTGCAAATTACAGAGGGTTGCATTATGCCAAAAGCGTAAGGATATATGGGACGATTTATGTCGAGAAATAAGATGTCAGGCATTATGTAATGGTAAAAACAAAGAAACCTTGGCAAATGCTATCAAAGGACTTATCATGTCTTTTAAGCAGAAATCGATAGATAAGGATGCTGAGTTTCTGGCTTTTAGGAAGTATATCGTAGTATCGACTTGGATAAAAGATGAGCTAATGAATTTGTGATTCCAAATCATCTTATGCCACGTGCAAGGGTTGGCTTTGAGTTTTATCCCCCTTCACTCCTAAAACATGAACCTCCCCCTAACCTCTAACCCATAAACCTTCAAAATCATGCTCTACCACTACACTACCATATCGTCAATGACGAGCATTCTGCGGGATGCAAAATACAAGGGACAAATGTGCTTCTGGGCAACGAGGGATGACTGTTTTGCGGATAAGGACGAGTATCGTTTGGGTGTGAAGACGATAAGGCGTTTGTTGCCAGAGATTGAAAAGAAATTTCCAGAAGATAGGCGAGTGGCACAAGACTTTGATTGGAATTTAATTGAGGATAATGTGAATCTGCCGTATCCTTTCATCGTGTCATTTACGGCTCGTCCAGATAATGAATACATGTGGAATGAGTATGCAAAGGACGATGGTGTTGTGCTGGAGATAGACGACTCAATCTTCGTTCCTAATAAG
>JAKSUR010000062.1 GCA_024408765.1 bacterium | reverse complement strand
AAAAAGGGGAAATTTCTATTTTGCCAAATGAGGAAATTTTAACTTTGCTGCGACAGTATTTTAGGCAAAATTGTTACAGCAGAATTTGAGTACCCAAAATTAATCTATGTGAATCTTTTGCAGAATCATTTTGGCAGAAAATGTAGTTAAGCATAAGTTTTAACCCTTGACCTTTTATAAAATAGTTTAGACCGAAAGAATATTCACGATTGCTGTTATTACTTGTTTTTTTATCCGAATCAAGCTCATCATATCTTGCAAGCACTTGAACTTTTGGAGTAATCATATATCCGAGTGTAGTATAAAATCCGCTTGCATGCTTATTACTTGTATGACCTGACCGTCCGTTATAACCATTTGCATTTGCCCATTCAAAATTTGCCATAAATTTTTTATAATCGTATCCTATATAAAAACCGCTTACCGTATAATCCGTATCCCTCCTACCGCTTTGTATACCGCTTCCTATTTTTAAATTTCCGTATTTTCCGTTTGTCTTTCCAAGAGGTTTAATATTTATCCAGCCTGCAAATTCTGCTCCCGGGAAAAAAGATTTAAAATATGTATCGGAACTATAACCGCCTATGTCATAATCAAACAAACTATAATTACCGATTACTCTTGCGCCTGCCTTTCTAACCGTTCCAAATGTCCTTGAAATTTGCGAACGATAAACAAACGGAAGCTGAAAAGAACTCATTTTTCCTTCTATGCCTGATGCAGGTCTTTGATAGCCTACTTGAATTCTATGGTTTTTTATTTTATTTGTTCCTATATAAATATCTGAAAAAGAATTTCTTAAAAGATTTCGACTTGATAAAGGAGAATGAGTAAACAACACCCTGAAATCTGATTTTCCGCCCCTAAACTTTCCGTCAACACCTAAATTAATAGCATTAAATCCGTATTTTGCCTGAAAAGAATCATTATCATTAAATTCCATACCCAAACTTCCGTTATATCCGCCAAACGGATGTATACTTTCCACTATGGAATCCTCAGAAAAATGTTTCGTCACAATATTCGTTAAGAGGTAATTGTTAACTCCCAAATCCGTATATTCAGTTGCCCATATATCTTCCCACTTTTCTTTTAACGATTTTTCATGATTAATTTCTGTTTGTTCAGGCGCAGTCTCAATTCCCAGTTCACCTAATTCATCATGCAAAGACTGTTCAGCTTCAAGTGTAACTTCATCCGGCGAACTTATTTCTTCAAGCGCATAAACCGATTGAGTAAACAAAAATATCAGGGCAAATATTAACAATAATTTTCTCATCACGTTAAAAGAGTATCATAATTTTAAAATTAAATCTACATTACTAATCTTTTCGCTATGCATTTTCTCTTTACTTTTATTTTTTTTTATAGTTCAATATAAGCACTGAGGGAAACCTCTAGTTTTTTAAAAGAAAGTGATACACTTAGTCGGTGACAGATAAAAACATTAAATTAGCCAAGTTTGCCGGTTTTTGTTACGGTGTTAAACGTGCGGTTGACACAGCAAAAAAATTAAAATCCGAAAATCCAAACAAAAATGTTTATATTTTAGGCGAACTTATTCACAATACTGATGTAATAAATGAACTTGAAAAACTCGGAATAAATACGATTTATGAAGTTCCGCAAAAAGGTGATGGTATTTGTATTGTAAGAAGCCATGGAGAAGCTCCCGAGGTTTTTGAAAAACTTAAATTAGCGGGATTTGAAATTGTTGATTTAACTTGTCCAGACGTAAAAAAAGTTCAACAAAGAGCAATTGAGCTTGCCAAAAATGATTATTTTGTTGTTATCGTAGGAAAATCTAATCATCCGGAAGTTATTGCAATCAAAGCAAATGCTGATAGGTATTCCAAAAATGTCATTGTAGCAGGTTCGATTGATGATATAAAACCATTTGAAAAACAATTGGAAACACACAAAAGAGTAGGAATTGTAGTACAAACAACACAAATGATTTCTACCTTAAACGAAATTTCAGGTTACATAAATTCAATTGCAAAAGAAGTTTTAATTTATAACACAATATGCCAATCAACAGCAATGAGGCAAAAAGAAGCTCAGGAGCTTGCTTCTGAAACAGATTTAATGATAGTTGTAGGGTCTAAAAAAAGTGCAAATACGACTCATTTGGCTGAAATATTGAAAAAATGTACAAAAACAATTCATATTGAAAATGATTCTGAATTAGAAAATTATAAAAAATTGTTCTGTAATGTTAAAAACATTGGAATAACGGCAGGAGCTTCAACTCCGCAAAACATAATTACGAATGTCATAGAAAAAATTAAAAATTAAAGGAGGAAAATATATGACAACAGCAGAAAAAACAATGGACGAATTTGAACAACTGTTAGAAGAAAGTTTTTCTAAATCAAACAGCGTTGCAGATATCGTTGAAGGTACAGTAATCAAAAAAGAACAAGAAGGTTATTTGGTAAGCGTTAAGGGTGCTAAAATGGAAGCATACCTTCCTAACAAAGAACTTTCAAGTGATGTAGAATCTCTTGAAATCGGTGATACGAGAGAATTTTACGTTTTAAAAGAAGAAAATAACGAAGATTGTATGCAATTATCTTTGAAGAGAATTGCATTTGCACAAGCTTGGGTACAATTAAATGATGCAAAACTTCAAGGTGATACAATTCTTGCAAAAGTCGTTTCAACGGTTAAAGGTGGTGTTCTTGTTGACGTTGCCGATTTGAAAGGATTTATTCCTTCATCACAACTCAGAACAGGAACTCCTTTTGAAGGTCTTGTAGATACTAAAATTGAAGTTAAAGTTTTAGAAGCTGATCCTAAGAAAAACAAACTTATCCTATCTCAAAGACAAGCTGTTGCTGAGCAAAGAGATCAGGTTGTTGATAATGTTCTTTCTTCACTTGAAGAAGATCAGGTTGTATCAGGTAATGTTGTAAGAATCACAGATTTTGGTGCTTTCGTTGATATCAACGGTATTGACGGACTTCTTCCCATATCTGAAATTTCTTGGCAGAGAATTAAACATCCTTCTGATGTTTTAACTTTGGGTGATACAATTGAAGTTAAAATCATTAAAATTGATAATGAGTTGAAGAGAATTTCTTTGTCATTAAAAAGAATGGGCGAAAACCCATGGCAACAAATTGAAGGTCAATTTGAAGAAGGTCAAACAGTAAAAGGTACAGTAAATAAAGTAACTACATTTGGCGCATTCATTAACATTTTTCCGGGAGTAGAAGCATTACTTCCTGTTTCTGAAATGTCTGACGAAAATGTTAATCCTTTCAACTTATATAAAGTTGGTGATGAAGTTGAAGTTCTTATTAAGAAATTCACTCCAAAGGAACACAGAATTGCTTTATCAGTAAAAGACATACAAAAATAATGTTAATTGCACATTAAATAAATTAACAACACAAAAAGAAAGGAACAACATTTTAGTTGTCCCTTTCTTTTAATTTATATTACTAAGCATTTACAAGTTCTTTTTTAGCAAAAGATTCATTTGCTTTTAAAGTTATTTCGCCTTGTAGTTTTGAAATAAATTCATCAATGCTCATAGTACCGATTTGCCCAATTCCTCTTGCTCGAACGGCTACTGAATTTGACTCAATTTCTTTGTCACCAATTACACATACATAAGGGATTTTTTTGTCTTGCAACGATTCACGAATCTTGTAATTCATTGATTCTGAGCGATCGTCAAGATGAACTCTTATGCCTGCTTCACGCATTTTTTTGTATACAGCTTCGGCAAAGTCAACGTGTTTTTCATTGGAAATCGGCACAATTGCCACTTGTGTCGGAGCAAGCCATGCCGGAAATGCACCTGCATAATGCTCTGTTAAGATACCGTGGAATCTTTCCATTGAACCGAATATTACCCTATGAAGCATCAAAGGTGTTTTTAGTTGACCGTCTTTATCCTGATATTTTATATCAAATCTCGCCGGCAAATTGAAATCAAGCTGGATTGTAGCACATTGCCAAGTTCTTCCGATTGCATCTTTTACCTTAAAGTCGATTTTTGGCCCGTAAAATGCTCCGTCACCTTCATTGATATCATATTTCATACCACGACGTTCCATCGCTTCTTTTAAACCTGCTTCTGCTCTATTCCAGTTTTCAATTTCACCTACAAAGCTTTCAGGACGGGTTGAAAGTTCGACTTCAAATTCCATATTAAATATTTTCATTGTATCAGCTACAAAATCAATAATCGCATTGATTTCATCAACTAATTGTTCAGGTGTACAGAAAATATGAGCATCATCCTGAGTAAACCCTTGAACACGAGTTAAACCGGACAAAGCACCTGATTTTTCTTTTCTGTAAACAGTTCCGAGTTCAGCCATTCTTAATGGCAACGAACGGTATGAATATCTGTTTGCTTGATATATCAATATATGGAATGGACAGTTCATCGGTTTTACTACATATTGATCGTCACTGTCATCATCCTTTTGTACAAAAAACATATTTTCTTTGTAATGATCCATGTGACCTGAAATTTCCCAAAGAGTTGATTTTGCAATTTGAGGAGTGTTAACAATTACATATCCTCTTTTTCTGTGTTCTTCTCTCCAATAATTCTCAATTTGTTCTCGAACACAAGCTAAGTTCGGATGCCACAATACAAGACCTCCTCCCATTTCTTCACGAGTTGAAAACAAATCTAATTGTTTACCGAGTTTTCTGTGATCACGTTTTTCAGCTTCTTCAAGAAAAGTCAAATAATCCTGCAAATCTTCTTTGTTCCAATATGCTGTTGCATAAATACGTTGAAGCATTTTATTTTTTTCATTTCCTCTCCAATAAGCACCTGCAACTTTTAGAAGTTTTATTGCATTACCTTTTATATAAGAAGTGTTGGGAATATGAGGCCCTGCGCAAAGATCATTAAATAATACACTCCCGTCTTTATCCTTTGTCAAGTACAAAGTCGGGTTGTCATTCTTATGTTCTTCAAGAAGCTCTGCTTTATAAATTTCACCATCAGCTTTAAATTCCGCTATTTTAGCGTCAACATCTTCAACATAATATTTTTCAAAGGTCAAATTGTCTTTGATAATATTTTTCATTTCTTCTTCGATTTTTGCTAAATCCTCGGTTGTGAAAGCATAACCGTCAGTGAGGTCAAAATCGTAATAAAAACCTTCATCCGTTGCCGGCCCGATAGCTAACTTTGCCTGCGGGAACAGCTTTTGAACAGCTTGTGCCATGATGTGAGAACAAGAATGTCTTAAAGTTCTCAAAGTTTCGTTGTTTTTTTCCATTTTTCCTTCTTTCTATCCTTTTTAAGCTATTTTTTGGTAAATGATAACATTCATTTTACCAGCACATAAAATTTTATGTTAACGTAATTACTACCGATATTATGCGCATAGCATGGGTGGATCCCCTTAACTCATACAAAAATATTTTATCATAAAATAATTAACTATTAATACAAACCCGATTCCTACCGCCTGTTTTTGCCTCATAAAGTGCTTTATCAGCTCTTTCAAACAGCATTTCGCCTGTTTCAATTTTATTGTATTCTGCAAGTCCCATGCTTATTGTAACTTTGATATCCTGACTGTTACCCGTATCATGGTTTACTTTTATTGTGGTCTTTTCCACGGCACATCTTAATCTTTCACCAACAACCTTTGCTTCTTCAAGTTTGGTAAACGGTAAAAGTACGGCAAATTCTTCTCCTCCGTATCTTGCGGGAATATCTGATTCACGCAAAGCTTCTTTGATAATGCTTGCAACCGTTCTCAACACTTCATCACCGGCAGAATGTCCGTATGTATCATTAACATGTTTAAAGAAATCTATATCAATCATCATTGCACAAAGCGAATTATTTTGACGTTTCGCAATTGCTATTTCTTGCCCGAGCCTTGTTTCAAACTGCCTTCTGTTATTCAAGTTTGTAAGTGCGTCTAATGTAGCATACTGCAAAATTGTAGAATATGTATTTGCTCTGTTAATTGTAGCTGCTGCTTGACGAGTCAACTGTTCAAGATAATCAACATCACGTTTTGAAAGCTTTTCAATGGTACTTCTTGCTACGATGCAACCGGTTATTTCATCCTCGGTAAACAGTGGGAAAGCTCCGATTTTATCATCATTCGTGAGAACATAGTTATAATCTTTATCAAGTTTTTTGAGTGCTTCATAAACTCGCTCATCATTACAAGCTTTTGGCCAAACAAGGTTAAACTCATCTGCTTGTTTTAAAAATACATATATTAAGTGATCTGAAATAAATCTGTCGAGCATTTCACCGATAAGCGGAACTATATAATTTAATTCATACTGCGTTTCAATAATTTTTGCTATATTTTTCATTGAATCATGGAATTCAACATTGATTTGCGACTGTTCATTAAGCACAATATTTTGCAATTTTAATGAAATTTCAACGCCCAAAATTTTCATAAGGAAAAGAAATTCTATTTCTGCAAAAGTATTTTCGTCAAAAATGAGTTCAATAATACCAAACACCATTCCGTTTTTTACAATGGGAATATACAAAGAATCCAATTTTAAATTAATTTCACCAAGAGTTTGCGGTAATTTAAAAGCTTTGTTGTTTATAACAAAATCATTTCCATGAATTTCTTCATAAGCCCTGTATATTTTTTCGCGTCTTAAATTTTCCATAAACTCGTCAATTATGCACCAATCTTGCGCATAATTTCTAAGCGTTGATGTATTTGGATCGAAAACGTATATATCCAGACTCTTTAACGTAACATAAGAACTTAAAAGTTCATTAAGTTCACTTACAAGCTCAGATGAATCCAATTCTTTTATTAATACATCCGCTATTTTTGACAAAAATTGTATATTTTTATCGTTCATTATTCCTCTTCTTTATCTTCAAAATAAGCAATTCCTGCACAAGTTTTAAAATTTGCATATATTGCTTTGTCAAAATCTTCATCAGCAACAACTTTTCCGTGAATATATGTATAACTTCCGTATACAGGAGTTAAATCCGACAATTTTTCCGTAAAGTATTCATCACTAGTAATCAATCTTCTGGAAACTTCATTCAAAAGATTAAAAATATAAGTTGTTTCAATTGAAGATGAATTAGGGGATTCTGAAATCAATAATGCTGCTTTTTGAAGTTCTGTTATTGAATCTCTGTTTCTGTTTAACTGCCTTAAAAGCACCGCAAGATTATAATGCCCTTCAAACTTCATCGGAGAAATTTGTATAGCTTTACAATAATCCAATCCCGCATCTCTATATTCACCTCTGAGATGATGTGCGACTGCTCTGTTATAGTAAATATCATAATTCTTCTTTAATAACTTCAAAGCTTTTGTATAAGATTCAATTGCATTACCGAGATATTCATTATACAAAAATATTTTTTCTTGCGGAAGAAACATTGCTTTTTGTTTCCAAGCCACTCCTTTATTAAAATATGCCAGACCCCGATTACCTTTTATGCTTTTAATATTTGAATATACAAAAGGAATACATAACTTCATCAACTTAATTTTGGTAATTTCATCAAACTGAATAATTGCATCATCAAAAAAGCCTAAATCTTCAGAATAAATAATTCCCAGATTCATTTTTGCCATTACAAATTTAGGATTAGCCTTTATTGCATGTTCATAAGCATCAACGGCTGAATAATAATCTTCATGGACAGCATATATATTACCGAGATTGTACCATGCTTCATAATGTTTTGGGAAAAGCTGAAGTCCCAAATTGTAATAATCAAGCGTTTTACCCATATTATCAGCGGAATAAGCTTTATCACCTTTGTAAATATAGTACATTCCTTTTAGATGGTTATATTGTTCTTTAAACCAACCTCTCTGAAAATAGCACAGGACTACTAAAATAATAATTAGTATTAATGAAAAAAACTTTTTAAATATACGTTTCATACTCAGAGTATTATATCATATAATGCAATAATACACCAATTGTATATTATATAAATTTTTTCAATTGACAATTTCTTTAATCGAAAAGAAAGAACAAAAACACTAAACTATGATAATGGTGCAATTTTTAAACCTTATTTTTTTGAATTCTCTCTATTGAGAGAGAATCGAATTTTGCAAAAACTTGTTTTGCTAAAATTCTTGGTGAGAGGTTTGCAATTTGCTGTTTAGTAATCCTTTCGGCAGACTAAAGTCTACCCTTGCTTACTAACTGTCTCCAACCCTTACCCACTCTTTTGTGCTCATGTCCCGATTATATCTTTCTTTTACTTCGCCGTTTTCATCATAAACGTATTTTTCTTCATAATATTCATTGCCGGGATCTGTACCTACCCATTTTTCTTTTACATTGCCCTTATCATCATAAACGTATTTTTCTTCATAATATCCATTGCTAAAATCTGTATTTACCAATTTTTCTTTTACTTTGCCGTTTGCATCATAAAAGTATTTTTCTTCATAAATTTTATTGTTGGGATCTGTATCTACCAATTTTTCTTTTACTTTGCCGTTTGCATCATAAACGTATTTTTCTTTATCATTGCC
>JAKSUR010000061.1 GCA_024408765.1 bacterium | reverse complement strand
TTTGCATGGAAGCTTCTTGAAAAAGCCGAAAAAGAAAATTTGACGGTTGCTATAATCGGTGCAAGAGAAGAAATAATTGTAAAAGCAATTGAAAAAATTAAAAATAATTTTTCAAAAATTAATATTGTATATGCAAGGAATGGTTATTTTGACAATGATGTTGAAGTTTATAATGAATTAAAAGAAAAAAATCCTCAAATAATTCTTGTAGCTATGGGTTCTCCTAGGCAAGAATTCTTTATAAGGAATGCTAAAAATGTTTTATCAAGAGGTTTAATGGTAGGAATTGGAGGTTCTCTTGATGTATGGTCAGGAAATGTAAAAAGAGCACCAAAAATCTTTCAAATGACAGGGACGGAATGGTTATACAGAACTCTGCTTCAACCTGAACGATTTAAGAGAATCTTTCCGGCATTACCTTTATTTTTGATAAAAGCTTTAAGTTATAAATTTAAGAGGAGTGAATAAAATGTTTACGAATCAGGAAATATCCGAATTAAACGAAGCGACAAAGCGTGTCAGAAGAAATATTATAAAAATGATTTATAATGCAAAATCAGGGCATCCCGGTGGTTCATTATCCGGTGCCGATATTTTAACCGTTTTGTATAAAAAATGTTTAAATATACCATCAAATTGGGATAAATCTCCGGATTTTGACAGTAGGGACAGATTTATTTTATCAAAAGGTCATGCTTCTCCTCTTTTGTACGCAATATTAGCAGAACAAGGTTTTATTGAGGAAAGCGAACTTATGACATTCAGAAAAATTAATTCTAAACTGCAAGGTCATCCATCAAGAGGGTATATAGCAGGCGTAGAAGCTTCAACCGGTTCTCTCGGTCATGGATTATCACTCGGCTGTGGCATGGCAATAGGTTTAAAACTGAATAACTGTTCCTCCAGAGTCGTAGTATATTTAGGTGACGGTGAATTGCAAGAAGGTTCGTGCTGGGAAGCTTTTATGGAAGCTTCTCACAGAAAATTGAACAATTTAATTGCAATTGTAGACCGAAACAGACTTCAAATTGACGGTAGTACGGAAGATGTCATGGCGATAGGTGATGCTTCCGAAAAAATTAAAAGCTTCGGTTGGAATACAGTTGAAATCGACGGACACAATTATAATGAAATATATGAAGCATTTGAGAAATCAAAAAAATCCGATAAACCTTTTGCGATAATTGCAAATACAATAAAAGGCAAAGGCGTTTCATTTATGGAAAATCAAGCAGGCTGGCATGGAAAAGCTCCGAATGATGAGCAATATGAAAAAGCGTTAGCAGAACTTAATTAAGGAGAATTTTTATGACAAAAACATGTCCTTTTGGAAGCAGTCGTGAATGTAATGAAACTTGCCCGCTTTATATAAGCCCAAACGATTTGAATGAATTTGTTACGGCAAGATTGGGTTCAATTGGCGTAATTGACAGAACGCACGGAGAATGTTCTTTGAGAATGATTGCATTAAGCCAAGGCAGAATGATTTTTGAAAATACAAATACCAGAGGGTAATAAATTAAAGAGGAATTTCAACAATAAAAGTTGAACCGTTATTTATCTCACTGATTAGTGATATTTTACCGTTATGAAGTTCCACTAATTCTTTTGTAATAGTCAAACCCAAGCCGGTTGAACTTTCTTTTTTAGTATATGCACTGTCAAGTTGAACAAATTTTGCAAAGATTTTTCCGTGATATTTCGGATCAATACCTATTCCATTATCATGAACAGCGATTTTAAAGTCATTTTCACCTTTCATAACCGCAATATCAACTTGGTTGTTTTCCGGTGAATATTTTATTGCATTACTTATTAAATTGTACAAGATTTGTTGAATTTTTTGGTAATCAGCAAAAACGTCAAAGTCATAAGACATTGCAATATCAAGATTAACATTCTTTTTTTGTGCAATCGGTTTTAGTATATTGCAAGCTTCCGTAACCGCACGACTAATCGGGAATGTGCTTTTTACAATTTTCATTGCATGAGCTTCAATCTTTGACATATCAAGAATTTCGTTAATCATTCCCAGCAAATGTGTCGCTGAAACCTGAATATCTTTAATATATTCGCTTTGTTTATCATTCAATTTGCCATATATTTGTGTATCTAGAATTTCCGAAAAACCTAAAATTGAATTTAAAGGCGTTCTAAGCTCATGAGAAATGTTTGCCAAGAATTCATTTTTAACTTTATCAGCTTCTAAAATTCTTTCGTTTTGTTCTTTTATTGTTTTATAAGCTTCTTGTTTTTCAATGATACCGTCTTTTAAGGCTTTTAATTGCAATTTGAAAACATTGGATAATTCAACATCTTTTAACACATAAGAAAGTATTGAAGCAGAAGCTTCCAGTATAGATAAATTTTCTTCCGTATAAAAATTATGTTCTTTTTTTGAAAGAAGAATAATTCCAAAAACTGTTGATTTAATAAAAATTTTGGCAATAATATAAGATTTTTTGTTAAGTTCCGACAATCCGACAATCTTTAAAAAATCATCTCCTTGTTTTAAAATAGCACCATTTTTATCAAATAAAAATTTCTTATATGATTTTGAAAACGGATAGATGCTTTCTGTTTTGTAGTTATTATGGTTTTTGTATGAATATTTCAGTTGCAGGCTATCAGAATTTAAAAAATAAATAAAACCTTCGTCAAAATCAATAACAGAATTTATTTTTTCAAATAAATATTTTCCCGATTTATCCGAATTCAAATTTATTTCAAATAATGAAGGAATAAGCCTTACAAAATTATTATAATCCACAACTTCTTCTCCCGATGACTTTATGATAGCATAATTTTTGTTATGATAGCAAATTTATTTTATATAAACTAGCCGGCTGTAAGAGAGAATATTTCGTAAATTTCCTCATCAGAGAGTTCTGTTATAATCTTTTCACCTTCATAAACAGCTAAATCAGCAAGTTCTTTTTTGGATTTTAGCATCTCGTCAATTTTTTCTTCAAAAGTTCCGAGTGTAATCATCCTATGAACCATTACATTTTTATCTTGACCAATACGATATGTTCTATCTGTTGCCTGTTCTTCAACTGCAGGATTCCACCAAAGGTCATAGTGAATGACATTTGTTGCGCTTGTAAGATTCAAGCCCGTTCCGCCTGCTTTTAAAGAAAGTATCATAACTTTTCTCTCGGGATTATTTTGGAAGTCGTCAATTAAAACTTCTCTTTGCGGAACTGTTAACGATCCATGGAAAAATGACGGCTCGGTATTACATTCTTCACTGATTAATTTTGTTAAAATATCGCCCATTTCTTTATACTGTGTAAAAATCAAAGTTTTTTCATCGTTGTCGATTATTGTATTAACTAAATCCACACACTTTTCGGCTTTTCCTGATATTTCTTTTGACATATCTCCGCTCTTTAAGAATTGATACGGGTGATTGCAAATTTGTTTCAATGCTGTTATAAGTTTAAAGATATTTCCTCGTCTGTTTACACCTGTAAATCCGCTTATTTTTTCCATCATTTCATTAAGAGTTTTTTCATAAAGAATTGCTTGTGATTTAGCCAAATAGCAATAATCATTTAACACCATTTTTTCAGGCAAATCTGAAATTACGCTTTTGTCGGTTTTTAATCTTCTCAAAACAAAAGGCGACACTGAAAGCTTTAATTTAGATGCTCTTGATTTTTCTTTGAATCTTTCAATCGGAATTGCATAACTTTTTTGGAATTCCTTTAATGAGCCTAAATAACCGTTGTTTATAAAATCAAAAATACTCCACAATTCAGTTAATCTGTTTTCAACAGGAGTACCCGTCATTGCTATCTTGATATCTGATTTAAGAACTTTTATAGCAATAGTTTGTGCCGTATCAGGATTTTTGATGTTTTGTGCCTCATCAACTATTATCATACCCCAATTTTGTTTTTTCATTTCTTCAACGTCAATTCTCATAATTGCATAAGTTGTAAGGATAATATCTTTTGTTAAATCAAGTTTTCTTTCAAGTCCATGATAGGTCGTAACTGTTAATGACGGTGCAAACATTTGCAATTCTTTCATCCAATTTCCCATAAGAGTTGTAGGACAGATAACGAGAACCGGATGTTTAAGTTTTTTTTCTTCTTTAAGCTTCAAAATAAGACTAATAACCTGAATCGTTTTTCCAAGTCCCATATCGTCCGCCATACAACAGCCAAAACCTTTTGAAACATTAGTCCAAAGCCATTTTAAGCCTGTTTTTTGGTAAGGTCGAAGCTCACCCGTTAAAGCCTCAGGCGTTGTTACTGAAATCGGTTTCGCAAAATCTTTTATAACATTTGCATAAGCTTCATCATAATTAAAATCGTATTCTTGCAACTGACCTGACATAGAAGCATGTATAAGTTCTAATCGACTCATTTTCTTATGATTAGCTTTTATGATTTGTTCATAAAGCTTTTTGCCTTCGGTCTTATCAACAAGGATGTATTTATCATTGTATTTTATCAAGCCGTCATTGCTTTCATTAATAAGGTTATTAAATTCTTCGAGAGAAATTTTTTCATCACCCAATGCTATTTCGTATGAAAAATCAAGAATATCGTCAAGTGAAATTGAACCGTTTGATACAGTATTAAATATATCCATTAAATCATCGGAACGAGAAGCTTTAACGTGTGCATTTATAGATGCTCTCGGAATAATTATATTTGTTAATTCGTCAGGTAAAATAAGCTCTATTTGTGCCTTTTGAAGATAATAAGCTGTTTGTGCAATAAGTTTGTATACTTCATTAAGATTTAAAACAAGTGACAATTTCTCTTCATCTTCAAAAAGAGTTTCTAATTCAGGCATATATCTAAGTGCATAATTAAGCTGTTTTTCAACAATTTTTCCTATATCCTCAGTATCCAAATCCCAAATTTTTTCATTGTGATACAAATCATCAATTAAAATGGAATCGCCTGTTTTTCTGTTCTTTATATGAACTTTTAACTCAAATTTGTCATCAGTAATTTTATTAACTTTGAAAAACGGGATTAAATCGTATTTGCCCAGATAAAGTTCATCAAACCATTGAGCAAAATTCGAAGCATAATCTTTTCCCTTCATCAAACTTTTTTGTTCAAGGTCTTTTAACATATAATGACCTGATTTTATGTCTTTGAATCTGTATGCTTTTATACCTAAAAATTTATAGATAAGATAATTCAAATACTCTCTTACAAAATTTTCTACAAAATTCTTTGGCTTTTCACCTCTTATAAACAAATTTTCCGGAATATTTTTTTCAAGTTCGTTTATTATTTTTGCAGATTCTTTATTTGAAACAATCGGTTCATAAATTATTCTGAAAAATTCACCGTTTGCACCTCTTTTTTTAACGCTTGGAATAAAATACAATTTTTCAATAAGCTTCATTGTAAAATGAGTAAGCTTATTAAAATATTCAAATGTTTGTGTTAAAGATGAAAAATCAACAAGTTCTCCAAATCCGCCAAAATAGTCAAGCACAATATCCAAAGGCATAACATAACCGATTTGTCCGTTTAATTCTGTTGGTGAAAATCTAAACATTGAGCCTTTTGATTTAAGATAAAATTGAAAATTGTTTGTAGGTGTCACAAAGAATGACAATCTGCCTTTATCATTGATTAAAAAGAAATCGGTATTTCTGACAGGAGAATTGGGACTCAAAAATATCCCTTCAAATTCATCTTCTACCAATTGATAAATAAGACTTAATGTATAACGAAAATCTTTATTTTTAAACCCGTTCGGGTTTTCGCTCAGGTTGTTAAAAAATTCATCAACATTATTTTTCTTTATGGATAAATCTATTTCCAGAGATGTTCCTGTCATTTTATAAAAAGCTTTTCCTTTCTTTATGCATTCAATACGGGTATTTTTAACATGCTTTTACCTGTCATTTCGGCAGGTTGTTTAATGTTCATTAATTGAAGAATCGTAGGTGCAATATCACATAAAGCTCCGTCATCTCTTAGTTCTATATCATAAGGAGGATTGATTACAACAAACGGAACTTCATTTGTTGTATGTGCAGTATGAGGCTTCCCGGTTTCTTCATTAAACATTGTTTCGGCATTTCCGTGATCAGCCGTTAAAAGCATTGTTATGTTGTATTCTTTGCATTTCTCTGCAATTTTTCCTACGCAATCATCTACAACTTTGCAAGCTTTTGTCGCAGCTTCAACTACTCCCGTATGACCTACCATATCCGGGTTTGCAAAATTTACGAGAATAAAACCATAGTCTTTGTTTTCGATAGCACTTAAAACATTTTCACAAACTTCCGGTGCACTCATTTCCGGTTGCAAATCATAAGTTGCAACTTTTGGTGAAGCAACCAGTTTGCGTGTTTCGTGAGCCTGCGGTTCATCAATTCCTCCGTTGAAGAAGAATGTAACGTGTGCATACTTTTCGGTTTCTGCCGTTCTGAACTGATTAATTCCGTTTTGTTCCAAAACATCACCAAGAATATTAACAAGTTTTGTTTTAGGAAATGCAACAGGAAATGTAAATGTTGCTTCATAACTTGTCATTGTACAATAGTAAATATTTGATAAAACTTTTTTTCTTTCAAATCCGTCAAAATCTTTGAAATTAATCGCTTTTGTTATTTCTCTGGCTCTGTCAGGACGATAATTAAAGAATATAATCGAATCATTGTCTTTAATTCTTGATTCAGCACCACCTACAACAATCGGAAGTACAAATTCATCCGTAATACCTTCCGTATAAGATTTCTTAACACCTTCAATTGCTGAGGAGGCTTTGTTTCCTTCTCCAAACAGTAAGCAATTATATCCTTTTTCAACTCTTTCCCAACGGTTATCTCTATCCATTATGTAATAACGACCGATTACGGAAGCTATTTGCGGAAGATTGTATTTTTTAAGTTCGTTTTCAACAATTTGCAAATATTCACAAGCACTTGATGGAGGTGTATCACGACCGTCAAGGAAAGCATGTACATATACCTTTGTTAAGCCTTTTTGAGCAACAAGCTGTATTAATGCGAGCAGATGATTTAGTGAAGAATGGACTCCGCCCGTTGAAACAAGTCCGTATATATGCAAAGAGGAATCGTTTTTCTTTGAATGTTCAATTGCTTCCAGAAATTTTTCATTTTCAAAAAATGAACCGTCTTTGATGGCATTGTTAATCTTTGATAAATCTTGATATACTATTCTGCCGGCGCCTATATTTAAGTGTCCGACTTCGCTGTTACCCATTTGACCTTCAGGAAGTCCTACATATTCTCCATCAGCATGTATTTTTGTTGATGTTTCTTCACTTATCAACTTAGGTACGTTGATAGGTTTTGCTAATTTTGTAGCATCATATTCTCTGTTTCCGTTTGAGATACCCCAACCGTCCATTATACATAATAAAACTCTGTTCGTCATTAATTTCCCCTCTTATACTGTTTAGCTTTGACAGTTTAGTACAAACATAGGTGAATGTCAATGCTACGCTTATTTTAAGCTTGTTTTGCTTTGATAGATGATTTAATTAAACCCATAAAAAGCGGGTGCGGTCTTTCCGGTCTGGACTTAAATTCAGGATGAAATTGGCACGCAACAAACCAATCCAAACTTGGAATTTCTATTATTTCAGAAAGCATACCGTCAGGTGACATTCCCGAAAAGACAAGCCCGTCTTTCTTTAAGAGGTCTATATAATCTGTATTCACTTCGTATCTGTGCCTGTGGCGTTCGGATATCTTTGTCGTGCCATACGCTTCATACGCCTTTGTTCCCTTTTTTATATTGCAATCATAAGCCCCAAGCCGCATAGTACCGCCATAACCTTTAACATTTTTCTGTTCCAACATTAAATCAACAACCGGATAAGGTGTTCCTTCGTCAAATTCAGTTGAATTTGCATTTTTTAATTTCGCAACATTTCTTGCAAACTCACTAACAGCACATTGCATCCCCAAGCAAATTCCCAAAAACGGAATGTTATTCTCTCGTACATATTTAATAACATTAAGTTTACCTTCAATTCCTCTCACTCCAAACCCTCCGGGTACAATGACTCCGGAAATATCTTTGAGTAATTCTCTGCATTTTTCTAAATCCGTACATTCTTCTGAATTTATCCATTTTATCTCTGTTTTTACATTGTTTGCATATCCGGCATGTTTAACAGCTTCAACAACAGAAATGTACGCATCTGAAAGCTTTGTGTATTTACCTGCTATAGCAATTTTTATAGTTTTTTTAGTGTTGTTAATACGCTCGACCAAATTTTTCCATTCGGTTAATTCTGCTTTTTTATCTTCGGTTTGTAATAATTTTAAAACAACTTGTGCAAAATTTTGTTCTTCCAATGCCAAGGGTACTTCATAAATGCTTTTCATATCCTTGCATTCAATAACGGCTTCTTTTGCAACCGAACAGAAGAGGGCAATCTTATCTTTTTCCGTTTTAGGAATTGGTTTTGCTGTCCTGCAAACCAATATTTCAGGCTGTAAGCCATAGCTTCTCAGTGTTATTACGCTGTGTTGAGAAGGTTTTGTTTTTAATTCGCCTGATGTTTGAAGATAAGGAAGGAGTGTGCAATGAATATTTATTGCATTTCCAATTCCTGCCTCCGCTTTAAATTGTCGTATTGCTTCTATGAAAGGTAAGCTTTCAATATCACCGATTGTTCCCCCGATTTCAATTATTTGAAAATCGGTTTTAAAATATTTTTGTGCTTTAACGATTCTCGATTTAATTTCGTTTGTAATATGCGGAATTACTTGCACTGTTGCTCCGAGCTAATCACCCTGTCTTTCTTTTTGAATTACTGTTTGATACACACTACCTGATGTTACATTTCTTTATTGCGACACAT
>JAKSUR010000060.1 GCA_024408765.1 bacterium | reverse complement strand
AATTTAAAAATGCAAATTAATAAAAAGAGGATAACTTTACTTTTTAGTCATCCTCGTTTACTAATATTTTTTCAATACGCAAAAAAGCGCAAAAAATTTTTTTTATGTGTTTTATACATGAAGGAAAATTTTTAAAAGGAGATTTTAATATGTTAACAATTTCTGCGAATTATAGTTTAACACCATCGTTTCAAGCAAAAAGAATTCAAAATACCAATTTGCAAAAGGTTGTTATTAACGGTGTAACTTATGTACCAAAGGATGATTTCCATGGTGTTCCTCTTAAGTTGACACCAAAAGATAGACAAAGAATAGCCGAATTAAAAGAAAAAATTGCAGAGCTGGTGATAGAAAATATAAAACTGGAGAGCATGCGTAATTGCAAGTCTTTTCATCCAAACATACGTAATCGTTATAATACTATATATAACAATAATTTATCACAAATTACAGATATAGAAAAAGAAATTCAGAATATAAAAGTAGCCAGACATAAAAAACAAACGGCATTAGCTGCTAAAAGACAAAAAAATTAAGTTAAATATTATTCAACCCTTTACTGCACCGTCATTTTCGCCGGATATAAAATATTTTTGCATTGCAAGAAAAAATATTATAATCGGAACGGTTGAAATTATCGAACCTGCTGCTATAAACCGCCAGTTTGCAGAAAACATTCCCTGCAAATTATTTATTCCGACAGGAAGTGTGTACATAGAATCTTTGGTAAGCATAATGCTCGGCCATAAAAACTCTCCCCATGAACCGATAAATGTAAATACTGCGAGTACAGCAAGAGTTGGTTTAACCATTGGAATAACCACCTTTAAAAACATTTGGAATACGTTGCATCCGTCTATTATAGCGGCTTCTTCAACTTCTTTCGGTATTTTTAGAAATGCCTGACGCATCAAAAATATTCCGAATGCACTTACCGCAAAAGGCATTACGAGTCCTAAATATCCTGCGACATTGTTCACGCTGTCCATAAGGTGAAGTTTTAAAGTTATAATGTAAACCGGGAGCATTATTGCCTGAAACGGAATCATTATTGTAGCAAGAATACTAAAAAAAACTATTTTTTTACCTTTAAAATTCATTCTTGCAAGCGGATATGCGGCAAGGGATGATAAAATCAAATTTAATGCTACGGTTAAACCCGCAACTATTATGCTATTCCAAAAATATCCCATAAAATTAACTCTTTGCCATACATCAACATAATTTGTAAATGTAAAATCCATAGGAATAATTTGCGGAGGATAAGAAAATATATCTTCGTTAATTCCTTTAAAAGAAGTGGACATAAGCCAGACAAAAGGAAAAACCGATAATAAGGAAATTATGATTAATATGCTGTGTATACTCAATTTTGAAATTATTTTTCTAATCATAAAACAATTATAATAAATTTATTCGATTTAATCCAATTTTTTAAAAATTCTTTTCAAATATAAAGACATAATTGAGCAAACAATAATTGACGATGCAAATAAGCCGTACCAGAAACCAATTAAGTTCAGATTTAACTTGAAAGCAAGTACACATCCCAGTGGGAATGATATAATCCAATATGCGATTAAATTTGATATCATAACTATTTTTGTTCTTTTTAAACCTCTGAATATACCGGAAAGTGATACCTGCAAACCGTCAAACAATTGGAAAAAGCATAATGTATAAACAATCGGTACACAAACTTTGACAAGTTCATAATCACGAGTAAATAAACTTACTAAAAACTCAGGGAACAAGCCGAAGATAATGGCGGAAAAACTCATAAATATTAGTGACATTCCGATTCCTGTATGTGCATATTTTTTTAATAAAGCAAACTCTTTTGAACCATTTGTGAATCCGACTTTTACAGAAACTGCATTCGATATTGCGAGAGGAACCATAAATGAAACGCTTGACATAGTGCAAAGTATATTATGTGCAGCGGCATAAATTCCTGCGACTCTTCCCATTACAACAGATATAATATTAAAACCTACAAACTCAATCATTATAGCAAGAGAAGAAGGAAGTCCCACTTTTATTAAATCTTTAAAATAATTAAAATCTTTGTAGTATTGAACTTTTATTTTCATTAAACAATATACAAGGAGACCGAATCCCATAAAATATCTGACGACAAGACTTGCTATTGCAAGACCGATTGCACCCATTTGCGGAATAAATTCCCAGCCGAATACAAAAATTATATTCAAAAACAAATTTAAAAATACGCAAAAAATGGTCAAAATGTTTGGGAAAATAACTATTTCAAAAGCTTGTAAATATTCTTTTACGGCACAATGTAAATATCCGCCAAATGTAGCAAATGCAGTGATAAAGAAATAATCTTTGACAATTTTTGCAAGATTAGGTGCAAATCCGATTTTATCAATAATTGGTATAAAAATCAGAATTATAATTGAAGAAAGAAGTCCCAAAAATAATGAAAATTTAACAGAAGGGAAAAAATATTTTCTTATGTCTTTTCCTTCTCCTCTGTAATTTGATAGTATAGCTGAAATAGTGCTTAAAATACCTATTCCAAGCATCAATATACAGTTTAACATTGCAGTTGCAAGACTAATGGCCGCAAGCGTATCAGTCGAGTGTCTGCCTGCGACAATCACATCTCCTACACCAATCATAATAAAGCCGAGATTTCCCATTATAATCGGAAACGCCAGCTCTAAAATATTTTTAGCACATATTTTATAATCTTTTAGCATAATATTTTTATTATCTGAAAAAAATAGCTGTATGTAAATTCACAATGTGATATAATTGTGTTATGGCAACTGATAAAATTATAATAAAAGGGGCAAGGGAGCATAATTTGCAAAACGTATCTTTGGAAATCCCAAAGAACGAACTTGTTGTGTTTACAGGCGTTTCAGGTTCAGGAAAGAGCTCACTTGCTTTTGATACGATTTTTGCGGAAGGACAAAGGCGTTATATAGAAAGCCTTTCTACTTATGCACGTCAATTTTTGGGACAAATGGATAAGCCTGATATTGATTATATAGACGGACTTACACCTGCAATTTCTATTGACCAAAAATCTACAAGTAATAATCCACGTTCAACCGTCGGTACAGTTACGGAAATTTATGATTATTTAAGACTTTTGTATGCTCGTATAGGGACGCCTTATTGTCCGAAATGCGGAAAACCTATTAAACCGCAAACTATTGATGAAATTGTGGATAGCATTTTGAAAAATCCCAAAGGTACAAAAATTCAGATACTTGCACCTCTTATAAAGGGTAAAAAAGGTGAGTTTCAATCACTTTTTGAAGAGTTAAAACAAGAAGGCTTTGTTCGGGTAAAAGTTGACGGAGAAATTTATAATCTTGATGAGGACGAAATAAAACTTGCTAAGACAAAAATACACACAATATCAGTTGTTATAGACCGTGTTGTTGTAAAGTCTGAAGCTCGTTCAAGAATTGCAGACAGCGTTCAAATTGCACTTAAAAAAGCTGATGGAGTTACAAATATTGATATAGTAGGCGGTGAAGAAAAAATATACAGTGAAAAACTTGCATGTCCTGATTGCAACATTAGCTTTGAAGAACTTTCGCCCCGTATTTTTTCGTTTAATGCACCTTACGGAGCTTGCGACAAGTGTGGCGGAATTGGAGTCGATTTCAAAATTGATCCTGATTTGGTAATTCCGGATAAGCATAAAAGTATTAATGAAGGCGCTATTTATCCTTGGAGTAAATCTCAGACTTCATATTATGATGATGTTTTACAAGCTGTTAAAAATGCGTACGGAATAGATTTTAGTATTCCGTTTAAAGATTTACCGAAAGAACATCAGGATATTATCTTAAACGGTTCGGAGGACAGAATTCCTATGCGAATCAGGGAATTCGGCAGTCACAGATATAGGAATACTCTTCAAAAATTTATAGGTGTACTTCCGTTTTTGATGAAGCATTATAATGTCGATAGTGAATATTGGAAAGCAGAAATTGAGAAATACATGGTGACAACTCCATGCGAAAAATGCGGTGGTGCAAGGCTTAAACCATTTCCGCTTGCGGTAAAAGTCGGAGATAAAAATATTCACGAATTTTGTTCAATGTCAATTGAAAAAGAATTTGAATTTATTACGGATTTATACATCACGCTTACGGATTTTCAAATAAAAATCGGAAAACAAATTCTTGATGAAATCAGAGCAAGACTCAAATTTCTTATAGATGTCGGCTTGGGATATCTTGATTTGGCAAGAATGGCAGGCACTCTTTCTGGTGGAGAGGCTCAGAGAATAAGGCTTGCAACTCAAATAGGAAGCGGTTTGTCAGGAGTTTTGTATGTTCTGGATGAACCTTCAATTGGTTTACACCAGAGGGATAATGACAGGCTTATAAAAACATTACTTAAACTTCGTAATATGGGAAATTCGCTTATTGTAGTCGAACATGATGAAGATACTATTCGTAATGCTGATTATATAGTTGATATCGGGCCAAAAGCCGGTGTCAACGGAGGTCGAGTCATTGCTCAAGGTGAAGTTAAAGATATTATTAACTCAGGGGAATCAATTACTGGTAAATATTTAAGTGGCGAATATTCAATAGCTGTACCTAAAAAAGTTCGGGAAGGAAACGGTCAATTTCTTCAAATAAGGAATGCGTTTAAGAATAATCTTAAAAATATAGACTTAGATATTCCGTTAGGTAAAATTGTTGTTTTAACAGGTGTTTCAGGTTCAGGCAAATCTACTTTAATGCAGGAATTAATATACGAATATGCAATTCATAAATTGCGTAAAAACAAACCTAAGCCACAAGGCGTAGATGAAATACTGGGTTTTGAACATCTGGATAAGATTATTGATATTGACCAATCTCCGATAGGCAGAACTCCTCGTTCAAATCCTGCAACGTATACGGATGTATTTACACCGATTCGGGAACTTTATTCAAAGACCAACGAAGCAAAAATGCGAGGATATAAACCGGGAAGGTTTAGTTTTAATGTAAAAGGCGGAAGGTGCGAAGCTTGTGCGGGTGATGGCGTTTTAAAAATAGAAATGAATTTTTTGTCTGATGTTTATGTAAAATGTGATGTATGTAAAGGACAAAGATATAATAACGAAACATTAGAGGTTAAATATAAGGGCAAATCTATATCAGATGTTTTGGAAATGAGCGTAAAAGAGGCTTATGAATTTTTTGAAAATATACCGCAAATTTCAAATAAATTAAAAACGCTTGTTGATGTGGGCTTAGATTATATAAAACTTGGTCAGAGTGCAACGACTCTTTCGGGAGGAGAAGCTCAGAGGATTAAACTCGCATCTGAATTGAACAAAAGAGCCACGGGAAGAACTTTGTATCTTCTTGATGAACCTTCTGTAGGGCTTCATTGGAATGATTTGGATAAATTGATTAAGATTATTCAACAACTTGCAGACAACGGTAACACGATTTTAATTATTGAACATAATATGGATTTAATCAAAGTTGCTGATTATATCGTAGATTTAGGGCCGGAAGGCGGAGATAACGGAGGTGAAATCGTTGCGGTCGGGACTCCTTGGGAAATTGCAAACAATCCTAAATCATACACAGGTCAATATTTGAAACAATATTTGAAATCTTAAACGGTTGGTTGAAATAACAATAAGACAAGCTTATACAACATTAACCGTTATATTACGAGTGGAGATTTCTTGTCCGTATACAAGTGCTTTAACTGTTATTGTATCTGTTCCTTTTGTATTACCTGCTTTAAATGACAATTTGCCATCATTAGTAATTGTAACATTAGTACACAATCCTTTATTTGATGTTGCTCTGTACGTAACTCGATGATAATCAGAAAGGACCTCAGGTATAAAACTTTGACCACACTGATCTAAAATAACGCCCATTTTAACATCTTGACCCGTAATACTACTGCCTGAATTTACTTGTATTGGATCAAATTCATTATAAAACATAGCATTTATATCATACACATTCTTCATATCAAGAATAATGGCACCATCTGATGCAACTGTATTTATTACATTTTCGATTAATCTATATACATCAGAGGCTCTACTTAGACTATCAATCATGGTATGATAATCAGGGCAATTATTATCAATTGCAATATTCCATTTTTCTATATTCCGCGCTTTGACAGCATCAAGGAATTTGATAGCAGCCTCTTTGACACTTTCAATATCACCGTTTCCGTCATCGTATGCGTTAGTAAAAAGTGTATATACTAGTTGAATCGGAGAATCAGATTCCGAATGGCCTATTTTTTTACTAATTTCAGTATATTTTTCATTGATTAATTCTATAATTTTTTGAACAGCTTTGTCAGGTTTAACTTCACCATTTTTAACCATTTCAGCTACTTGTTGCAATATATCTTGATATTCAGAAACAGCTTTTTCGCCTTTTGTAAGTTTTGTTGCGAAATCATCACCAAAAGCATTGGCTATTTCATCGTAATATAAATCGCTGGTATCTACACCATCAGCATCCCAATAAGTCCAAAAATCAGTATATATTGTTGATATCAAAAATACTTGTCCTGATTTAGAGTTTTTAAATTCTTCCAAAATAAGACCTTCATTAAATGACCAATTTGGATTTTCCGTGAGTTTTTCATCAATAAAGTCAGATATAGCTTGGTCAAGAGAGTCGACAAAATTAAGATCTTCTATCCATATTTCTGTTTCCATCACTACAGATTTCACATTATTCAAAATCTCTTGTTTTAGAAGATCATTAATACCCTCATCAGGATCCCAGCTATAAGGCTCTAAATCACCGGTTAATGATGTACCTTCTATATAAGCCTCTATAATATCGTTTATATCGTCTTTTATACCATTAGCATAAACCTTTAAACCATTTATATAATTATTTAGCAAGCTTGTCAAATTATTGTCCGAGGTTGCATCATAACCGTTAGGCACATCATATGTGCTTGCTACTGTTTTAAGTGCATCATCTTTATAGATTGTTGCTACAGCTTGTGCAAACAACTTTGGTAAGGCATTATCAAGATTATTTATCTTTAAATTTTTATTAAATTTATTTGCAAGTGCATCTATAAGTTTATTCGTAGTAATACCTTCTGGCATTCCGCCAATCCTGGCTGCATATTTCTCTATAGCCTCACTGACTTTTCCAAAGTTTTCAATCAGCGTTTTATATTTTTTATCAACTTCATCATCATCATTTATTACTTGACCTCTTCCTTGCGTACATGTATTAAAAGCTTTGAAAATATCACTTGTATTATCTTTACACAAGCCCCATTCGTTGTCTTCGCCTAAACCATTCAGGAAGCATTTAATTTCATATTTTGTAATTGTACCGTTATGGTTATTATCAGCAGCATCGAATGCCTGATTTATATCACCATTGTATCTGTCGTTTACAAATAGCATAAACCTGTAGATTGAGTTTCCTGAACATCCGCTTGTCATAATCTTTTTCCTTTTTCCCTAAGTTTTATTTACATGTATTACGGAAAGTTTTTGTATAAACTTTAATTTTAAGAACAAATTTGTTACAAAAATTTACATTTGCATTCTGCTCAGTTATAATCAAAGTGTTGAGTTTCTAATCAGATTTTTTTGCAAATTTAGTATTAAGTTTTGTAAATAGCAGTTTGTCAATGTATAACTAGTTTTCAGGTATATTTTTATTTTTTCGATAATTTAATCGGCAAAAATTTTTTTTTACAGTTATTGTACATAATAGATTATGATATAGAAAAATTATTCAAAAGGAGAATGTCATGAATTCAGTACAAAATGTAATTAACCTAAACTCGATTAATGTAAAACAATTAAAACGAACCGCTGATTCGCCTGCACTTCAAATTCCGGTAACTAATCCGCACTATGATATATATACGCCTGCTTTTAAAGGTAGCAAAAATTGTTTAAAATCCAATAATTCAATTTTAAATGTTGGCAAAGGTGTTGCAGATAGAGTAAAAAACAAATGGGTTAAAAATATTTTGATGCTTGCAATGTTAGCAGGTGTACCTATAGGTGCAAATGCGACTCAAAAAGCTTATGTAAATACTAACGGAATAGAATACTTTGCAAACACGTCAAACTCTGATGTTATGAATGATACAGTTTATATTTCAAAGGATCCTGTTCTTTTAAGAAAAATGATTAATAATCCTGCAACAGCTAATTATAATGCTGATACACCGATTGAAAAAAATGCCAAAGGTATTGTTGAACAAAGAAATGAAATGTATAAAGAAAAGTTTGAAATTTTAACAGAAGTGCCGGTTGCAACGAAAGTTGTTCATGATGCACTAAGTATTGCACTTTCAAATAATATGGCTCCCAAATTAACAAAAAGCGGAATACCATTTGCTAATTATGTTTTAAATTACAAATACACCGGTTCAGAGGCAGATTTAAGCAAATTGGCTAATTATTTAGTTGAATTAGGTTTATCAGCTGAAGAAACAAAAGAAAAGTATCATATCAACAGCGATTTTAATGATGCTCAAATTATTGATACTGTGGCTTTCAAAAATATTTTGCAACAAGAATTTTTAGGTTCTAAAAAGCCTGTAAAAGAAAGAACATTTGAACAAATGGCTGAATCATTGACCAATGTTTCTATTGATGCGCAGAATCAATTGTCTGTTGAGCCTAATCCGCTTGTAATTAATATTCCAAAAATAAATGATCTTTCTTCAAATTTGATAATTCCGGACGTTTTGACTACTGATAATATAAAAACAATTAAAGAAAGTTTAAAAATATTAAATGAATCGCCATACGGCGACAACGTTAATGAAGTTATGGAACACAATATAAAAAAAGGTAAAAGCAATGTTCCAAAAACTCTTGACAGAAAGGTTCTTATAGATTTAACGGCAGACAATGTCAAAGCAGTAAATCTTAATGATGTTGATACAGTATTTGCAAATTATTCAAATATTCAAACAGACGGGTTAACAGGGCTTGATAAAAGAAAAGCAATTCAAAACCAGACAGAGCTGAAAGCAGAAAATAAACAGCTGGAGGAGCAGATTACAGAGAAAAG
>JAKSUR010000006.1 GCA_024408765.1 bacterium | reverse complement strand
TAGCATCACCGCAAAAGTCAAGATAGTCACCAAATACACCGAATTTTCTTATAATGCCCCTAAATCCGTCTTCTTCAAAAGCCTCTTTAAATGCTTTTAATTGTTCGTTAATAGCAGGTAAAGCCGTATTTTTAAGTAATTCTTGTATGCCGCTTGTCATTTCGCCTATAAAAGCACTCCAGTTATCTTTTAATGTACTGATTTGACCGTTAAAAGTCTGTGATTGCTTTTCCATTGCATTATAAAAAAGTCCGCCCTCTGATGTGGCATCTTCAAAAGCCTGTGCCACCATTTCAGCTGATATTGCACCCTTTGACATTTCCTCTTTTAACTGTCCTATTGATTTGCCTGTACGTTCTGCAATATTTTTTAAAGGGTTAAACCCTTGATTTATCATCTGTAAAAGGTCTTGTCCCATCAACTTACCCGTTGACATAGCCTGTGAAAATGCAAGAGTTAAACCTTGTAATTTATCTTTGTTACCTTGCGAAATATCACCTAATTGTTTTAAGTACGGCAAAACTTCTTTTTCTGCAATTCCATATCCTAAAAGTGTTTGTGATGCTTGTGCTAAATCATTCATACCAAAAGGAGTTTTTGCCGCCATTTGTCTTAATTTTTCAGTAAAATCAACAGCCTTATCAGCACTACCTAACATAGTAGTAAAACTTGTCTGAAATTGCTCCATAGTAGAGTTATATTTTACCCCTACAGCAATTAAACCACCAATAGCCGTAGCACCTGCAACAGCAAAATTACGTAACGCAGTAAGTGCAGATTTTGCCGCATTAACAACAGCACCACCTAATTTTTTAGCGATATTATCAAGGGCATTGCTCAATTGTGTCAATTTTTCCTGCCCCAATTTAATTAACTGTTGCCTTAAATCTTGCGTATTACTACTGTTTCTACGTTCCTGATTTCCCATTCTTTCAAGAATACTTGTAAGAGTTGCCAAACCACCGTCAAGCTGTCCTGATATTCGCCTTAACATATCAAGTTCGCTGTTAGCACCCTCAACATCTTCACCCATCTGTTCAGCTGTTCCACCAAGATTATTAAGGCTGTTTTCGGCTTCATTCCCTGCACCGCCTAAACGTCCTAAATCATTCGCTAATCTGTCTGTTTGCTGTTCTGCCGTACGAAGTCCGCTTGTATCAGTTTCAATCGTCACACGCACCACGTCTTCACGCAAAATACTACTATCAGCCATTCTCTCGCCCCCTTTCCAATAAAAAAACACCCCTTTAGGAGTGTTCAAAATTTTTATTGACAATCAAAAAATAATGATATATAATTAAAGTGTAAGGAATAACCTTTGGCTGTTTCTTCACTTATATCAGGTTACAAAAAAATAACCGCACAAGTTTGGAGACAGGGCGGTTATTTTTTTATATGGTCAATAATCATAAAGATAATTGAAGTTACATTATAGGCTATCGTTGTAATAGCAACAATGGTTAATAATATATCCATATTATCACTCCCCCTTTCTTCAAGGATAGGAGTGAAGAAACAACCGCCAGTTATTCCCTACAGGTCATATTCTAACACATTTCGACATTTCCGTCAATAATAAAATTCTCTTTTAATATCAAAAAAGGCAGTTACCCAAAAGAGCAACCACCTTTTTCGCCAAATCACCAAATTACCAATAAGAAAAGAGAGATTTAATGAAAAACAAAATAACAATTTAACACCTTTATAATACCACAAAATATTAAAATAATCAATTAACTTTATTTTATTTTTTTCTGAATTTCCTCTTGAATTAAATCTAAAACAGCATTAGCCTCTGAAATATCGTTTTCGTCCATTCTGTAGAACACATCTTCATAAGTCAAATTTGAATATTCCGACATAATCAATCGCCAGTAACGTAAATTACTTTTCGCCTTTGTTTTCGCCTGACTTTCCGTCAGCAGAGGGACAATAAGTTCCGTTTGCCACTTCAACAGCAAAAGAAGTTACTTCAAACAATTCGTTAATATCGCCAAAATCATCAACATCAAGACCCTTTGGCTCTACAATAACGTGTTCGAGCAAGTATTCAGCTGACTTAACAAGGTCAGTTCTGCCGTCTTTTGTCATACACATTTCTTTTGCCTTTAAACTGGCTCTAATACCGTTAAACTGTGCTTTATAGACTGTACCATTAATTTCTTTTTCAACTACATCAAATTTTTTCATAATTTTTCAATCCTTTCAATAAAAAACCGATTGAAGAAACTCCAATCGGTTTACAAATCTTAATACAAGAAGGTTTCCATCTGATTATAATATCAGAATAGTAGCTGTATGCTCATAATAATCATAACATACTATCTATGTTGCGTCAACAACATTTTTTCGACATTTCTGCAACAAATCTACAACAGTAGAAATTTTAAAACCCCTCAATCATAAGACCGAGGGGAACTTTACGAAAGAAATAACAAATGCGAGGTAAGTCCAAATGTTACATTATAATTTTACATCAAAAAACACCCAATTGTCAAGTCTTATCCATTACTAAATCAAAAATCTTAAACGTAAATTCCCATTCAGTAGCAGTTTTCTGTCTTTCCACCGTAGGATATTTAATAAGGTTTGCCATAGTACCACCCATTTTTTCACCCATATTCTTGTTAATGTACCATAATGGGAAAGGCTCACGTCTTTTTGCAAGACTTAAAAGATAACCTGCTTGTGGAGAAGTAGCCTGTACTTTAATTGTAGTAGTACCTAAAGGGTCATTTACGATATTTTTAACCACATCACCCTGTGCACCCACTTCTGTTTCAAATAAATCTTCGTCTTTTTCGATAGATAACATATCTTCCGAAAATCCCGTAATGTAAACACCGTCAATCATTACAGAACTGTCTTTTGCATCATAAACACCAAATGCCATAGCCATATTATTACCCCCTGTCAAATATTAATTACACCGTTTACAACAACTTTTCTGATAGAACCTGCAAGGTCGAAAGAGAATTTCGCTTCAACATATCTTCTTGCAAGTCTGTCTTCTGCTCTTGTTTCACTTCTTCTTGCAAAGTCTACAGTATAAGAGCCACCTGTACCCTCTTCATTTACAGCAATCATACCGTTTTTGTATGCCTGTTCAAGCACATTAATAACAGCACTTTCAAGAATTGCAATACCGGAATTGTCATAAGGTATTTTGTCATTGTTGTTAAGTACCTGCTGTAACTGATACTGTATCTGTAAAATTAACCAATCTTGCGTATCAATTAAATCAATCGGTGTACCGTTTGCCACGTTACCGCTGTCAGTAACACCTACTCCTGCTTTCTGCACATATAAAATAATGTTCTTTTCCTGTGCTGTATCATAATCAGACTTCGGAAGTTCAAGAGGAACATTCACTTCCTTAACATTCTTTAAAGTCTGTGCCTTGTAATCAAAGCTACCAACTACTTTACTTGCAGTTGCACCTACTAAAGCACAAGCAAGTAAATTTTCTTTGTTGTCAGCATAGGCACAAAGTACAGTTCTTTCAAAATCTTCGTAGAAAGCTACATCATCTGAAGTGTCCTCTACTTCAATAAATAATAACTTTTCTTTGTCTAATTCAAAAGCTGTTGCAAGATTTTTAGCAATATCATCATCAGAAAAAGCATTAATTAAGATACAAGCTCTGAAATCATTAGTAAGTAATGTGTCAATACCGCCATCTGTTACATTAGCAACAGCAAAGTCTTCAGGTGCATTTTTCTGCATTAACATCATTTCACAAGCCTTGTATAACTTATCATCATAGCCGTAAAATTCAATAGCATAAATTTCAACTTCATTGTCAGCTGACGAAATAAAGTATTCCACATTTGCCGAACATTTAAAGATTATTTCGCTTAAACCTGATACTGTCTGTGTCTTAATAACATTTACAGCATTACTTTCAGCAATACGCATTAATGATGCTGTAGTTTTCGCCTTTAATACCACCTTGCAAATGCTGTCTGTAGTAGATTTTAAAGAGATGTAACCCTCATTTTTCTTAACACCTGTAATTGCCATTGTATAATCACCAACAGCTACAGTTTTCATTACAAACGAAGTTTTTGCAAGAGAAGTTACAGTAACACCACTTGAAGTTTCGCTCATAACAAAAGTTTCGTTTCTATCAACAGTATCGTTATCATCATAAGTTGATACAGCTACACTGTCAATGTCATCACTTTTTGTCATAGCCTTTAATACGTCACCAATACCGTTACAAACAGTATAAGGTATATAATTGTTAGTTGCCTCTGCAATAAGAGGCATACCAAAAGTAGCACTCTTAATAACGTTAGCAACGTCAATATTAACCTTAATATCAGAAATTTTATCTCTCTGCATATTGTAAAACCACCTTTCTAATTTTGTTTTAAAATAACTTCAACGTCAGAAATACCACCGAAGTCATAACTACCTTTCGGTAATTCACTATCATTTTCAGTTTCAATAGTTTCAATATATTCTCTATCGTCACCAATTTCATCAAAACAAGAGAAAATAACATCAAAACCGCATCTAAATTCATAGTCTACGGTCAGCATATTATCCCTTGTTGTAATAGCCGTAATTTGCTGTACAACAACATTATTGTCGGTTAAATATATTCTACCACTAAAATCTAACCAATTACGCACAAGCATAGCTTTTTCGATACACGTATTATAATTATCAGCTATTACAGTAATACTCCAAGTTTGGGTAACTTCCTTGTATGCCTTATCATTTTTAATGCTGTAAGTACCATTATTTTCACTCATTAAAGTAGTAACCGTATAAGATATGTACGGATAATCAGGTGCAGGAGCATTTTGACCACTTCGTATTATTGGTAATCCACAATACTCTTTTATTCCCTTGCAAACAACATCACGTATTTTTGCACAATCAACCATTCACATCACCCACTTTAAAACCACTCACGTATTTCAGATTGTACTGAAATACTCCGGTAAATTCAGCATTTTCAAGCATACTTTCAATATAATATTTTTTGTTATTATATACTACAAAAGCACCCTCTAACTCAAAATCAAAATCACTTGTCATAAATAAAATTCTGTCATTTGCCGTTAAATTACCCTCGCTACGATATATTTTAGCCTCTGACAAACTTAAAATAGCACCTTTTACAGTAATCTTAATGTTATCAGACTTAATATATTCGCCATTGTCGGCATATTCACCAACAGAAACAGGCACATACACATCAAATTCAACCGAATATTTACTTATTAACCTTTCAAAATTAAAATATTTCACCCAATCACCCTCCAAGTTATTGAGTTAATCATTTGCCCTGTATCAACCAAAGGATTAGAGCTACCCTTTACATTTTGCGTTATACCGCTGTTAGGTGGCTGTTGCAAATCACGAGCAAAAGTCTTTATTTTGGTAGCTAACATTTGCCCTATCATATCAAGGTATGTTTGGATATTCATTGCACCACCGATAACCTGCCCAATCCCTCTCTCGGCATTGGTCATAACCTCATTTGCGTGGGTATCGTGACCACTTCGTAAAAAACTTCTTTCCGGGATATTCACCGAAGTTGCCAACCAATAATAACAAACAAGATTGCCGTTTTCATTCCTTGCCAACATCTTTTCGCCACTATGCGACTTATACACAAATAACCCTTGAAAATCACTTGCTCTTTTTCCTTTTGCATCAGGGTGTACAGGTACAGTAAGATATTTTCCGTTTTTAGGTGTTATTGTACACCCAAATTCGTGAATGTGAGCCAACCACCTTTGCTCACCGTCAAACACACCTACTTCAATAACCTTGCCGTTTAGGTCATTCAATCTTCGTTGTAAAACGTCTGTTCTGTCACGTACAGTATGAGTTTCAATTCTCATATCAATCCCACCTTTTTGGCATAGGTCTGAAATAGAAACGGCTTTTAAGGTATTTGCCCAGTAAATTGTGAGCCAAATCCCATATTAAACTGTTATCCTGCCCAACAGCAAAACTTTGTGAAAGTCCGCTTATGCTTTCAGAAGTAACACCCGAACTTTTACCACCTATTTCAGTAAATTTGCGAATAAATAACTTTGCACATATAGGCAAAACATCTAAATCGTCATCAACTTCAATGGTAGTGTTTTCCTTTACCCATTCAACACCTGCATTAGCTGAAAGAATATCCGTAATACCCTCAATACCCGCATTTTCAAAATCTTCTATGGTAAACATACCATCACCACCTATTTTTTAGATGTTTTTTTCTTTTCGACAACTGACTGTTCAACTTTTTCTGATTGTTCAAATGATTGTTCAACTTTTTCAGTTTCTTCAACTGTTTCCATTTCAGAAATAGTTGCTACTTCAACAGTCTTTTTCTTTTCTTCTTCCTGTGCTTTTAATAAAGCTAAAGCCTTTTCTCTACGTCTTTTTTTATAAAAAAATGTACTCATTTTTTCACTCCTTTTAAAATCAAAGTGGTTATTTCCAAAAGGGAAACAACCACTTTTTTCACTGTTTCCAAACTATCAAAGTGTATGTTTAAGAGCTACAATAGGGATTTTCTTGTGGTCAAGAGTTAATTCCCAGTTAGTAGGAGTTGCAAGGTCAATGTTAGCAGGGTATTTGTTAGCAGTATTTGTGTATGTACCGTCATTTACGAAAGAAATACCGTAAGGAGTAATAACATTACACCATCTGTAATATAAATAATCCTCTGCCATTGCCTTATCTCTGTCAGTTTCCACACCGATTAAGCCTTGTGGTAAACCCTCTTCTCTTACAAAAGAATTTGTACCGAGGAAGTATGTTTCGTAAACAGGTTTATCCATTTTCTTAACATAAGATGTTCCTACTTCAAGTGTTGTTGCACAATGTGGCTGAATAGCTTTAATATTTGCTGTTGTAACAGCAATAGCACCACTTGTACCACTTGTTGTAACTTCGTAAGCGATAAAAGGCATAGTGTCATCAATTTTAATTCTGTTGCCAAGATAAGAATACTGGTCAACTGTGTTTGCGAATGGGTCATAATTCTGTACCCTGTCAAGCATACTGTTCTTTAAAAGATAATGATATGTTGCAGAGTGCATAAATACCATACCTACAATGGCGAAGTTATCACCAAGTAAGGCTCTTGCATCAAGCGAAGCACCATTTGAAATAGCTGTTGTAGTAGCACTTGTAATATCAAGTACGTGGTCTTTCAAACAACCGTTTGTGCCGTCTAAAATACCCTTTAATTCAGCTAAATAAACAGCCTGTTCTCTTGTGTTTTTGTAGTCTGCCACAAGTTCAGCAATAGCACCCATAGGGTCAGCACCACCTAAAACGTGTGCTAAATCAGTAGCACCCCAACCTTTCTGTCTAATTAAAAGTGTTGCTCTTGCACTCTTTGTTGTAATCTGATCAACTGTAATTTCTGTTTCACCGAATACATCTTCTTCCTCTGTTGCATCAAGTGCATTCCACATAGGCAATTCAATAAATCTGCCACCTTGTGGAGTTCCGTTGATTAAAGTTTTAATTCTACTGTCACCAACAGCAATTCCACTTTTAACAAATTCGTTTTTGTCAAGTTGTCTGTCGATTGTGTACTGTGCGAATTTTTCAGGTACAATCTGCATATTTGCAATAGTTGTAATAGGCATAAATATTACCACCTTTCATAAAATAAAATAGTTAATTAACATAACCCTGCTTCACGTTTTAAAGTTACCGCAAGTTCAGGATTATTTTTTTCAAGTTCCATTTGCTTTGTAAAGTTAAATGTATCTTTGCTGTAAGGATTATCAGCTGTTTTCTTGTTGTTGCTACTTGAAAGCGTTCTGCCGTTGTCTTTAAACTTTTTGTCAGTAGCATTAAGTACCATTTTATCAACCAATGCCTTGAAGTTTTTAACCTTTTCGTTAATAACTTCTTCTGTATCACCCAGCACAAAATCAATAATGTTTAATGCCTCTTCTGATCCGTCATCAAGACCTACATTTTTAATAGCTTTCATAGCATAGAAACGATTTTCCCTATCAGCTAACATTCTTTCCTTTTCTGCAAGTTCTTTTTCTCTTTCCTGACTTTCAAGCTGTCTGCGTTCCTCGTCAGATAAATTCTTTTTGCGAAGTTCGTCAAGTTCTTTCTTCATATCAGCTTTTTCTTTTCCGAATTTCGCAACCATTTTGTCAACTCTGCTTTGTATCATTTTTTCAATATCATCAGCTGAAAAGCCTTTGTTATCGTCTTTGTTATCATCAGCAGAATTGTCATCACCCGAATTGTCACCACCACCGTTATCACCGTTCATTGCCTTAACAAATTCATCAAACTGTGCTTGTGTAATAGTTCCGTTTTCAAGTAATTTTTTTAATGTTTCAATATCCATATAGAATACCACCTTTCAATATTTTAAAATCCCTATAGAATTAAACTTTGTTCCCATTGGAAACAATTTAAAAATGCCTTAAAATCCACTATTTAAGGCATAAAAAAAGTATATCCCTTTTAGAATACACTTACACTTACTTCTTCACATTACTTTCATCAGTTACCGTATATAATTCATCAATAATACTACTTTTAGAATGTATATAACAGTAACCTTTGTCACCCCAATTTGCACCCCAACTGTTGTGTACTATGTAATAAAGACTATTATTAATCATCTTCCACCCCACAACAGCCATTGCGTGTAATTCGTTAGACCTGCACACATTCGGTACAATGCCGTTGCCTGATACATTATTAAGTGCATCAGACTTAACCACAATCAATACAGGAGATTTTTCAATAAAAATGCAACGTCTTACATCATCAACCGAAGTAACTTTCGCATAACATTTACATCTGTACTTCCTACCATTTTGCAAACAGCTAACTTTTCTCTTTTCAATAAGACTTTGTAGATCTTTATATTCCTTATTTTCGGGGAAATCCGACACCAATACATCACCATATTTACATATATTGTTAAGTGCTTCTCGAGGGTACATTCCTGCACCTCTGTCCTGATTTCCCACACGATAACCATAAATCCACCCTACCGAAAATTCCAAATCTTTTTTAGATTCGTAATACTCCTGCACTTCCTTGATTGTTGCTATTGCGTGAGCTACGCAACTATTAACATCACCTTGATTTTTAATCTTAACTTTATGCAAAATAAATTCGTTAGGATATGTAATTTTAGCTGTTTTAGGCATATAAATGTAATCTCTGTTATCAGGTTTGTTTTTTAGACAACCAGTTTTCATATCATCACCACCCATTAATATGCAATAAACTTGTTTGCCGATATTTTTCCATCAGCATATACTTTGCAATCACCGTTACCATTCTCTTCAAATGTACTTGCATTAATAACTCCATTTTTGCCTATTTTAACGTCATCATCCTCTACAAAATCATAGGCATACAAATTACCTCTATCATCAATAATGGCGGAAGTTTCGTACAATTCTTTTATTTCATCATCTGATAAAGCCGTTGAGTATATACGTACATCAGAAATTGAGCCGTTGAAATTTTCTGATGTTCCATCAAAACTACCAATATAGTTATTATGTGTATGTGTGTATAACATATAACTACTTTCCGCTGAATAATCAGATTTTGCCATAAAAACGGAATTAAGATAAACGTTAAACACTCCATTTCTAAAAATAACGTTAATTAGATTCCAAGTATTCTCACTCAACATCCCCCCTAAATCAGCTGAAACAACTTTTGTTGAATTATTAATGTATAATATCATCTGTAAGTTTCTACCGGGTGTAATTCTACACCTAATAAATCTATTACCGTTCAACGTAATAAAATTATGGTATTCTGTTGATTTTTCGCTATTTATCCAACAACTTAAGCTAAATTCATTTATTTGTTGATTATCAGCAAATAAATAAGGTATTTGAATATTTGAGATTGTTGAATAATTAAACTGGGTACTTGCAATATATCTCGCACTATCGGAAGAATACGTTAAACTACCATTCTTAATACCGTCGTGACCGTTACCACTTACATCTTTTTCAATACCATCAGGGCTGCTGTTATCTAATTTATAATGGGCAATTAAATGTTCAGATAAATTAATCAAACTCATTCAATCACCTCATCTTCTAAACTTAAAGCCGAAGCTGTAGAAGTATTATTAAAATTAAATTTCAAACAATTATTTGTTGAATCGTATTGGAGTGTGGCGTTACCCATCTGTATATTACGAACTTTTAATGTATCTGTTCCAGGATTGTATTGAAAGTTATCATTAACAACGGGTATACTATTATCGTTTGTACGACCAAACCATATGCATCTATCGCTTGAAGAAGAATTTGTTTCGATTCCGATATATCTTAGTCCAGACGGTTGAGTAACATTTAATGTTCCTGTAATAGTTCCGCCTGATTTATCAAGTTTATTAGTATCCAACTTAATATAATCTTCATTTCTGATTAAATTAACATTTTCTTTTATATAAATTTTTTGGTTGACCCTTGTTTCATTTTCAAACCTTAGTTTTCTAAATGTGGATTGCGCAGACATTGAAGTTTCTCGTGTAGCATAAAATCTATATTCCAGCATTTCACAACCATCGGGAATCACAATATCAAGACTTTGACCGCTTTCAAATCGTGCTTTTGTTTGACCAACAACTTCATATTGTGCACCATTTACACGAGTTCTTACCTCTATACAATAGGAATCCTCTTCTAATTGATATGATATATCACCATCAATATATAATCGTATTTTATCTCCAACTTTATATAAAGTTGAATCTATTATTATTGAGTGGTATACCCATACACCACTACCATACGCGATTATCTCATCATAATAATCAATGCAATGATTGTCTAAAGTTGAATCTATTTCTGATTTTATTTCATTAATTTTATTATTTAATTCAACATTAGTAGGATAATATGGTTCGTAAGTGTCATCTTTAATGTCAGCTCTACGAATCATAGGGTAGATTTTTAATTCGCCACCAAATGTAGGATTTACAATAATTCTTGTTGTGATACCTATCACGTTATCTTTTATAACATTTAATTCTGCCCATCCACTATATTTAGTATGGATATATTCTTTTGTAATATTATTAAGTGAATAAGTATCTGCATAGCATAATGTATTGTTTACGCCTGTATTTAATATATACGACCCTGCTTTTAACGCATAATCACTTAAAAGATTATATTGTATATCATTAGTGGTTTCATTATTTCCCTTTACATTAACATACTCTAATAATCCGTTATTATCAAAAACAGGATTGAAAGTTACACCATTTATAGTTCGCTCTTTTATTTTACTGCAATTCAATAAGTTTTTACTTGCGTTATTTTGAAGTCTTACGTTTATTTCTACCTTGCTATTCGCATACCCAGTAACCGCCTTAACCGAAGTATACTTTGTTGTATCTTCTTTGTTGCTGTCGGTTATTTCTGTAACTTTATCAGCCATTTTTTCAGCTGTCACCTCTGATACAGTAACACTCTCATCAGCATTAAATAAAATTCTGTAAGTGACTATATGCCCTGCATTAGTGTATGTACTTGCAAAAATAATAGTATCTGCATCAACCTGATTAGGGTGGTAAGCTCTATCATTATACACTAATACTACAAAATCAGGCTCTGTTAAAAGCATATTATATACTTCTTGAAAAGTTACATCTTCACCACTATAAGTACAGATTTTGCCGTCAACATAAGTAAGAAGATTTTTTTCGGTCTTGTTTTGTAATTCTTCCCTTATCTCTTGTATTTCAGATGGTGAAACCTGACCTGCTTCAATCTTTTTAAGTAATGCGTAAATATCTTCTAATCTCATTTACATCACCCCTTTTTATTGCTTGTACCATTCATAATCAAAGAAAATGTAATAATCTCCTGTATCAACGCATAAAGCCGTTGAGCCGTTCCCTGCATAATTCACATTGGCAAGAAAATTCTCAACTCCTGCTGATTTACCGTAATAAGTACGTAAATTGTTAGGCTCAACTTTCACACACTCAAAACCACCAATATCAGGTATATCACTTTCATTTTCGTATTTCATACCGTCTTGATAATACATATAATCACCCCTTTATACATCTGTTTTCAATTTTTTTATAAACATCAAGATACCATTCTTTCTTATCACCGTTATAAGTGAGTTCGTAATACATTCCGTCGAATAATGTGCTTGAAATAAGATATTTCCAATTTTGAAGAGCTTTTACTTTCCATACTGTATATACTTCAAATTCAGGGACATTATCTGTTTTATCCAAATGTTCAGTAATATAATTCTTTACAATTTCTATTGCTTTGTTATCCAATGTTATCTCCTCTTTCATTTTCAATTCTTTTTTCAGTTCTCAACACTTTTTTGAAATGCAAATCCAATACTTTTGACATATCTGCATTAAGTAAATGTAAAACTTGTTTAGATACAATCTGCACGTCAACCAATTCTTCAATCAAGTTCTTTTCTGCATCATCAACAGATACTTTCACCCTCTGCCCTTTTCCTTTGGCTCTCTTTAACTTGTTTACAGCTTGAATTACTTCACCCATTTCCTCTGTAAGTTGGTCTAAAGTAATATCTAAACCGTAATGTTCAGCATTTTTTTCGTTTATTGATGCAACATCCAAAACTTTTAAAAATTTATCCATATAACCCGATTTATTCTCTTTTTTATCGTTTTTACACTTACCATTTTCGCTATATCCACACATATACTCCGTACACTTTCCGCCATATCTCGGACAACTCATTTTTACACCACCTATTGTATTTTTTGCATTAAAAAAGACAGCCTGTTTCGACTGTCTTTTTTAGTTTATTATAATTAAATTACAGCAATTTGACACTTAAAAAGATTTATAAAATATATCTGACCTTTACCAGTAACCTTTGTTGTTTTGCTGATAGTTATATGACCGTCAGAATGTGTTATTGAAGTTTCTTTTATCTCAAATAAGCCTAACTCCATTGACTTTTGTGTCGGAAGATTATATTCAGAGCCTTGTCGCTTTATAAGATACCCATTTTCACGTAACCACGCAAACAATCTTCTTGCACCCATCTCAACACCGTTTTGTTTTAAAATCTTTGCCAATTCACTAATCAAAATACAATTGTTTGAAGCTGTTACACTATCAGCGAATATTTCTTTTGGTTTCATTTCTTCAATGCGTTTATCTTTTTCTTCTAACTCTGTTTGTAATCTTAATCTTTCGCTGTTGGCAAATTCTAAAGCCCTTTTCATTATCATAGTAGGGCTGTTCCACATCTCCTCAACTTTGATAAAATACTGTCTGAACTGTTTGCCTTTTTCGTTTCTTTGCAACATACAGATTTCTTTCGCCATCTGAATAGTAAGCTGATGATCTGTAAGAGTTGTTATTGGATTTTTTGGATTATTGGTTTCTCTTTTTTGAGAAACCAATATAAAGTCTGTATTTTCGGCAAATCCGTACTCACACATTCTCTCAAACCAATCTGCATATTTAGTTTTAATTTCAAGTGCCTCGTGTAACTCCCTACCTGAAACAGTAGGCTTTTCGTTTTCATAATTTACCTTAATTAATTCGAGCATAATAACTCCTCACTTTCTCTTACACTAAAGTAGTAAGCACTATAATTTAGTTATTTCACAGATAACATATATTTGCTACCTTATGTAGGGCAATCGCTGTGAACAATCGCCCCATAAGAAGTAGTTATGCTCTTTAGGGTAGATAACCCTACATAAGATAGCAAGTTTATTTTTGGGTATAAAAAAAGCACCCCGAAGAGTGCTTTAACCATTGTAGCTGACGATATTACATATCGTTTAAATATTAATTCAGTTACACAATTATACAGCATATTTCTATCTGCATTACCATTGTACAACAAAAAAGACACCTTTTCAAGTGTCTTTAAAAATCTAATAATTATTTATCATATTGCATAGTTAAAATGAAATTTATCTCCACATTTATTACACTTATACCAATTACATCTCTCACCATTTTTACTCATTGGTAACATATATCCACCATCACAATTCATACATTTAGCTTTATTATCTCTATACAATACTTTTGCAAATTCTGTTAATTCGTGTCCAGTAAACTGTTTTTTCATAATAATCAACTCTCCCTCCAAAGTAATTTAGGATATAATCTATTAACCTCTTTTATTATATCAATTTTTTCTCTTGCTGTCAATGTTGATTTTATATGCAATTCTTCTGCTAAAAAGCACAAAACTTCTGAACGTTTATCGCCACCAATATCATATTTATGATGTGTAACTTCGTGTATAATAGTTTGTGTGACCAACAACTTTGTCTGTGTATTTTTACCGTATATAACAATATTATTACCTCTTTGAATCCCTCTTAAATTAGGAATTTCATCAGTATAATTAATTTCTACTCTTAATTGTGGATTTTCCCTTAAATATTGTAAAGTTTCTTTTCCTATTTCTGATTTATTAAGTTCATTTACAATGTTTTTAGGCTGAACATAGTCACCCTTAAATGGTGGTAGTATACTAAACAAGTCATCACCTTTAGCTTCATTAATGTTTGCTTTTAATGTCCCTTTCTTTTTGTTGAACTCCTGTTCCGTCATCATCTCATACTCAACGAAACACCTGCAATTACAATCGTTGTTGGCTGTTCCTGACATACCGGGACAAGGTGCTTTAGCATTTCCCAAATCAAATAACCCACCAACTTGAATTATTTGACCTTCCATTTTTATATGATTAGCAACAGCTTTGTAAGGTGTTTTCGTCACCCAACCCCTTTTGGCTGTGTAATATCTCACTTGTGGTCTTACTCTTTCGTCTTTCATAGTTCGCCAAGTCGCAGTATATATAAAACCACTACCATCTAAACCGTTTTGTATTTCCCTTGCACAATCATTAAAACCGCTTTCTATGTTCCTGTGCGTTTCAGTTCGTACAATTCTGACGGCTTTTGAATAACCAACCCCTACACGCTCATTAACACGTTTAGCCACCGTTTCATATCTGTCACCATTCATAAGACCCAAATTAACAGCCTGTTGAATTTCGTATATAATAGTGTTCCTGTGACTTTGTAATATTGTCGGAAGTGTCAGCTTTGAAATATTGTTGTCAAAAGCACGTTTAATAACATCAGGAGTAACATTAATGTCTTTTACAACATCTTTTAAATCTCCTCTCACATCTGCTTTTTGTACAGCTTTAACCATTCCCGAATAAGCCTTGTTGTATGTATCTTCCACAATAGTCATTATTGCCGTTTTCTCCGAAGATGTTAATTCATCAACATTATTAGCTATTTCTTCAAGAAACTTTGCGTATTGACCCGCATTTTTAAGTTGTTGCATTGTAAGTCTGCCGTCATTATCAGCATACTTGACCCACGTATCACCAAGAAACCCATTCAACTTTTTTTCCAATGCCTTATATATTTTACGAATTTTCTTTTCGTCAAGCACCTGTCTGCTTTTAGCTACACGTCTAACTTCATACAATAATTCATTAAGAGTTGCCATTGCCACCACTCATTTCAGAAATATCAATCTCATTAAATCCGTCTTGTTCCTTTTCTTCTTCAATCATCTGCATTACGTAATCCACATCATCAACAAATGATAACTGGCTGTAAGCAATTTCTTTCGGCAATCCTGCATTAATAAGCATTTGCACCGTTTGAGCCTCTGAAAGCATATCAAGAGGAAAGTTGCGTGTAAATTCCATAATCACTTGTAGAGGGTCAACATATATGTTTCGTTTCTGCCAAGCAGAAGAAACCACTTTCCACATATACGTTGCGGCACTTCTCATTTTAGCCTCGAACATACCACACTTTGTTTCGAGTCCGTGTAACTTGAATTTTAACGAAACACCACTTGCACTCGAAAATGTTTCATCAGCCAAATTAGGAGTTTGAGAAAAACGGTATATGTTGTCTTCCAATCTCTCTAAATGATGTTCTGTAAACGCATCATTTACATCTTTAGTCAGGAAACGAACACTTGCAGAAGTCGTTCCCGTTGGTGGAATAAATATTGCACCTGTTTTTTTCATTCTCTGAAACTCATCATCATCATTTATGTAAGCATTCTCAAACACCATATATGCGTGAGCGAAGCTCTCTGTTTCATTTGAATTATCAGAAAGCACCTTGTCATAATCATCAATCAGACTTAATACCTTTTCAGCATCACCAATCATTTCAGAATTGTTGGCAATACCTTGCAGAGGGCAAAAATCAAATAAATGTGGTTTTTTCTCCACAAAAGCCATACTGTTTTTCTGTCCCTTGTAAGTGTAATAATACGTATCGTCATACACTTCTGCCGTCCATACTTCATTACCACTTATGTCAAGATTACAAAAATAACGTACAGCATATTCAGGCTCTGAAATATCATCTGTAGTAAGAATAATCGTTTCAAACCCCTGCAATGGCTTTACACGTACATTACCATTTACATCAATGTAAAATAATCGTCCTGCATAGCCGTAAACACTTGCTATTTTGGTAATTTCCATATCACAACTGTGCATATTGTTGTTTACCACAAAATCAGTAATAATTTTAGTTGCTTTTTCGCTGTTTTCGGCTTCTTCCGTTTTGGAGTAACCGTACATAACAGGCTTTCCTGCAAAATACCCTGTTTTAAAATCGACTATTTCACCAAAAAAGTCATTCGCCAACTTATTGTTAATCGGGTCATTTTCATCTTTAAAATGTGGCTCACGATTATGTATAGGCACACAACCCTCAATACCTAAATATCTGCCGTATAATCTTTTGTTATAATCCGAATTTGCACTATGTTTTTCTATTATTCGCCTAAGTGTATCTGAATCAATCCCATTTTCACCAATAGTATTTCTTACTTCTTCTAACTCTGCCGTAAAATCAGGATATAATTGTGCTAAATTTCTTGCCATTTTCCAACCCCCTTTAAATTATATTCTGTTAGTCGCTCTGACTTCTGCTCTCAACATTTCGCTTTCAACGGCATAACGCAACGCATCAAGCAAATGGTTATTTTCGTCAACGGGTCTTTCAAGCAAATTCCCGAATTTATCTTCATCAAACCTGTACATAGATATTTCATCAATAAAATTTTTACACTTGTTATCAATAATAATCTCAAAATCTTGCAAATAACGTATACCACGCATAATACTGTCAGCACCCTTAACACAAGGAACAGCACGAACATTATTACTTGCAAGTAAATTTATTATTTTAGGCTCTGCACAATCGCAAGTAACATAATTGTTACCGCAAAATTCCTTTGCCATTTTTAATAATTCGCTGTCTTTTAATTCCTGACGATATATTTCATCAATTACGTAAATCTTCTTTGCATTTTTATCAAGATGTATCTTAATAACAGCCGTAGGGTCATTCCACCCAAAGTCCATACCCAAACGAATATTATCAAATCTCATCATATTTTGTGATAAATCAGCCACACGATAATTTCTGAATACAACGTGACCTACAACACCCCAATTGCCTAATCCTGCCACCTCATAACGGTCAGGATTGTTCTTTTTCATATCAGAAAACATCTTCCTGTCAGACTCATCGAGCCATTCATTACAGAGGTAATTTGTTGTAATAGCCAATATATCGCCATCAACTACATCAAAAAATCTTCTCTTTAACCAATGTCGCTCACTCCAAGGATTAAAAGTAATAGTCATTTGCTTAAAAAGACCGTTAGGAACTTGTCCTCTGATACTCTCTTGCAACATATCAAAATCACTTTCTTTTGATATTTCATAGGCTTCTTCAATCCAAAGCCAACAAAGGCAACCAATCGAAACAGTAATAGAAGTTACTTTCAGAGGGTCATCAAGCCCCCTAAAATATATTCTTTGCCCGGTAGGAACATAAACCATTTCAAGAGGTGACTCCGTAAACTTCCATAAATGCTCCACCCCCAAACGATTTACAGCCCATTTAAGCTCCGTAAAACAGCTGTCTTTAAGTGTACGATAAGTCTTACGTACTACAAGTAAGTTTGAATTTTCATACTTCATAATTCGATAAATAAAGTTAAGTGCTGTAGTCTTGCTTTTTTTACTGGCTCGGCTACCCTTTACAACTCTGTATCTGCCTTTGAAGTTCCAATACTTCTTGTACCCTTGCCCGACAACTTCTTTTAGCGATAACTTTTTTACTTTAGTCATCTACATCATCTTCCAAATCATCAACAATCATAACAGGAATATTTCCCTCAACCTGCATTTTATCAGTAAATAAACCGTATCGTTTGCCAAGAAGTTCTGCTGCCTTTGTTCGTTCCCTGATAGGTGTTTCAATCTTATCAATAACTTGCACACCATCACCGTCCATTCGCAGACAATCTTCTTTAACTTCCCCACGCATTATGCTTGTGAGATATTCTATTACTTCTTTAGCTGTAGCTGTTTTCTTGTCACTAATTTCCTTTAATTTTTTATCAATATAGCTTTTAACGTTAACATTAGTTAACATTCTACTTGCAGAAGCTTTTGCTGTTTCATCCTTTTTTACATTCGGATAAGCCACCTTGTAAGCCCTTGTGGCATTAAGGTCAATCAAATATTCATCACAAAATCGTTTCTGTTTTTCTGTCATATTCCCCATAATACCACCACCTTTCCACATAAAAAAAGACTACCAATCAAGATAGTCTTTTTACACAGATTATAAATCTTAAAGGAGAACTTAACAAAAGCATATCACCGTTGTAATTTTAGCTTTTATTCCTAATACTATTATAGCACATATAAATGTGTGTTTGTGTGTTTTGTTGTGTGTTGTTTATTCACTCCTTTTCTTTACATCTGCAATTTTATTTTTAGCTCTCACTATGTTTATGCCTATTTTACGTAATTCTGCATTTTTGAAACATAACTTATTTTTATTGATAACAGCATTTTCCCTTAAAGACACTATCGCTAAATTTACCACCTCACATATATTTATTGTGATGAAACTGTAATTCTTCTTCATTAAATTCAAGATAAATCTTTGTTGTATCAAGATTTTCATGCCCTAACATTTTTGAAACCTCTATAAGCGACATTCCTTTTTTTAATGCCCAAGTTGCACAGGTTCGTCTAAACCTGTGTGGGTGGCAATTCTTGACCTTTGCCATTTTCCCTAACTTTCTCATAAGTATCTCAATTCCCGAAATAGCTAATTGCCTGCAACTGCCACCAATTCTAACATTTGAAGCAAACAGCCATTCACACTTGCCATATCGTTTTTCTCTGCATCTAAGATACTCTTGTAACCTTAAATTAGATGCCTTGTTTAGGTACACGGATCTTTCCTTGTTGCCTTTGCCAAGCACTTTACAACTTCTTTTATCTGCATCATAATCAACCAATTTAGCGGTCGAAACTTCCCCGACACGACACCCGGTCGATAATAAAAATTCTATCAATGCAATTGCTCTTAATCTCTCGATCTCTTTATTAAGTCTTAATGATGCATCTTTTAATTTTTCAACTTCCGTTTCATCAAAGGCTTTTTTCTGAATTTTAGCCACTTTTACTTTTTTGATGGGTTTAACGATATTTTTTTCCATATAGCCCTCATCAGACAACCATCCGTAAAAGCTACTTAAATTTCTTCTGTTATTTTCAATGGTAACTTGCGAAACCTTATCTCTTGTTTTTTTTATCGCTAAATAATATCTCACATCATTTGTTGACATATCCAGAATTTTTTTTGGAATCATTTTCAAAAATTCGTTAATTGTATCTTTGTAACATTTTAAAGTTCTTTTGCTTAAACCCTCAATTTCCTTTGATGCAAAGAATAAATTATAAACATTAACATCATTATCATACACCACCAGTTCAGTGCTTGTTTGTTTTTCGATAATATATTTCCCTAATTCTGCATATAACACGTTTTGTAAATGTCTTTTTTCGTTATCTCCCATTTCAGGCAATTGCCTGTATATATTGCTCCATATATCGCTTAATTGTACACTCATCGTTTCACCTCATATTTTATTATAGCAATTATTGATATGAAAAAGCGGAGTAGTCCATATTTCGCTCCCTTTTCTCATTTCTTCTTTGTAATTAGTATACGGGTGCATTAACGTATCACCCACTTTAATTACAGCCGCTACCCCCAACATTGATAATACTATATAACACATAAGTGCTGTTATATGCGATAAATCTTGACACACCACAAGGCATTTTTGTTGCCAATTAACTCCTTTTTTATGTAAAGCCTCTAAAGTCGCTATGACGTTTGCACCGCCACCACAACTCGGCTCATTTATCTTTATGTACTCTTTATTTATTAGTTCATCATCAACCACCACATTCGCCATAGCTTGGCAAACGTGATAAGGTGTAAAGAATTGACCTAACGCATCACTACCCATATTAAGTTGCATATATAACTCGCCCAACAAATCTCGCCAAGGGTTATCCTCTAACATTTTCACTATCTTTGCATATATTTTCGGAATAACAAACCTTTCTTCTTCGCTGTATTTGTCTATTATGATTTTATAAGCCTTTTCATTCTCTTTCCATCTTTTCCCGAAACACCATTGATTCTGTATAGATAATGCTATGCACTCAATTACATCACTATACACTTGCCAAAGACTTTTACTCCCCGATAAACTCTCAAACATTTTAACAACTTCTCTGTATTCAGAACTTACATTTGTTTTCGCCATTATCTCACCTCATATTCTTCCATCACCTTTTCGAACATTTCCAAAGCCTTTCTATGTAAATGCCTTATCCAACTGTATTCAAAATTCATATCTTTAGCAATTTTCTCAAACTTCTCATACTTTACATATCTCTTGTAGAGTAATTCAGCATAAACAGGATTACCGACCTTTTGAATTTGATTTATAACATTGTGTTTTTCGCTTGTATACTTTTCAAGTTCGGCATTTATTACATTCTCCAATTCAACCGCCCAAACCACTTTTTTCTCAAAATTTGCACCACTTACACTTTTAGCTGAAAAGGTTTTAGGCATATCATCAATAACAGTAGCCGAAACATCTGCTATACTGTCTTTCAAGTCTTGCAATTCCTGTTTCTTTTGGTTTAGCTGATTATGTAAAATCTTAATCTGTTTTAGATATTCCTTTGCTTTCATTTATCCATCATCCTTTTTGCTCTAACACGTTCAACATCAAGTTTCTGTCTGTATCTTTGTACAGCTTGATAAAAACTTGCTTTTTTATATCTTCCCATACTTACAGCTTCCTCGAAGTCAATTCTGCCATTTACAAACAGCTTTATCGCAGTTTTGCGAATTTTCTTCAATTGGGTACTATCAATGTTATGTTTATACGGATTTTCGTCAAATCCTATCAGCTTCATCCTCATTCTGCTACGGCAAACATTAATAATATACGTCCACAACACCCAAGTGTCTTGAACATCATAAACAGCTTTTTGCCTAATCTGTGTTATTTCTTCTTCAATAACTTCTATTTCTTCTCTGCTCATAAGCCATCACCTACTTTTCTGCCTTTATCACTGTGTCCCATTTTTCAAGAACAGCCTTGTCAACTTGAAAATCTGTTTTAAAATTTGTTTCATCATACAGTATTTGCATTAGTTCAGATAATTTAACATAGCCATCAAGATAACAACCGTAAGTCTTCATTATCCTGTGATAAAACTCATTTAGTCGCTTATTCCCAAAACCTAACCAATCTTTAGCAACTATCAAAGGTATTGACAACAAAAGAATAAAAGCCGCATCAGATGCCTCTGACATACAATCCAACTTCATTTGTGCGATAAACTCCTCTTTCAGATTAGTCAAGTTTTTTACATCTTTAGCGGTTAATTTCGCAAGTTGCCCCTCTGCTGTTTTGAAGTTCAGCACCTTATTTTCTTTTGCAATTTCTTTCGCTTTTCTTCTCATTTCTGCTCTTGTCATTTCTTTCTCTCCTTGTATTTTCTGTTTGCTGTACGTATTTTTTCTTTGCATATTTCACAATTTAAAAATTTATAGCCATCAGGTAGCTTTTCGCCACACATCACACACATTCCATTGTTTTTACGTTCTGCTCTTAAATTTTTTATGTAATTATTTGCGTATTCTAATTGTTTTTCCCTGTTTCTGTAATAGTAATTTTGATGTAATTTGTTGTATTTAGATGATACTTTGCGAATTTTTTCTCTACATTTTTCACAGTTTAGATAGCTATATTCATCAGGCAATTTAGTTCCACACCTTACACATAAGCCTTGTTCTTTTCTTTCCAATCTGCGTTTTTTGGAATATTCATTTGTTTGCATATTCCATTTTACTTTATTAATTAAATAATAATATTGCTTTCTAACTTTTTTGGAAAATCCACTATGATTAGGCAATTTTTTAAAACCAATTTCAGCCTTAAAATTAATCAACCGCTCCAATTCAGAAACATCTTCATCATTAATGCAATCGTCATATATGCAATTTTCACAATCCATATTGCATTTAGTAGCCATTCTCTCACCTTCTTATATCATCACCGTTAAGGGACAATTATCGCATATATCCTCTACATCTTCCTGCCCTGCATACTTGCAATAATTATCGCACATATCCTCTGCCAACTTCTCCAACATATCACTTATGGTCATATTTTTATTTTCTTTCACCTGTACCACCGCCTTAAATCATCTGCATATAGCGTAACCTGTAGTTTTTCAATCCGTCTTTACCGATATTAACAGTATTTTCGCCGAAACCACACCTTTCAGCTATTCTTCCTGCTATAGCCTCATCAATTTCAGCGATTTTATCAATGGTGCGTTCGGATGAAATTATAGTAACAAGATTATTGTTATATCTGTAATTGATAATATCATAAGCCATTTGTATATCAGAAGCTGTTGGTGGCTGTACGTCACCGTTTACACCTCTGCCGTTCTTAAAGAAATCATCAATATACAGCACACTTGCACCTCTGTACTTATTCATCAATCTGTTGTGTTCCTCAAAGTCAAGAACACTATTTTTTATTATCTTTATTTCATTCACCCACACCATATACATTACATCTTCACCGTTTTTCAAAAAGTCACCACAAATAGCAGTACATAAATGTGTTTTGCCACACCCTGATTGACCACCGATAAAAAACCACATACCACTATTACGCACGTTTTTAGCCTTATTTAGTATGTCTTCTTGCCATTTGTTTTCTGTAGTGTAATTTGCAAAAGTGCATTTATTAATTAAGTTTCTCAATCCGCTTTTTTCGAGTCTGCGAAGAACTCTCCTTGTTATCATACACTTGCATTCCCTTAAACGAATATCATTGCCTTTTACAATATAAAAATTTCCTCTGTTATTGCATAATTCACAATTATAACCATCTTCGTCATTCAGATGCCCTATCTCTCTATTTAAGCTGTTCTCTTTCCTTTCGTCATTAGATATACAATCCGAAACTCTTTGGGAATTGTTTTTGTGGCTCATCAGAGCCTCTGTCAGACTTCTGTTGTTTTTCAACACTCCTATTATGCTTTGCTCCATCATTTTTAATCTCTCCTTTTATCTTTTCGTCATTCAAATAATCTTGTTTTGTTTTAATACCTTGTTTTACTTTGTTTTTTAATATTCCGACTATATACTTCATATTTCGTTTGTTATTCATCAAAGCTGTTTTAATAGCTTCAATAAACATATCTTCTTCAATCCCTACTTCATCAAGCCAATATTTCATTTCTTCGATCTCGGTGATTGACGGAAGAGGATTTATATTTTCAGAATAAAATTTGTAAACAGAATTGTCTGTATTACTACTACAACTACTATTATTTACTTTACTTTTATTTATGTACTTATTGTTGTTATTTTCCGAGTTATTGTCTACATTAACTGGGTTATTGTCTACATTAATTATATTTTTTGCACCACAAGCGAGAAGAAAGCCATCTTCAATTTTTTGGAAATTTCTTCTTTTGGTGGCTTCAAGGTATCTTTCTTGTATACCTTTAGAAGTCAACACCTTAAATTTATCATAAATTTCCTGATTGAATATCCCTCTTCTTATAGCCGAAGATACTATTTCAGAAACGGTAGAAACACCCACGTCGGGACAATGTTCCCTTGTGAACATAAATACAACCTCTGGGTTCCAATCGCAGTAATAACCCTTTTCTCCGTAAATCTTCATAAATAATTTGATTATTACTGCGAAACCTTTAGAACCGTATTCGGCTTCGATAAGCTTTAGCTTATCATTCATTGCGGTGTCAAGTGGAAAATAATCAAGTCCTTTTTTAGTAGGTCTTGCCATATCATCACCGCCTGTCTATTCAATTATTTTGAACGGAGTAACCACCACTCACGCAACAATTACCCAACCCAAAATTTTTAAATTATCGAACAAAATAACCACCACTTTCGCAACAATTATCCCACCCGAATTATTAATATTCATATAACTTAATTTGTAAATATTCTTCCTCTGCATACATTTTGCAGAGGCTCACTTTAATCACTTGCTTATCGTCTATGTAAGCTACATCATTAAGTGCATCAAGCACTATTTTAATGATATTATCGCAATCAGGCTTTTTCGTTGGGAGAATTTCTCCTACCAACATTTCAGCCTTTTTTCTTTTTGAAGTGCTTTTCGGAATTTGAAAATAAGCATCAATGCTAATTACTACAGGCTTGTCCGTTTTTACAACTCCGTATTTATCCACAAACACCCCTGCAATCGCTTTTTCATATTGAGCTGTATCAGAGGGTGTATAAGTTGTTACAAAGCCACCACGTCTTGAAAAACGTGGTCTGGCTTTGCCTTTAATCTTTCCATAAACTTCAAATGTGTACATCAGAATGGTAACTCACTTTCATTTGTTACAGTTTCTTCTGTAACAGCACTGTTTTTTGTTTCAGCAGAACTACCACCGCAAAAATAAAATTCGTCTATTATAATATCCGTTGTATACTTCTTGTTACCGTCTTTATCAGTATAACTACCGTTTTGGATATGACCCATAATCGAAATCATACTGCCTTTTTTGAAATAACGATTGATTGTTTCGCCTGTCTTACCAAAAGCAACACAATTAAAGAAATCTGCATCAGGCTCACCCTCACGTTTAAAACGTCTGTTTACTGCAATAGAAAAACGTACTACAGCCATTGGCTCTGCACCTGATGAATACCTTACTTCACAATCTCTTGTGAGTCTACCCATTAAAATTACTTTGTTCATATATCACTCTTTTAATCCTTTCAAAACTTCTTTATATCTTTCTTCTGTAGTATCTTTTGTAAGATTATGCTCTTTAGCAAATGCGTTTATGTCAATTCCCTTTTGCTTTAAAATTTGAATGACTTGTTCTCTTGCTGTAGGCTGTTTTGCTGTAGTAGTTGTAGCTTTTGTCTTTTTGGATTCACCTGTGTTGGTAGTATCGCTGTCTTTTGTATCATCAATAGCAAACAATCCGTTTAACGCATATTTTCTCGCATAAGAACTACTTGCACCGGTCACCTGACTACCATCCATACCTTTTTTTGCTTCTTCCTCTCTTGCATATGCTTGTGTCGATATACTCGCATTACCGTCTGTTATGGTAGCAGTAGCTTGTACATAGTACCTTTCGCCTACCACAACAACTTCATCCGACAAATTTATAATTAATCCGTATTCATTTAGCAATGGCTTTACAGACTCTAATATGTCCTCGCAATTTCGATACTTATACTTTCCAAAAGAATTATATTGCCCTTTTGGAGCTTTCAATTTAGTCTGTATTTCGCACAATTTTTGTGTAATAGTCATTTCTTCTTTCTTCATATAATCACCCCTTAACTAATACTGCAACTATTGTAAAACCTCGCAAACGGAAGTTTATTACCGCTTTCAAGTTCTGCTCTGATTTTTTCTTTGTCAGGCTCTTTTTTTGTTGTTTCAACCTTTTTCTCTATTATGTAATCGCTCGGTATTGCAGAAATACCGTCAACATCTAATTTTCCGTTTAACTTTACTCTGTTTACAGTAAAAGTATCTGTTTCAACTTTCTTTTTCTCTGCTTTAACCATCAATTCAGCAAGTATCGACTTCATTCGTGTTACTCTTAACTCTAACATCTTCTGTCTTGCTCTCATTCGCTCAACTTCTGCCTTTACGTTTTCAGCCATTTTTTCGTAATTCTTAATAGATTTACACCAACCCTCTGCTTTCACGTCAAAAGCCTCGTCAAGACTTTCCCAAGTATCAATCAGGCAATCATCAGAAAACTCGCTGTCACCCTCATCAATCATATTAATTAACATATTAATGTTACCTGTTATTTCGTATAAACTACTCATATTAATTCTCCTTTTTTCATTTGACAAATTTGATTTTTTGTTGTATACTGTTTTTGAATTTGTTTTTTAAGCCTTTCGGCTTGTCCCTGTTAAGTGTTGGTAGCACTTTTCAGGGATTTTTTTGTTCTTCATCACCATAAAGCATTCTGTAGTAACAATCTTCACACAACTCCTTTCCGTAAGCTTCTATATCAGATAGTTCTTCACCGCATAAGTCACAAACAGACATTAGCTTCTTACAGGCTTTCACACTACCTTCAACAACATAATATATATTTTTTTCCATTATGCACCTCTTTATTTTTCCCAAATATCTTGATACTGAAAAGCTTTTCTGAACATATCGTCTTTGCTTTTTCCGTAAAAGATATATCGTGATTTTTCGATAATTTCATATTCTTTTACAGTTTTTATTATTTTGCGATTTTCATCAACAGCTTTTTTAGTGACTATCTGCACTTTGTCACCAACATCTAAACTATCTCTTAATTTTTCTATATCTGATATTCTCATTATGCCACTTTTTCCTTTCTACAAGCCATCTTCCAAAGTGCCTTATTAAACTTTAACTTGCTGTTTTTTTCGGCTTCAATTTTAGCCTTGTAATTATCAATCATAGCAGATATGCCGAAAGTAGCACACATAAGCAATACAACAGCGAAGAAAAACCACTCTCCACCAATAGCAAAATAGCCACGTTCATTATATGCCGCCTCTACCATTAAAGGTTGCATTACCATCATCATTACTGCTGTTACACTACTTAATGTCATAATCACTTTGTTTTTAGTTCCTCTTTTCATTTTCGTTATTCTCCTTTTCTCTCTCGTTTTTAAACGCATAATAAAACCACTCCAAAATTTGCCAAACAAGGCAAAACCAAAATACTAACCACCAGTACCAACTCGCATTGGTATATATGAGTATTAGCGATACAATTATGTATTTTATCATCTTCTGATACCTCTTTTCGGGCAATCGTATTTGTCGAAGTCACACATTCCTAAACATTTATTGTTTGTGTAATCCGAACACTTCCAACAGCGAACACAAACACTTGCTTTTATTCTGTAGTCTTTGTCGTACCGTCTTATTTCTTCCATTTCCATTTAATTCACCTTATCACTTAAATTAAGAAGATAATCAGCCGACACATTAACAGCTTGACATATCGCCCTTAATTCAAACGTATTCGGCATTTTACCATTCATAATAGAAATAAACTTATCTTCACAATCAGAAATGCCACAATCGTACATTTTGGCAACCACCGTAGCAATATCAGCACCGTGTTCATTCATAGTCTGACATAGCCTTTCGGTGTTGAAGCATTTTTCTTGCTGTTCCTTTTCTTTTTGCCTTAACTTCCAATTCGCTTGTTTCACGAACTCTTCTTTACTAATTTTCTTTTTCATTATCATTTATCCTCCGTTGCCGTTTAACTAACAAAACTCTCGCCTTTTCTGTTAATTAATAATTAAATTGTTTAATGAACTGTTCCACCGCAGGGCGATAGAACATATACGTGTATCTTCCTGTTACATTCCTTTTTGCCACTCCCAATTTGCTAAACATACCTTTACCCTGTTTTGTCTGTTCCCTTAACAGTTGGGGATTTATATTCAGCATTTTAGCTGTTTCTTTTGCACTTAATACGTCATACATCTTACTTACTCACCACCTTTCATTTTTTGAATATATTCTTTTATGCTTTCAAAATCCTTAAAACGCTTTATTAACTCGTTATCATCTTCGCTATAAAGAATGTATTCTTCTGTCATATCATCTTTAACAATAACTAAATCAGTTTTATTGCCGTCGATATAAACAATATGGTCTTCAACTACTACAATTTTTACATCTTTTTTAAATTCTATATCCATTCCGTCACCACCTCTCAACTACCATAAGGCATTAACGCTTCAAGTAGCAATAATTCTATACCAATCCTTTCACGTTCCTGATCTTCTTCATCTGTCAAGTCATCATCAGCAAACTTATCTAAAAGTTGTCTGTATCTTTTATTTCTTTCAGTTCTCATTTGGATTATTTTTAATTTCAATTCATCTTCCATATTCTCTCTCCTTACATTAAAGCTATTTTGTCTGCCACTTCAACGGCTTTGCTTTTAGAAGTATACGCATTATAATAGCCACCTGTGTTAAAACACACATAATATAAAAGTTTTCCGTTGTTTAAAAACTTTTGCACCCACATTTTTTCATTTTCATAAACACATTGTAATTTCATAATCTCTCACCTCTTGTATTTGTTAAGCCGTTTCAACAACCTTTTGCATCATAAAAGCCAAACCCTCACCGAAAGATTGTAACTTTTCTTTCTGCATTTCATTCATATTAGGAATAACTCTTTCAAAAGTCTTAATAATTTCTTTTTCTTTGTCAGTCATTGTTCTCACCTCCTTACCCCGTCAAGCCGATAGGTCAGCTGATTAGTTTATTTCTTTTTCAAAATCATATAGATAGTAACGCAATTCATAATAATAGCAAAAGCATTAATACCCACTACAAACATATCCCACATTTTACTCACTCCTTTATAAAAATTGAGTTGACAATGCGAAAAATACAATATATAATAATGGGTGGGGAGATTTCTCTCCCCTTTGCTTAGTAGAGTTTATCAATTATGACGGTCATCATATTAACAACAGCTACAAGCAAATTGATTATTGTGGTGATAAGAACAAGTTTGTCGATATTATTTTGCTTGTTCTTATCACTTTTTTTATGCTTATCGTATTTCCGCACCGTTTCATCTCCTTTCTTTTTTGACTACATCTATATTATAATTGATTTAATCTATTTTGTCAATAGTTTTCTCAAAAAAATATTGACTAAGTCTAATTTTTTTGTTATAATATAGATAGAAATATTGAATTTCTGCCGAAAAAACATAAAAAAGGAGTGATAAATAATGAATGAAAGAATAAAGGAATTGAGAAAAAAATTAAATTTAAATCAAGCAGACTTTGGAAAAATGATAGGCGTAACAGTAACAGCAATTTCAAAAGTGGAAAAAGGCATTAACAATGTATCAGACAGACTAATTCTATCTATCTGCAAAGAATTTAATGTAAATGAAGAATGGTTAAGAACAGGAACAGGAACAATGTTCAATGAAGTAAGTCGAGATGATGAAATAGCCAAGTTTTTTGAAAATGTACAGCTGGGTAGCGATAATTTTAAAAAAAGATTTATTTCAATGTTAAGTTCTTTAGGCGAAAATGAATGGCGAGTTCTTGAAGAAATGGCACTTAAATTAGTAGAAGATAAAAAAGAAGATACTAATAATATATCTGACTTAAAAAAACAAGCCAAACAAAAACAAACCGAACTTGATGAGATTGAAGCCAAAATTGAAAAGATACAGGAATCAAACTCTTCTCCAGAGGGCAACGAAAATTCAAAAATGGCTTGAAGAAGAAGTAAATATTTTTTATAAAGGTGGTGTTTTATGTAAAGATGTAGTATAATAAAATAAAAGGAGTTGATTACAAATGATTTATGATGTTTTAGATGTAAGCAGATATATAATAAATTACAGTAATAGTAAAGAAGAAGGTATTTCAAATTTGAAGTTACAAAAGATATTATATTTTGTTCAGGCTTATTTCTTAATTAAGAAAAAAAATATATGTTTTAATGACCGTATAGAGGCTTGGGGATTCGGACCTGTAATTCCAAAAGCCTATCACGAATACAAACAATTTGGTGGTGGTAATATACCTAAAATAAAGTTTTATTTTATAGTTTCTGATGATATTTGGGATATAGAAAAGAAAAAATATAATGATGAAATTATATCTAAACCTGATAAAAAATTAATAAATGATGTTGTGAATAAATTTGAAAACTATACAGCTACACAATTAGTTGAATTAACGCACCATCAAACACCTTGGATAGAGGCTTATGAAAAAGGATGCGATACTGAAATTACCATAGATTCTATAAAGGAGTATTTTAATGTCAAGAAATAATGATTTAGGTTCTCTTGAAAAAACAACCAATGGGAAAGATATAAGTTTCAATTATGATAATTCTTCAAAATTATCAAAGATTAAAGAAAGAAAAAAATCAATATCAAAGCTATGTAAGTCATTATCAAAAGAATACGAAACTTATAAACCTGAAAAAACCATCAATCTTATAAATAGTTATATTAATGACAAAAGTACTATAAACAGAATTTTATATCACGAAGTATCAAATAATATTTTTTCTTTTGATGAGAATGAAAAAACCAATTTCTTTTCAAATCTTGAAAGTTTGTTGGAATATACAATAACTAATCTTGACGAAAATAACGAAACAATGCTTTTTGTGTATAAATTTTATGATCACGTTCAACTTGCTAATACTCAAATTACAGTTTTTAACGATACTGCAAAAAATCTTACATCAGTTTCTGTTGATAAACTCTCCAATGAGGTAAAAAATATAGAAAAAGACAATATAACTATATTAGGTATATTTGCCGCAATACTTCTTGCGTTTGTCGGTGGTATAACATTTTCAAGTTCAGTTCTTGAAAATATAGATAAAGTGAGTATTTATAGATTAACATTGGTAATTGATTTACTTGCTTTTATACTTACTAACACTATCAATATTTTATTAAAATTTATTTTGAAAATAAACAACAAAGATACTAATTTTTTAAAATTAGATCAATTTAATTCTGCTTTGTTTTTAATTGCGGTTTTTATAATATTCCTATATATTAATCAAAATTCTGTTTATATGTAATAGCCTTATGCCACCGACATTTGTGTCGGTAGCAACAAAAAATTATAAGGTGACTAATATTTTACTTATTATCTCACGAACGTGAGAAAAACTATTAAACTATTCTCACGAACGTGAGAAAAAGCCACACTCTCGCTTAATATGTGGCATTTATCCGTTGCCGTTTTTTGAAAAAGAAACGGAGGAAATAACAATGAGAAAAAGAGGAAATGGAACAGGATCTATCATTGATAGAGGTAAAAACAGATATTTAAGATATAGTATAAGAATAACGGTGGGCTATGATATTGATACGGGGAAACAGCAATATAAGTATCTATCTTCACATCACACACGCAAAGATGCAGAAATTGCGTTATCACAATTTATAGTAAATCCGTATGATTTAAAAGCACGAAAGCTCACGTTTAAAGACGTTTTTGAAAGAGCCTTTGAAGAATATAAGAAGAAAAATACATCAAAACAGGCTGTTACAAGTTATTCTACAGCCTTTAAAAATTGTGAATGTCTACACAATATACCCGTTTTTGATATTAGAAAAACGCATTTACAAAATTGCCTTGATAGTCAGACTAAACGAAGTGATAGTTCACTTAATAATATCATTAAGACGTATCATTTAATTTTCAATTATTGTTTAGAAAATGACTTAATTCAAAAAGATTACTCCCAATTTGTGGAGAAAAGAGAAGTTAAAGAAACATCTGTAAGAGAAATATTTACAGAAGAAGAAATAAAAAGCCTTTGGGAACATCAAGAAAACGATTACATTAAAATAACATTAATGCTACTGTATACCGGATTTAGAGTAAATGAATTATTAACCATAAAACCTGAACAAATAAATCTTGCAGATGGATATTTCAAAGCAGGATTAAAAACAAAAGCCGGTAAAGATAGAATAGTACCAATACATAGCAAAATAATGATATTTGCTGAATGGCTACACTCTGAATTGACTCAAGACACATTTATTATTAACTACCCGACATACAGCAACTGGTTAAAAAATAACTTGAAACATAAAGCACACGATACCCGACATACATTCACTACACTACTTCAAAAGTACGGAGCGAATAAAGTATGGATTGATAAAATCGTAGGTCACTCAAGCGGTAACTTAACTGATGATTTATACACTCACGCAGACTATGAAGAACTTAAAAAAACGGTAGAATTACTACCTTAATTTTTTATAATTCGTGGATATTATATGGATATTATACGGATATTACAAACATAAAAAAACATAAAAAAACGCAAAATTTCACAAAACAAAACCCACTAATTTTCGCCCTTTTTACGAAAATTAGTGGGAAATGCAATATAGATGTTTTTATGTACCACGTAATTTAAAATCCCAAAACACACCGAAAAAACGGCATAAAAAAATATACTGGATATTACGCAGATATTATAAAAAGAAACGACAACGGAATAAAAAAGACAAAAAAATAAGGGTACAGAAAAAAATCTGCACCCTTATTTTGCTACATCACAATAGCCACCCTGCCGTTTTCGTAATCAACTTTAAAAGCTTTTGTAACATCTGCTACATCTCTTAACTTAACATAGTTGTACCCATCTACATTTACAGCCTTAACACTTTGCAAAATCCCATTTACCAACACAGGCAAATCCTTAATAACAATGCTGTCAGCCGACTTAACCAAACAACTGTAGTTTATGTCGCATAACTTTAATGCATATACCCATTTTTGCTTACTAATCGGATTATGCACCATATTACTTGACGAGCCGTCCATTGCATAGTAGTACCCCTCTTTGTTGCTGACAACACCGATATGACCATTTAACCAAAATGCCCACCCTACATAGTTGCTCCAGTTCTTCTTAACCTCTGCAATAGTAACTTTCTGCAAAGCTGTATCCTTATAATTGGTACTGTTTCTTACTATTCCGGTACAACTGGAAATAAGCCCGGAGCAATCACAACACATTTTCCCTGCTTTCTTAATATCGCTGTCCCAAACATAACCGCTTCCGTATATAGCCTGTAACCCTTTAATTTGTGCCGAAGTCAACACTTCCATTTTAGCACCATACACATACTGTACATTTTTTACAAGTGCATTTTTACAATGCTGAATTAAATCATTTGCTGTTTTCATCACTCTCACCACCCTTATTTTTTAAAATATCAATAGCTTTTCTAATAACTTTCGGAACTGGTACTCCCATAAGACCTGCATTTTCAACAATAGATATTGTTTCGTTAGCAATAAATGCAATAATAGCAATATTACGTATATAATCAATACCACAAACAAGGTCAATTCTGAATGCTACCGCCACCAACACAAGCATTATTATCTTTTTAGCAATTCCCTTAAAGCCAATATAACTGTTCAGACTACCATTTTCAGATTTAGGCGAATTTCCCGAAAAAGCCACTATCAACCCTGTTATATAATCTAAAATCATAAAAATAACAAGTGTTGACAAATTTGTATCCCAACCGCCAAAAAGTTTAACGAGAAAACCACCTACAATACCAATATTAAGGCAAAAAACATTCTTCATAATCATACACCTGCCAATACATCATTAAAAACACCATTCACCCTGTTACCTGAATAAAATTTGTTATCCATTTTTTCAAAATTGCAAGGATTATACCCACTACCCACATTAAAAATGCAATTAGTGATTTTAGCACCTACACCGCCGCCTGTTTCAGAAGCTTCGATATTGTCAACAATAGCATTTTTGTCACAAGTAATGTTAATTCTGTCGAAATCACAAAAACGGCTAAATTGACCTTGATAAACAGAAAAAATAAAAGCATAATCACTATTTGTCGAAATAATCCTAAAATCAGATAATTTTGCATAATTGCTATGCAATGATATTTCTGCACCATTCATATTAATTAATGTATTATATCCGCTACCTACAATTTCCATACCCTCTACATTTACAAAAATCGGACCTGATACATTATAAGTACCCTCTGCAAGAATTATTTTCCCACCATTTGCAAAAGCTTGATTTAATACCGTTTGTGCGTTTGTTTCATCACAAACATAATCAGCATAAGCCTTAATTGTATCGTCACTATCAAAACTTGCAACAACAGTACCTCTTACAGTACCCTTTAAATTGTCATCTACACCGCTTAATTTTTCCTGTAATTCGCTAATACAGTTATAATCATTTCGCCATTTGTAATTGAAATAATCAGCAGGTGGCTTATACCCTGCCGAAAATCCCTCTTCTTTCAAAGTTGTTGACGGCTCTTTGCCATCATTATCCCAAAATAACGGACTATGCACAAATTCCATAATAAAACCCCCTTTTATAAAGTTTTAAATTCGCCAAAATAACCACCGATACTCTGTTCTTCATTACCAAAACCCTTTAACTCGTCGTATTCTGTTTCGGTTTCGCCAAATTCAAAAGTACCTGTTATATTTATACTGTTAATTTCCACGCAAATCGGTAACAATTTCGATATAATCTCAACGGTAAAATCATAATCAAAACCACTTTTCTGAATAACTGCAAGAGGTAAATCAACTATATCAATTCTTGCAGGATTATTATTATTTTCAATGTGTATTTTGTCTTTCTCACAATTAAAAATAATGCTGATACTGTTAATAATGCTGTCAAAATCGCACCCTGCAATCATTCGTTGTATTTTCAGCAATATCATCAATCTGTATTTATCGTCATTCATACCCTTAACACGTTTTTCGTCATATATCTCACCATATCGATCAAGAGTTTCGCCAAAAGCACTATATATGTCAAGACTTTCAGCACTTTCAATAATATCTGACTTTGCCGTTAAGTGTTTCTCACCAAAAATACTCAATATTTTGTTGTTATTGCTTTCTTCCGACTTTGCGTAATAATCAGGCAAACGTAATATTCTGCTATCTGTCAACATAAGTGTTCACCACCACTCTTATTTTATCAGCCGAAGTTCTTGCAACTTCCCAACCTTGTATTACTACATCTTCGGGTTCAGGTGTATCTTCATCACTTCCTGCTACTAATGCCACTTCCGAAGATACTACACCAATCACTTTCTGTACATCAAGGAAAATAGAAGAATATATAACATCTTCACCATTTTTCAAACTATTAACGTGTTGGATAATGTTATTCTTAATGTCATTAACTCCGTTTTCGCTGTCAAAATCATCATTAACGTACACTTTTATCAAAAATTGAATACCCTGTTCTACAGTACGTGAAAAACGAATAGTATGCAAAGAGCCACCCTGATCCGTAACATTAACAGATACACCATTTTTAGTGCTTACCGACTTTACACCAACAGGAGCTTTTGAGAAAATAGCCTTTGCAATATCTTCATTACTTCCGCCAAGCACAAAACACTCATAAGAAATAGGTGGTCTGCCGTCACTATCCGTTTCAAAAGTGTTGTTTTCAGCAATATATACACCCTCAACACCTGATACTCTCCATAAAGCACCATAAATGCTGTCAATAGTTCCACTTCCGATACCTCTTATGGCATAGGCAAATCTTCTTCGCAATGCTACATCTGTTTCTATTTCCTCACCAAGTTCCAAAATACTTAAATGCTCAATTTTCGCTATATCCATTACAGGATTAGTAACAAAAGTAATAGCACCCACAGGCACGTTACCCACTTCACCTTTTTCAGTACATTCAAATTCAGCCTCACAATATCCTTTTGCAAAACCAAACTCATCAAGTTCCACCTGATCCAATACAACATCTTCTGCAAGATAAAAAGTTACATTTTCCAATGTACTTACAAGAAATTCGCCATACTTTAATTCTGTACCTATCTCACCTACAATCTTAATTTTATGCTGACTTGCTTTTGCAGGGTTACGTGTTATTCCTGCAAATACGCAAAGACGGTCTAAAGATTGCCCTGTTGCCGTATTTGGGAAACGTGCAAGATAAACAGCCTCTAACTCTTCATATAAAGCCGATAAATCGTATACATTCAGCCTTATTAACTTACCAAGTGCCGTTAATTCAGATGTATCAATATCATCACCGAATAACTGCCTTGTTCTCTCGATTTCAGCCGTCAATAATTCGTCATAAGTAGGTCTATTAAACCCTAATTCACTTAAAACAGCCATTATACCACCTCAATTCTGTAATTACTTTGTATTTTTTCACCCTCTGATGATGCCATAAAATTAATATTTAACACTCTGTTTTCCGTATCGAGAACACTTTTGTATTCATCAAATTTAAAATCATCACGTACTTGTTTCAGACCCATTAATATTTCACCCTTTACAACTTCTTCGTCAGGATTTTTTACAATAATATTTTTATGGTTAATACCCTCATTTTCATTTAAAAACCACTCACCTTTGTTGGTTGACACAACAGCCTCACACGTTTGTCGCAATAATTCATTATCCCTGCACATCTTAATTTTGCCATTTTCAACAATAATATCTCCGTTATTATCTAATGCAAAACCTACCATAACACCACCCCTTTCAGCTAATTTTCAAACACAAAAAACCTTTCAAGAAATTTCTCAAAAGGTTTAAATTTTATTTGACGTATTCAATTTAAAATGAACAAAAACAAAGAGCATAACATAGTTATATACAAATACAACTACATCATCCTCTTTGAACAGTGAAATCACGGTTTTTGAACACTATCGTTATTATACACTATTTTATTATAATTGTCAATAACTTTTTCTAAAAAAATATATGCCATATTTATAACATTGTTTAGTGCATAGTATTCCTTATTTCTGTTGAATCTATCTAAAAAAGATTGTAAATCATCAGCTGTATGTTTTAAAACAGATTCACTATTAACAACTTTGACATACACCATTAGTAATGCGGCAAAATCGTGTAAAACAGGAATACTCATACATTTATTTCGTGAATTTTTAGATATATTCTTTATTTTCGATACATAAGAATTTACTTTTTTATTAGCAGAAAATCCAGTATGATTTGAACGTTTTAAAGAATTTAGGACACAATTATTATGTGCTGATGCATTTCTTAAATACTTTATTGGAAATAAAATATCTTTGATAGGATTCTCCAATTCATATTGAGCATAATAAAAATTATAAAAATTAATAAAATCCCCAAATGATAAAATTTCAATTAAAACCCAAAAAGGACATTCAAAAGTATATGTTAATTCAGAATTCAGATCATATTTATAAGAACAATATTTTTTTATTAAATCACCTGCATAATTTGAACAAACCTTTGTATATAAATTCTTAACTATATATTGATTACCCTTATTATTTAAAAATTTATTCACAATGGAATATCCATCTTCCTTTTCATTTTCTGATATATCCCTATTTAATTTAACTTTCATACTATGCTCAATATTTAATGCCATAGAAAGAACTAAGTTTCTAAACTGCATATCAATTGTTGAAAAATCTTTTAAATATGAAAAATCTAAATTAACGTATTTCCCTTTTGAATTTTTTTCATAATTTTTTTGAAATGCTTTAATCTTAAAATAATATGTATTATTACAAATAAAATCTTTGGCTTCATTTTCTGAAATATTATCAAATTTAATTCCAACAGAACGCATTTTTTCAATTTGTTCATCAATAGAAATTTTTTGTTTTCTCATTTTTCATCACCTCAAAGCATATTATAGCATATTTCAACATAAAATTCAATCAGCTTGTCTAATTTTAGTAAAACTTTCTCTAATTCAAATTAACAGGCATACCCCAACCATAAAAACCACATTTTCTCCCTATTGATTGTGCAAGAGGTGAATACCGTATTTTCGCCCCTCCTGCCTCTACTACATACCCTTTCCCCACATATAAAGCTACGTGACCGTAATATTTACCACCTACAGGATAACCTTTTGATACAATACAAGCACCAATAGGAATATCAGAAGTATTATTCAAATTAATAGGGTGAGAATGTGGGAAGTCTTTGGCATCACCACCGGGATAAGTTCCTGTTGCAAAAGCATAAGCCGAAGAAACAAACCTTGCACACCAGTTTGTTGAGTTGCAATAACCGTTTCTGTAAGAGTTAAACCCTGCTTTACCCACTTGTGACATAGCCCATTCCACGCATTTTTTCTGTTTTGCCGTCATACCACCCACTACAGGAATAGGAGTTTCAGGGTCAGAACCACCCTCTTCTTGTTCTGCTTTGTTGTCTGCTATTAAAGCACTATCGTGAACAGCACCAAGAGAGCCAATCGTACCAATAATAATACTGTCTTTCATTTGATGGTGTCCTACACTGGGCAAAGTACTGTTTCCAAGTACAGCCTCTGAAATATCTCTCTCGCATACCAAACAAACAACCACATCACCTGTACGCACGTTAATAGCTACATCATCAAGGCAATACACATTTTTTACAACAGCTTGTTGTTTTGATTTACCACCTATCGCCTTTGTTAAGGTCAAAGGCTGTACGTCAAAAGTGCCGTCAGGATTTATCCCAACGGCTGTACCTAAATAAGATGTGTGCAGATGTAGTAACTTTTCTTCTATCCTATCGTCAATGTAATCCATAGCACTTTTCATTTTATCACCTCGACATAAGTTTTTAAGTCAAAACCGTCATACTTGTGTTCGCCTTTTCGTACAACATAAGCACCTGATCCGTTAATGCTGTCAAGAGTAATTCTCGCCCCTGCTTCAATTTGATGATAAAGAAGTAAGTCAAGTTTATATCCGTATAACGTGTCTTTGTAATCATCTTTCTTTATAACTTCTTCAAATTCTTCGGGTTCTGATATTAAACCACCACCAACATTTGCAGTAACTAAAACGTCAGTTCCACTCTCTCTAATATCATTGACGTAAATCTTCCCACGTGATATATATACGTTAGTCTTGCACTCATTCGCATACTTTTCAATCAAATCAATCAAAGACCCATCAACTTTTACAGCATTTTTGTACGTAACAATATTTTTACAAGAAAAAATAGCTACAGGCAACCCCGTAACTTCCAAAAGTGCTTTTAATATTCCTGCCGAAGTCGACCCTTTCGCAAAAGTTGCCTCTTGTAAGTCCCTATCGTCAAGGCTGTCACCATCAATAGCATTAATAGTAGTTATTCTCTCCACACCCGACACTTTTGTTCTAATTTTTGAAATATACCCACTAAAAACGATACCTACATCTTCCTTATATCCTGCTGTTATTGTTATCAATTCATTTCTCTTAAATCTTTCAGCAGACACATCAGATAGGTTGTAAATTTTTATAGTAGCTTCATTGGGTGTAAAATCACAATCAAAAGGCACACTAAATTCCATATCGCACTCCTGATTATTAACCTCAATACCGTTACTTTTAATAATAACGGTATGCCCAAAAAGACCACCGGGAATATCTTCTCTTTTGTCGTAATCTTTATCTTTAATTACTACAAAATCCGACCCCATAGAGGGTATTATTTTGCTGTCAATATAATCACTCATAAAGCATAGCCACCCCTATTTTTGTGTTATCAACATCAAATTCAACGTATTTTTTTTCGTCTAATTCGTAAGGTGACGTATCAGCGATATTGTTTATAGCGAAAAATATATTCTTAAAAATATCATAATTTGTTGATACTCGAATAAGATATTTTTTAGAATAATTAACAATTACATTACTTCTAGTTATGCTCCCGGTCAAATCTTGAGCATATGAATAGCGAAGAGAAGTACCACTTTTTTTAATGCTTAAACCCTCTGTTTTATTATTTTCTGTTTCGGCAAAAACCATATTGATAACGTTGGAAGAACTATTTAAATCTCTTGCAACAACCATACAATCACCGTTATCGCTAAAATAAAACGTAAAATTCATACGGTTTTTCGATAATGAAATATTATAATCAGTAACTGCTGCAGAATTACCTCCTATGCCGTTTACGTATACATTAGTACCTTGACAAATACTTAATGCTACATTTGGAACATTAATATCACTTGTTGCATTGGATAACGGCAAAAGATACAACGTGTATTTCCCTGAACTATCATTCATTGTGTCAATTTTAAAATAATTATTAATAACCTGTACCGATTTTAAATAATCATACAAAGCATCAAGAAAATCATTTCCCTGCAAAGATGTATCTACCACATCTTTTACATTAAAACTAATAGTAGTTGCCATTTAATCACCCCTTTACCACATCAATCGCTCTGCCATAGTATACATCCCACAATTTGCTACCGCCACTTTGTGGAATAGAAAATATACCCTCTATCAACTCACCAATAGTAGGAATTTCAGCCGATTTTTCAACCGTACCGCCCATATCAATAACAGCATTTTCAATTAATTTTAAATCATTAACAGCTACAGTCATAAAATTCAATATAGGCTTTTGAAAATCAGTCAAATTCCCAACTTCACCGCTGTATTTTATTTCAGTATTTTCATCATTATAAATATTTAAAAATACCGTTTTTTCGATATTATCCGAAGTAACAGCATTACTGTTTCCTGCTTCATCAGATGGCACTATAGCCATATAAGGAAAACCCTCTTCATATATGTCAGAAAATAGCTCAACCCCATATACTATAGGCTCATTAGCACACATTAAAATGCCTTGTGAGTTGTAAAGTGATATGGTATATAAATCAATAGTCGAATTGTACTTAAATTCAAAAATAAATACATTCCCTGCAAGTTCAATGTTCATTTTATAGGGTATCAAATCAATATTAATAGGTATTCTATCCAATACTATCACCCCTTTTCATAGCCAACAATAATACGTTTTCCTGCAATAAATGTTTTATTATCGCTCATAGATGATTTATTTACTGCACGTATTTTTTCGTTAGTCCAATCATTCCCAAAGCCATATCTTCCTACATCCTTATATTTTTTAAATGGTGCGTTACTTTTCCCAAACAATGTATATATAGTATCACCCTTTTTACAAGTATACCAAATACACTTGTAACCCATTTTAACATAACTTGCATTAATATTTGTACGATTTTCGCTGTCTTTCTGCTCTTTTGTCTTTTCGCCACCTACTACAGATTTAGTCCCTGTATCAGATGTTGACTTCACACTTTGATTAGTAGTTGCCGTAGTAGTAACGTCAGCTAATTGTGCCTTACTTGCATTAGTAACTTTAGCTGTAGAAGCTGTTTCTTTTCTCAAATAACTGCTTTTAGCAAAACGTACTTCCTGCATAGTCATAGTAAAAGAACAGCCACCCCAAATAGTATTAGGGTGACTTGTTTCAAAGTTCGTAATAACGTAATTTCCTAAAGTATAATTTCGACCCACATAGTAAATCAAAACCGCATCTTCCATATACCCTCTGAATGTGTTAATGTCATTTGAAGCATTACTACCTACAATTTCGCCTTTAATGGTTATAGTTGACGCATTTCGCTGAACATTATCCGTAAGAGGTAACCCCTTTTCAACCTTGTGTTTTGTAACCTCTGCCGAATGACTAAACTGTTCATCTTTCACAAACACCCTTATTCCGTTAATATTAGCCACTTTATCACTCCCTATACATAAGTTTCCCTCGGTCTACGTCTTAAAGCCGAAGCAAAACTCTCTTCCAAAGCCTCTTTTACAGCATCTTCAATCTGCCTTATAGTACCTCTGTCGCTACCGCCTGTTACGTTAATGTTTACAGTAGGTGCATAATTGGTGCTACCACCATAAACAGTACTACCACCGCTTAAACTGTCTGTACCATAACTTTTTACACCAAGCATATTTCCTGTAGTTTGCCACATATCAACAGCAGAGCCACGTTTGTCAGCTGATAATGGAATAATCATTTCAGGACCATCTTCACCTACAACCCCAAGATGTGGCTTTGTCATCAATCCACCGTCAGCGTGTGGAATCCACCCCAAAGCTTTTGCACCATCTACCCAGTTTCCAACAGGGTCATTAACAGCTTGTTGTACTGCAATAGGGTCATTAAACGCATCAATTAATGTTTGCCAACCCTCTGTTATAGGCTTAAAAACGGTATCGTCAACCCATTTTGCAAAATTGCCTAAAACTTCTTTCCACCAATCTACGGTATATTCAAGCCACTCACCAACTTCACCCCAAGTTTTTTCCCACCAAGCTACTTTTTCATCCCAATGTGCGAACATATCCCACACAGAATAAATAGCATAAGCTACCAAACCAACTACCGCAACAACTCCGAGTGCCGTAACAGCCAAACCACCAAGCGACACACCAAGCACTCCCGTAGCGAAAGAAGCTAAACTTGTGTACGTAACATACGCAGAAAAACCACCAACCAATAACTTTACTATACCATCCAAGACACCAAACACAATAACCGCATTTTTTGTAACTTCCACAATGCTATCCCAGTTATCAATACACCAATCAAGGGCATCAGTTAAATTTTCAACCCAACCTTGAATAGTAGTAAGCCCCTCTGCCGAAGTAACCCACTCAACAAATTTCAAAACACCTTGACCGATAAAGTCGACCAACTTCATAAAAGTGCTACCCAAATCATCACCAATAGCACCCAGTATAGCCATTCTTTCACCGTCATTAACCATTTCAAGTATAGCATCACCGCAAAATTCAAGATAGTCACCAAA
>JAKSUR010000059.1 GCA_024408765.1 bacterium | reverse complement strand
AGTTCTTTCACTTATCCATGATAAATGTGTCTTTCTATTCTGTTGTCAATGTGCTAACGAACATTTAGTTCGCTTTCGTTTGATTCTGTTTGCTATTCTATTTCGTATAATAATTTTGCTTCGTCTACATTCTTGTGACTACTTAATTTTATCACTCAGTCTAATGTGACAATTGCAGACAGGAGGATTACCTCCGAACTGTACTATCTTATCTCTTCAATTTAAGTTGTCAACTCATGCTTTTACAAAACTTAACATTATATAAGAGCTTAATGTTCAAAAATGCTAATGTTATATTTCGGCTTTCAGTGGTGTCTTTCTGTTTGCGCAGATTCTGTTGTCACCTAAGTGTAAATCACATTCTTTACGCACTTCAAAAGCGCGTTCTTTAATTTTACTATACATTATTTTTTTTGTCAACTGTTTATTTTAATTTGTTAGATAAAAATTAAAATTTCTGCATTTTTGACAACGGCATTTACAAAAAGACAATATGAACACCGAAATCCACATTAGAATTATGGAGTTGTACTATTATCTGTTCATTTTATTTTAAAATAATGTTAAAATTGTTTTATGGGTGTTTTATTAGAAATTAAAAATCTTAATATTGAGTATTTGGGAATATCAAATGAGATTTCTTCCACAGTTGCCGTTGATAATGTATCGCTCAAAATAAATCAAGGCGAAATATACGCACTTGCAGGTGAATCCGGATGTGGTAAAACTTCAATTGCCAAAGCGATAACAAAACTTATTCCGATAAAATCAGGTGAGATTTTGTTTAACGGCAAAAATATTTTTGAAATTAAAAAAGAATACCCGAATTTTGTCCAAATGATATTTCAGAACCCGTATTCAAGCTTAAACCCAAAAATGAAAATAAAAGATATTTTGAAAGAACCCTTAGATATAAATACTACGTTAAATATTCAAGAAAAAAAATCAAAAATTGAAGAAATACTGTTTGAAACAGGTTTAAAAAGCACTTGTTTAAATCTATATCCACATGAATTTTCAGGTGGTCAAAGACAAAGACTCGCAATTGCTCGTGCTTTAATACTTTCACCCCAATTGCTTATTGCGGATGAACCTGTAAGCGCATTAGATGCAAGTATCCAAGCACAAATATTGAATTTGCTAAAAGATTTAAAGCAAAAAAAGAACTTAACAATTTTATTTATTTCTCATGACATGAGTGTAATTAAGTTTTTATCGGACAAAATTGGAATAATGAATAACGGCAAGTTAATAGAAGAAAATTACGCCGGTACAGTTTTTAGATTACCAAAGGAAGATTATACAAAAAAATTGCTGAACGCTGTACCTGTTTTGAAAAATTTTGAATGATTTATTAATTTTTTTGAATTTTTTGCCTTTAAAGAATTGTTTATGATAAAATAATTTATATATACTTTGGAGTAAAAATAGTTGTTAGGACTGTTGAGGATATATAAAAAATTAATAGTTTTCATTTTGGCAATTATCAGTGTTGGTTGTTTTTTGCCGTCTTTTGCCATGGAAGAAATTTCAGAACAAGAAATTATGGAATCTGATATCGAAGGTGAGTTAACAGAAAGCAAAAGTTCTTATATCAATGACATTGAGGTTTTAGGAGCCAATATTATCAAGCCCGAATATATTTTATCAAAATTAAAGCTCCAACGAGGGGATGCTTATGATAAGGATCTTATGCAACAGGATTTAAAAACCATATATAAAATGGGCTATTTTACCGAAAGGATGAAAGCTATCCCTGTAAAAAACGAAAACGGCACAATTTCCCTTAAAATAATTTTGGAAGAGAATGTTCCCGTTACAGATTTTACAATAGAAGGTAATACTGCTGTTTCAACCAATGAAATCATGAATTATTTAATTCCGCTTAGAGGCAAGCCTCAAAACATTGAAGATATAAATTCAGCAATGGAAAAAATTAACAATTGCTATTTTTCAAAAGGATACATTTTATCAAAAGTTGATTCCGTATATGATGATCCTGACGGCATGCTTAATTTAAGTATTACGGAAGGAAAAATCAATAAAATTACTATAAAAGGTAATGAAAAAACAAAAGAATATGTAATAGAACGTAACATAATGACCGAGCCGGGGTCTGTTTATAACGAAAACATTGTTAAACAGGATCTTGTAAGGCTTTATTCAACACAAGCATTTAAAGATGTTAACAGAACCATTGAAATATCGGAGGATGATCCTGATAAATATGACCTTACAATAGAATTAAAAGAGCAGCGTACGGCATCTGTTTCAATCGGTGGCGGTATTGATTCCGCAACGGGTGTATTTGGGTCTGTCGGTATATCTGATAACAATTTTAGAGGGAAAAATCAAAGGATTTCTCTTTCGGGATTGGTTGGTTCCGGTATCTTAATGAGCGATGCTTCTATTAAAGAACACATGAATTATCAGGGTGAGTTAAGCTTTTTTGAACCTCATTTTTTAAATTCTGACAATTCATTAATGAGTAAGATTTATTACAGGGATTTAGGAAGTTATCAGATTCCTTTGGCTTTGGAGCGCAGAATAGGCATAGAAACAACCGTAGCACATAAACTTGCTAACAATCCGAGATTGTCAACGACATTTACAACCGGAGTAGAACATATTCACCTTTCGGAAGGCGATCGTGGAAATATTGAAAGACGCTATTTGGCGCACGGTTTAAATATAGCAGACAGAGCTCGTGAATTGGAAGGTGGCTTATTTTTAAGACTTGCTCCGGGCTTCACTTATGATTCCAGAGATACTATGATGAATCCAAGAAATGGCGTTCTTGCCTCTATGAGGTATGAAGAAGCATTCGGGCTTGACGGATTTGGGAAAACAAACGGCAGGTTAATCGGGGTTGCTAAAAAATACATTCCGGTAGCTAAAAAATCATCATTGACATTTACCGGCCGAGGCGGATTAAAGGTTCATGGGGACAACATGCCTGAAATAATGGCATTTAGACTTGGTGGTCCTTATACGGTTAGGGGATATAAAGTTAACGGTGTAGGTACAGGTACTTCTTTTGTAATGGGTTCTGCCGAACTTGCGACGCCGATACCGTTCTCAGACAGGTTTAAAATCGGATTTTTACAAAACCTGAGATTAACATTCTGGGTTGATGCAGGTCAGGTATTTAATCCGACAATTGCAAATGTATTGTATGATAGACCGTTGCACGCAATTACAGCCGGTGTCGGGTTAAAAATTACAATACCCGGAGTTGGGCCGTTATCGATTGACTACGGTATTCCGCTCACCAATTGCGGAGAATACGGTTCGAAGAACGGTTACTTCACTTTTGGCGCAGGCGATATGATGTACTAAATTTAATTGGGAGGATATAATTATGAAGAATTTAAAAATCGGGCTTGTAGTAGCTTCAATGTTAGCTTTTGCCGGCATGTCTTATGCGGGTGGAGTTGGTTATATTGACTATTTGAAGGTAATTGACAATTATGATTATGCACAAAGAGCTACGAAAGAAGTTGATGCAAAAGGGTTGGAAATGCAACAATATTTGGTGGATAAGGAAAAAGAATATAAAACTCTCGATACACCATTAAAAAAGCAAACCTTTGAACAAAAAACAGCACAAGAATTTAAAGCAAAAGAAGAAGCTTATATAAATCTAAAAAACAAACGTGAACAAGAGGTTTACAATAAAATAAGAGAAGTGGCAAAAGCCGTAATGGTAGAACAAAAACTTGATGCAATAATGGACCAAAGAGGAGTTTTTGTTGGCGGTATAGATATAACAGACATTGTAATCAGCAAATTAAAGAGTGTAAAATAATTTATGAGAATAGTTGACCTAATTGAAAAAAAGAAGAACGGATACAGCCACACAAGAGAAGAAATAAAGTTTTTAATTGATTCTCTAATGGACGGTTCGGCACCTGATTATCAAATTTCGGCATGGCTAATGGCGGTATATTTCAAAGGATTAACCGAAGAAGAAACTGCTTGGCTCACGGAAGACATGATTCAGTCAGGTGAAGTTATTAATTTTGGTGAATTTACGGATTCCATTGTGGATAAACATTCCACAGGCGGAGTCGGCGATAAAGTTACTATTACTTTAATTCCGCTACTTGCCGCTTCCGGAATACCGGTTGCAAAGCTTTCAGGCAAGGGACTTGGACATACGGGCGGAACAATAGACAAGCTTGAATCAATACCGGGATTTAATACAAATCTTTCAATTGAAGATTTAATAAAGCAAGTAAGACAAATAAATGTTGCGATAGCTTCGCAGACGCAGAATTTGACTCCTGCGGACGGGAAATTGTATGCACTAAGAGATGTTACGGCAACTGTTAACAGCATGCCATTGATTGCCTCATCAGTTGTTTCAAAAAAAGTAGCTTCCGGCGCTAAGAATATAATACTAGATGTTAAATACGGTTCCGGAGCATTTATGAAAACTCCTGAGGATGCAATTGAACTTTCAAAACTTATGGTTAATATAGGTAAAATGCTTGGCAGGTCAATAACCGCAGTGATTACTTCAATGGAAGAACCGTTGGGAAGAGCGATAGGTAATTCTCTTGAAATAATTGAATCAATTGAATTTTTAAAAGGACATATTGAAGACAGTGATATAGCGGATTTAACCTATTCATTTGCGGCTATTGCACTTATGCAGACAGAAATGTATGAAACAGAAAGTGAAGCAAAACAATATCTGAAAGAAATTGTTTCAAGCGGAAAGGCGCTTAATAAGTTTAAGGAATTGGTCATAGCACAAGGCGGAAATCCTGATATAATTGATGATTATGACAAATTTGACCTTCCTTTGCATAAAATTGAGTATAAATCGAAAGTCAGCGGTTATGTACAAAACATAGATGCATATAAAATAGCGTATGCTTGTAAGCTTTTGGGTGCAGGGAGAGATAAAAAATCCGATCCGATTGATTATAGTGTCGGAATTTATTTGAATAAAAAAAGCGGTGAAATGGTTACAAAAGGAGAAGTTTTATATACAATGTATTCCAATGACCCTGAAAAAACAAAAACTGCTCAAAAGTATTGCGATGAGGCTTTTTCGATACATGAAAACAAACCATCTCACAACAACATGATTTATAAAATTATAAAAGCGGAAGAGGATTAGTATGTTTAACAAAAAAATGCAATATGTAATTAAATCAGTACCAACGGACGACAAGCAAGCGTTGGAGGATTTATTGAATCAAATGTCTGATGATGGTTGGGATTTGTATACTTTACATGAAATTGAAACAGAAAATTCAATTGATTTTAACTGCATTTTTATGAGAGAACGGCAAGAAGAAGATTCCACTGATTTAGATGACATTGTAAATGTTACGAGTTTTAAATATCGTATGGAAAAAATGCTTGCGACACCGACAAGTCCTTACGAATCATGCAAAGAAATACAATTAAAAATTTCAAACCAAAAAGAAAGAATAAAAAAGATTAAGGCACAACTTGAAAGTGACAATTTATCAAGCGAGGACAAAAACAAAATAAATAATCAAATGTCTGATGAATTAAAGCTTTTGGATTCTTTGAAGCAATCGCTTGTAAACGAAATTTCTCCTGACACAATGTATTCAACGATAAAAGAGGAAAAATTTACGGTAAATCTTTCGGAAGAAATTTTAGATTTAGTTTCCATGGAAAATTCGGATAACTTGCTTGCGCAAACGGTCAAAGTTCGTCAAAATTTGACTGAAAGACTCGGATATATAATTCCTCATATACATTTTCATAACAGTGATGAACTTAATCAAAATGAATTTAGTATAAACATACACGATATAGAAGTATTTAGAGGTATTGTCATACCGGATTATAAGGCATATTACAAAGACGAACTCAAAGGGTATAAGACTGATGAAAACGATTTTGTAGTAACGGATGATATAACGGGAAAAAAACTTATTTGGATAGCGGAAGAAAAAGTCAAAGACTTTTGGATTAAAGGTATGTCTGCTGTTGAATATATTGGTAAAGCTATTGAATACATTTCAATAAAAGAAGTATCCGATATTATGGATTACAATGACGTAAACAAGTTTATCGAAATTGTTTTAGAAAACAATTCCTTCCTTGTTGACAATATAATACCCGATTTTATAACCGCATCCGATTTAAAATATCTTTTAACATGCCTTATAAGGGAGCGTGTATCTGTTAAAAATATTATATATTTATTTGAAAAAATTAATGATTATGCAAATGAACCAACAAAAGATGATTTGTTGGACAAAGTAAGATTAGCATTTTCAAAATTAATTATTAAAGATTTGGGGAAAGACGGAGAGTTAAAAATATTAGAATTAACGGATGAAACGGCTGAAATTATAGATACATTCTTTAATGAAGATGAAGATGAGTCTGTAATAAGGATTAGTGCTGATGATGTTCAAGAAATTGCGGATAGAATCAATAAAATTGCAAAATCGAAAAAACTCGACAGAATTGTTCTTGCAGTTCCAATGGAAATCAGACACATGATGTTTGTAATACTTTCTGAATTTATACCAAACATAACCGTTTTAGCGTGCGAAGAATTAGTCTGCGATTGTAATGTTAAGTTTGCAGGGAAAGTCTAAAACGCTTGATATAAAAGCGTTATAGCTAAAATAACTTGTGTTTTACTATAGATATGATATAATGTAATATATATTTTATAAATAAGAGAGGAAGATATGAAAAACATTAAAAATTTTGCCGGATTTTCATTAGCAGAAATGATGGTAGTGCTGTTAATTGTAGCTATTGTAATGGCCGCATCAGTACCAATGATAAGTAAAAAAATGGTTAAAGGTGCAGAGTCCGATCCTTGGGCTTGGATTGGAAACGACGGAACTATCGGTTATAATTTGTCAGGTCGCGACACAAGCATACTTATAGGCGCGTTATCAGATACTCATGGTGGCGGAAAAGCCAGATTATATATAGAATCAAATGATGCTGTGAATAATCCTCAAATAAAATTATATAGTGGCGATTATAAATGTGATCCGACCACAGGTACAGGTACTTGTGGCCCCGACCCAAAGGGTAATCCTGAATCGTATACTCTGGATGATATATCCCCAATGAGTATTGGTTATACAAACACAGGTGCATTTTATGCAAGTACTAATGCCACTAATATTGGAGGTAAGTCGCTCGCAATAGGATACAATACAACAGCGCAAAACCGTAATACAGTAGCACTGGGAGCAAACTCAGAATCATCTGCCGATAGTGCAATATCCGTTGGAGCTGACTCAAAAGCCGGAGGTAACAATACAATAGCAATCGGAAACAATGCAACAGCTCAACCAAAAAATTCTATGTTAGCGACAGGGTCTGTTTCTGTTGATGACGCTGTTGCGATTGGTACATCAGCAAAGGTGAAAGGAAACCAAGCAATTGCAATCGGTAAATCCGCATCCGCTAATAGCTATGATTACTCAGCTTCCCTAGAAGGTGGTGATGGCGGTTCAGATGACAAGGGTGGCAGTGACAATTCTCACGGCCCGGTAGCTATCGGTGGCAATTCATATGCAGCTACACATGCAGTGGCATTAGGAGCAAGTGCAAAAAGTTATGGTGGTTCGATAGCAATTGGAAAAGAGGCAACAGCAAGATATAATAATTCAGTAGCAATAGGAAAAGAGGCAACAGCAAAACATGAAAATTCAGTAGCTATAGGAAACGGGGCAACAGCAAAACATGAAAATTCAGTAGCTATAGGTAAGTCGGTAAATACAACAAAAGCAAATGAAATTGTTCTTGGTACAAAAGACCACACAGTTCATATTCCCGGGAATCTCATTGTAGATGGCGCTATTACTGTAAATAATTTAGACGTAAAAAACCAAACTAGGTTAGGTCTTGAAAAAGGTGGTTGGACATATGTACGTATGCAAGGGGACAATGGCGATATGTTTCCATGGACTGTATTGTATGACAGGAAAGTTGGCGATCGTTTTGTTATGACAGGTCAATCTTCTCCTTCTGACCGTCGGTTAAAGAATGTTGGCGAAGTCTTTAAAGGCGGATTGGCTGAAATTAATAAACTTGAAACCTTCCATTTTACTTATAAAAAAGATGAAGCAAAAACTCCTCATGTCGGTGTAATTGCACAAGATTTACAAAAAATATTTCCTGATGCTGTTATAAAAGGCGAGGACGGGTTTTTAAGAATCAGAATGGAAGATATGTTCTACGCTCTTGTTAATGCCGTAAAAGAGTTGGATGTTAAAATTACAAAAGTTACCGAACAGGTAAAATCTAACATGGATTTAATTGCAAAACTACAAGACAAAGTTCAAATTCAAGAAAAACAAATTGATGAATTAACAAAACAAAATGCCGAATTTGCAAAACAGCAAGAAGAATTTGAAAAACGTCTGGCAAAGTTAGAAAAATAAAAAAAGAGGGTGATTGAAAAATCACCCTTTTTAAATATTCAGATATTTGTTTTCTTTTATATATTCTTCAAATATTTCAACTGCATCTCCTACAAGTTCGGTGCAAGGACGTTTTTTATAATACGTTTCCGTTCTTTTACTCGGAACCGGTGAATTTGACGACTCTATTCCTTGCAAAAGGTCTTTGCATATAATACTTCCGTTTCGCTTTTTAAAATTTTCAGCCAAATCCTGTATTTTTTTATACAATTCTGCTTTTGATGATGTATCTGCTTTCCCAAACATCAATCCTGCAACCATAAACATACCGCTAACAGTTCCGCAAACTTCTCTCATTCTGCCCATTCCGCCTCCGAATGAAGAAGATATTTTCATTGCTGTTTCAAAATCCAGTCCGAGCTCTTCGCAAAAAACACCAAGTACGGCTTGCGAACAATTGTAACCTGATTTAAACAATTCCTTGGCTTTATCTGATTTTTCACTCATAATCCGATTATCCTTAATTATAAATATAACATAAATAATGTTAAATATTTATACAAACTTTTTAGAGGCGTATTAATATTCTTTAGTAATAGCTATTGTTAACAACTTTTATATTTATAGTGTTAATATCAATTAATTTTGTTTGAATAGCTCTTATGA
>JAKSUR010000058.1 GCA_024408765.1 bacterium | reverse complement strand
TCATAAGAGCTATTCAAACAAAATTAATTGATATTAACACTATAAATATAAAAGTAACAAATAGCTATTGATTGTTTTTTATGATTAAATGTTACCATAAAAATAAAACAACAATCGGATATTAAATATTGTTTTTGTTAGAATATAAAATAGTAACATGATTAGTGAAAAGAGTTTAATATGATTGAGTATAAATTTTATAAGAATAGCGGTAACTAAGTATAATCTTGATTTTTCTGATTTTGTAACAGGTGAGAGTGTATATTACTATACAATGCGAGATAAGAATAACTTAGTGCTGATTTACCCGACACTTGAAACTCCAACGGATATAGTTACTTTGAAAAATTACTTCAGCTCTGCTTCTAATAAAATAAATGTTCAAGCTACGATTGGTGAAGGGTATTATGAAGCATTAAGCGGTCATTTAAATTTGTTTAGCGATTATTCATTATCTCAAAAAGCAGTGTCACATAAAGCAACATTTGTTGCCGAAAGTGTTATAGGAAGTAAATATAATGATACTGTCAGAACGGGAGAATATGCTGACGGAATAGTATCCGGTGACGGAAACGATAAAATATATGCAGGCAATGGTAATGATGTGGTCTGTGGTGAGGACGGTGCGGATTATATTGACGGTGGAGCCGGCAATGATGTTTTATTTGGTGGTGATGGCAACGATACCATAAAAGGTGGTGACGGAAATGATACAATCTACGGTGATTTTGCATCTTATGAAACAATGTTGGCGTTAGTTCCGGAGAATTATTCAGAATATATGATTGAAAATAAAGACGATGTTATTAATGCCATTTCAAAAGCGAGCGGTAATAATATAATTAATGGCGGAAATGGTGATGATATTATTTATGGCGGTGAACGAGATGATATAATTCATGGCGGAAAAAATGACGACAGTATTATCGGTGGTAAAGGTAATGACAAATTATACGGTGATGAAGGTACTAATTTGTTATTTTTCAAAGAAGGTGACGGCAAAATAATCGATGATACTATTTGCTTTATGAATAAATCTGCAATGAACAAGCTATTATCAAAAGGAATTAAACCAAATTCCGGCATTCATATAAACGGTAATAATCAAGATAGTGGTATTATTGAAAGAATAGAAACATCTGACGGATACTATATTTCAGATACAACGATTAATACTATAGCTACAAATGTGGCATCATGGTTGTCTTCAAATCCAAAGGGGTATAGTTCTTCAATGGAAGTTCTAATGAATGGTGATAGAGATGAGATTGCAAGTATAATGCAATGTTACCAAACTATAGAATGGTGCAAGCAAGTATAATATAATTTGTCAAACTTTTTATAGGATGTTTGTATCTAAATCAGTTTTATATTTGCTAATTTTGCATTTAAAATTAACAAATCTTTACATATATCTTAACATAATTGCGATTATATAAATTTTATGTTATTTTTTATTCAGAATGGCAGGGTTGTATGTCATCAGATAAAGAGGTCTTATGAAAAGCACTACGTTAAGGCGTTCAAATATTACAAGAGAAAAAGTTGCAATGATGGAAGCATTAAATCGCTATAATAACTTGCATCAAGATGAAGATTTTTATAAAACACAAAACAAGACTCATGAGCTTGATGTTCTGTGGCAGTCTTTTGGTGTTAGACCTCAACGCAATGAAAAAGCTCCACAAGTTTATTTTGTTACAGGATTTGTTTTCGGAGTTATTATTACACTCGCAATTACGACTGTTCTCAGCTTGTTGATTAATTTATCAACACCAAAAGATGATATTGCGGTGCCGGTCAAGAAACAAGCAGCTGTTACTGATACAAACGGTAAGTTTTCATTTATTCCGGCAGACAGTACAAGTTCAAAATCTGCTCCGATTGCTGTTAAGAGAGAAGAATATACTGTTAAAGCGGGTGATACATTAGAGAGTATTGTTATCAGGTTTTACGGTTCTTTTGATATGAGTAAAGTGAATGCTATTCAGGAAGCCAATAAAATGTCAAACCCGAATGCTTTATCAATCGGTCAAAAGCTTGTTATCCCTATGAATTAGTTACTTATGGCAAAGGTTAAGTCAAAATATGTATGTCAAAGCTGTGGATATGAAACTGCAGGATATTTGGGAAAATGTCCCGAATGTGGTGCGTGGTCGTCTTTTATCGAAGAAGTTTCTGATTCGGCTACACTTAAATTAACTCAGGATTTGCCGGATAAAAATCCTCCGCAAAAGCTGGCTGACATAAAAATAAATTCGGAAATAAGAACGAGAACAAATATTACAGAGTTTGACAGAGTTTTGGGCGGAGGTATTGTACAGGGTTCTCTTGTACTTATTGCGGGCGATCCCGGAATAGGTAAATCGACAATACTTTTGCAAACAAGCGGAGCGTTGTGTAATCAAGGCAAGAAGGTTTTGTATATTTCAGCGGAAGAATCTGCCGGTCAGATAAAATTAAGAGCAGAAAGGTTGGGAATAAAATCCGATAATTTATATATTTATTCTCAGACAAATTTTGAATTAATAAAAAAACATATTGTAGAAATGCGTCCTGATTTGGTTATTGTAGACAGTATTCAAGCCGTTTATACAACTACAATTCAAAGCTCGGCAGGGAGTGTTTCTCAAATAAGGGAGTGTTGCAATTTTTTAATGGGAATTGCGAAAAATAATGATATTTCAATAATTGTAATCGGTCATGTTACAAAGGAAGGAAATATAGCAGGCCCAAAAGTATTAGAGCACATGGTAGACACAGTTATACAATTTGAAGGTGATAAATATAAATCATATAGGATTTTGCGTTCAATTAAAAACAGATTTGGTAACACATCAGAAGTCGGCATATTTGAAATGGGAGCAAAAGGACTTATTGAGATAATTAATCCGAGTCAAGCTTTTTTGAAGGAATATAATCAGACGCAAACTCCGGGAAGTACAATAATTGTTACAAATGAAGGAACACGACCAATGCTTGTTGAGATACAAGCATTGGTAGGTGTTACGCCTTATCCCGCACCGAGAAGAATCGCAAACGGTGTAGATTTAAGCAGAGTGTTGCAGATATTAGCCGTATTGGAAAAAAGAATCGGACTTAATCTTTCAAAACAAGACGTTTACGTCAATGTTGTCGGAGGAATAGACGTAAACGAACCGGCAGGAGATTTAGGGATAGCGCTGGCGATTATTACATGTGTAAGAGATGTTGTGTTTGATTCTCAAACAGCAATTGTAGGTGAAATTGGCTTATCAGGGGAAATAAGAGGTGTAAGTCATATTGAAAAACGAATAACCGAGGCCCAAAAACTGGGATTTAAACGAATAATCATCCCGGATTCAAATAATATTGAAGAAAAGTTTGCTGATATTGAGATAATCAAAGTCAAACGTATAATCGAAGCAATAACAAGAGCTGTAAAATAATATAAACAATTGCTTAAAACTTGAAACTAAAAATTTGGCAATGGTGGTTGAGCAGTCACGCAAACATCTTACAAATAGTACAACACAACAATGCAGACATTGTATATAGAAGATGCTTCTCAACTTTGAGGAAAATTGAATTTTTTCACAAACTCTTTATGCAATACCGTTTTCGGTTAAATATTTTAGTAATTCAGGACCTGTCTTAATTTTTTCCGGTTTTTCCGACCGAATTGAGTTGTGTTGTTTTATAAGATTATTTTGTTCTTCATAATCGGTTATACATCTGTTAACAAAAGAAAAGTTTATTTGTTCTTTTTTAGCTGTAATATCTGCAACATCCTCTTTTTCTATAAAAATTGCATTGTGCTTACCGTCTTTTGTCATTTTAGTTTGTATAAAATCTCTAAGTTTTATAACAGCTTTGTAACCACTGGTGTTTTGAATCTTTTCAAATAAAAATGCATAAGCTTCTTTACCTTCTTTTGCAGTCATGTTAATAATTCCAAAATCAACTAATTGCCGACCGTTTCTCGGATCAGTAACGGTTGACAAACTTTTACCGTCAACAAATTTATAAAATGCTCCTGCACAATATTGTTTAGGATTTATATGGTGTTGCCCCACACGAGCCCATATACCTTTAAATGATTGTTGTTTTTGACTTGTGTTTACAGAATTAATAGGTTGGATACTCATATTTTTCCCCTTTCATAACAGTCTGATTAAGATATTTCAATAATATTATATTACTAAATTTTACATGATTATACCACTTCTAAAAAAATATGCAAATTATTAAAATATATGTATAAATTGTGAATCTAAGCAACAAAGAGAAAGGCAGAAAGGCAGGAAGACAGCTGAGCAGGAAGGCAGGAAGGCAGGAAGGCAGCTGAGCAGCTAGGCAGCTAGGAAGCCGGGCGGCTGAAAAATAATCTTCCCTCCTGGCTGTTTAGCTGCAAAAACTCCAAGCTGCCAAATTTCCCAGCCGCCTTGCCGTCAATCCGCTACACTATACTTACTGCTATAAAAAACCCTCTGAAAAATATTTCAGAGGGTTTTTTATATAGATTATTTTATTAACCCGAAAATGTCTTGTATGAGCTTTCGATATTATCCTGAATAACTTTTTGCACTGCATTTATTTCAGTTTTAACCGCATTTCTTTCATTATCCAATCTTGTCAACTTAAGTTGCAAATTTTTATCTTGGTTTTGAATAATTGATGTTTTTGCATTAATAAGTTGTTGTTCTTTATCGTATTCAGCTTTTTCGTATTCATAATTATTAAATGCTGCATCATAAGCTTGTTGATCCACTTTTGTTGTGGTAGTGAGTTCATGCCATATAATCTGTCCGTTACCGTCAGGAATGCCTAATCTTGCAATTCTACCGGTGCTTACATCAAATTCCAATTCGCAATCCGGAGTTTTTGTTACGGATGTATAAGTCCCGTCCTCGTCATAATCATAAACTTTTGCGGACATCATACTTTGATTAAGCTGGCTCAAATCGGATTTTAACATAAAATGCGGTTTTAGCTGTCCGCTGGATAATGTTTCAATGTACACATAAAAGTGACTTGCAATATCATCACCTTCAAAAGCAGGGAATGAGTGTCTCAAAGCTTCAATATAATCATCATAAGATGATTGACCTAATGTATTCACAACTTCTGAATCGTCCATATTGTAAACAGGCATATTACCGACAGTCAAACCTGTGCCTCCTGTATAATTTGGATTTGGTATTTCATGCTCATAACTTCCACTATTACCGAGTTGACAAATAACAATGTTCGATTGTGCTAAATACGCTTCTAATTCGGTTCGTGATGTAATATGAAAACATTCATTTATTGATGTATCAACTGCATATAAGTTAGCACTTGCAATTTGTGAATCTGTTTTGAAACCTGAGTATTCTTGTGCAGAACCTATTTCATTTAAATCTTCGTTATATGTATAATGGGTTGGATCTTCAATAGTTATTTGTGTAGTCGGTGTAATAAGCGTAGGGATAATAAAACCGAGGAGAGCTTTTAAATCTGTTTGACCTGATCCCGGATCATCATCTTTGATAGCCAACACAGGTATTTTTAAATAAACTATTTCATTGGAAGTTGCAAACTGATTTATATTTTCACTGACACCAAGTTCTCTTAATCCGCTATCTTCTTTTGTATAAACAGCTAATACATTATTTCTTGTATTAGCATTAAGTTGAGTGTATTCGCTGGCTGTTATTCCAATAATAACAGTGTCACTGAGGCTTACTTGAGTTAACGCATCACTTTGATCCGGGACTTCATATCTGGGTACAATATTACCAACCATATAAGCCCATTGGGGTGCTTCATTAAAATATAAGGTAGGTCCTGCCTGTGTAACATTAACAGACAATGCAGCGGGTGTAACGGCGTGACCTGTCATCTGATATGCCAAGTCAACAGAATAAGTATCTCTTCCTGCCGGATTCTTTCCTGTCGGTATAACATTGCTCATCTCAAATTTAGTAGCACCTGTAATACCCGAATATACTGTTTTTTGAAAATCAAGAGTAGAAGGAGGAGTCGGTACATCCATATCCAACAAGTAATTATACAAATCATTAATTTGATTTGATAATGTTGTACGCTGTTGGTTAATTTGCTGACCTTGATATTCAACGTCATTCATTCTCGCGTTCAGTGCTATTAACCTTGCTTGTGAAGCCGCCATACCCATGGTCGCATTCTCCTTTTTCTTTTTCCTTTTGTAGCATGTATTACGGCAGGTTTTTAAAAAACTTTAATTTTTTAAATAAATTTGTTACAAATGTTTACAATTAAAGACACTGCAAGTTCAATAAGTAAGTGGAGCACCAAATAAGAAAAGAAATCCAAATATTTGCAAATTGGATTAGTGACGGAAAATTTGAAGTTTTAAATTGGTTGACGCCCGGCTAAGTTTATGAGAATTCATTGCCAAGTATAGCCGTATAAATCAGAATGCAGGAAAAATTTTAATTTTTCCTGCAAACTCTAGTATTATCTTAACCAAACTTAACAATTTCATCTAAACATACGATAGAGATTTTATGTAAAAACTGTAAAATGGAATATGTTATGTTATTGGATAAAGTGGGATGGAACAGGATTTAGATTTTTCATCATATAATCGAATTAAAAGACTAACTAACGAGGAACTGGGGGATTTGTGGTCTCTTTATTTTGATGATCATGAAAATAAAAACCTGAGAGATCAACTTATTCTGCAATATATTTATCTGACGAGATATGTCGTAGGACGAATAAAAGTAGCGCTTCCACCTACATTTTCCTACGAAGACATTTCCAGTTATGGTGTTGAAGGATTAATTGATGCTGTTGAAAAATATACCCCTAAAATGGGCGCAAGGTTTGAAACTTATGCACTCATAAGAATTCGAGGAAATATAATTGATAAAGTTCGTTCGCAAGATTTTTTGCCGAGAAGTATAAGAAGAAAAATCAAAGATGTCAAAGAAGCGCAAGAAGAATTAAAGCGCAAATACGGTAGGGCTGCAAATAATGCAGAAGTCGCCGATTATCTCGGCATTGAAAAAGAAAAAGTTGAGCAACTTTTGGCCGATGATACTACAATTACATCTTTGTATGAAAAAAAAGGTTCTTCTGACGGTGATATTGAAATAATAGATACAATCGAAGATTCCAAGCACAAAGCTCCGCATGAAGAATATGAAGAAAAGAATGTTAAATCAGAATTGGAGGGGGCATTGAAGCGTTTACCCGAAAGAGAAAGAACCATTATGGTTCTTTATTATCATGAAAATATGACACTGAAAGAAATAGGCGAAACTATTAATATATCAGAATCAAGAGTTTCACAACTTCATGCGCAAGCAATTATGAAGTTAAAAAATCTTTTGAGCGAAAATCGTACAGAAAGGTTAAAACGTCGTATAGTATAAGCAAATTTTTTTTTTACAAGTTTTAGACCGGTATGAACATTTTAAACCTTGATACAAAATACAACTTTAACTTTAATGCAGCTTCTGATATAACTCTGCGATACATTTTAGAAAAACGCTCTCAATATTTACCTGAGAGAATTTTGGAAGCAGTTAAAATCGCAGAAGCAAAGTCCGGAATAAATCAACCTACTTTAAAAGAATTACATAACGATGTTTATCAAAAACTTTTTGATTCTAAATCATTAGAAGAAGCAAAAGAATTGTATCCTGAATTTTCGGATATAATCAACATTACCGAGTTTGAAGGAAACCGTTCAAAAGCACTAAAAGCAATAAAGGCTATTATGCCGTTAAAAGATTTTACTTTACAATATTTAAAAGACTTGTATTTACTTATAACAGAGGACAACCTTGTTAAAAAATACGGTTTTTCAAATAGAAGCTTACTTATCTGGCTAAATCAAAAATTACATATAAAAAAACCAAATGGCGAATACAATATTTTGGTAAAAATGACAGACGAAGCTGAAAATAATAAAGTTGCAGAATTTTCAAGGCAACGTATAAAAAATAATCCGGAAGCACATCGTGCAATGTCAAAAAAGGGTGCAGAGGCTCAAAAAAATTCAGATGTTGCTGAAAAAAAACGTCAACAAATGAAAGCGTTTTATCAAATTCATCCTCAATATGCTGAAAAAACTAAAATAATTTCTACAAGGACTTGGGAAAAATGTCCCGAAATCAAACGAGCTTTTTCAGAATATACATCAATTCAAAATGACATTACAAGAAAAATACTTGAAAAAAGAATAAAAAATAAACAAGATTTGACGGAAAATGAAGAAAAAATTATTGCAAGTTATTACAAAAAATTTTGGGAAATGTATCCTGAATATTTGATTAAATACAGCGATGCAAGAAAAGAAGCAATTGAAGAGCTTACAAAAGAAGGTTTAATTTCTAAGCTTGGATTGGATAATTCTGGCGGCGGAATGTAAAATATCAACACTTGCAGAAAATGGCGGAGAATATGTTAAATCAATGTCCAAAAGGTCTTTAACCTCCAAGTGATTGGCTAAACCAACAGAAATGCTGTCTATTTTTGCATCTGCATCACCACAACCAATGGCTTGTGCACCCAATATTTCATGTGAACGCATATCTGCGACAAGCTTTAGCGTTACATTTTTAGAGTCAGGCATATATCCGGCTTTATCCTTTTTTGTAACAATCGTTGAAACAGTATCATAACCAAGAGCTTTAGCTTCTCTTTCCGTAAAACCGGTTTTTGATATATTTAAACCTAAATACCTTGTAACATAAGAACCCAAAACGCCCTCAAAATCTTTACTTTGACCGCAAAGATTCATGGCTGCGGTTCTGCCTTCTTTATTTGCAGTTGCACCGAGCGGAATCCACACGGAAGTACCTGATATAATATGTACTTTTTCCGCACAATCACCGCAAGCGTATATATCAGGGATATTTGTTTCCATTCGGCTGTTAACTTTTATTGCACCTGTAGTTCCAATCTCAATTCCTGCATCTTTAGCGAGTTCAACAACAGGTTTTACACCAATTGAAAGAACTACCATGTCAGTTTCAAAACCAATACCTTTTTCCGTCAAAATTCCTTCAATTTCATCATCCCCCGTACGATAGCTGGTATACATCCCACTTTCAGATATGTGCGTATCTTTCTCTGAACCTGTAAATGTTGCTTTGGCTTTTGCGATCAATGCACTCAACTGGTCTTCCGAGAT
>JAKSUR010000057.1 GCA_024408765.1 bacterium | reverse complement strand
CCAGCCTCGCCAAGATAATCCCATGCAGTCCACATGAAATCACCAATAAGATAAGGATATTTCTTTACCATGTCCCAGTTTTTGCCAATCTCGTAAGGGAAGGTCTCACTGCCTACAACGATTCTGTTTGGATGCTTTGTGGCCTCCATCGGATATCTTCCGTTACAGTAGTTGTAGCCTGCCACATCAAGTGCATCTAATATAGCAACAATCGTTGTCAACTTGGGATTGGCTACTCCTCGCTCAATTTTGCCAATTTGTTTTCCATTAATAGAAACTTTTTCACCTAAACCTTCTTGCGAAAGTCCTAGTCTGTTTCTTTCTGCACACAAATTACGTCCAAACCTAATTAGCAAATTTTTATTATCCATACAAACATCATGGCATATTGACATATTAATAACTACTATTTTAATATATCTTTTAGATACTTATAGATATCTAATAGCATTTTTAAGATGTTATTTTAGGAGGTTTAATTATGAAAAACATATTATTAAAAATTTTAAAAATTATAGGAAAAATATTATTAAGGATAATAAAAATAGTATTTTTACTTCCTTTTTCTGCATATATGTTAAGCAAAACTTATGATATAAATGAGTTCGAGAAAAATATTGAAGAATTACAAAAGTAATAGTACATTTATCTTTTACCTTCAGTATTTATACCTAAAACGGAGGTTTCATACCGCCTTTTTTCCTATTTTTCATGTCTGATGAACCAACAACAACTTTATCACCTGCTTTAAGTTCATCTGAAATAATTTGTGTTTTATTATCATCAGATACACCCAGCGTTATATCAAATCTTTTTAAACCTGTTTTAGTTTGAATCCAAACCCCTTGATTTTCATACTTTTTGCCGGCTTTGTCAGGTGTAAATTTAAGTGCTTGAGAAGGAACACAAAGTGCATCTTTAACATTATTCGTAATTATGGAAACATTTGCACTCATTCCCGGAATCACAAGCCCTTCTGAATTATCAACAGAAACGATTACGGTGTATGTTACAACATTATTTGTTGTTGTTGAAGCTAATCGAACTTGAGTAACTTCACCTTCAAATTTTCTGTCTTGATATCCGTCAAGAGTATATGTTGCTTTTTGACCAACTTTAATTTTACCGATATCAGCTTCTGAAACACTTGTTTCTATCTGCATTTGCGTTAAATCTTTTGCCACTTCAAAAAGTGTCGGAGTATTAAAGCTTGCGGCAACGGTTTGTCCTACATCAACGGCACGTAAAATAACCGTTCCGTCAACAGGAGAAGTGATTTTTGAATACCCTAAATTTGTTAAATTGTTATTTAACGCAGCTTGAGATGCACTAACCTCTGCACTTGCGGCTGCCACTTCCGCTAATGCTTGTTGATAGTTAGCATAAGCGAGTTCAACTTCATCTTTTGAAACGTAATTTTTATCATACAAATGTTTATATCTCAAATAATTATTTTTTTTGTAATTAAGAGTTGAATTTGCTTTTGAATAAGAAGCTTTTGCGTTGTTCAATTTAGCCGTTGACTGGTCAACATTTGCTTGAAACAAACTCGGATCAAGTTCTGCAAGCAAATCACCTTTTTTTACAACAGAATTGTAATCAACATAAATTTTTGCCACCGTACCTGAAACTTGTGTTCCGACTTCAATTGTATTAATAGGTTTGATTGTGCCTGATGCTTCCACATATTGAGTAATTGTTTCTTGCGTAATAGGTTTGGTTATATATCTTGTAGTTTTTTTATGCAATACGCTGAAAATAGCAAATAATAACATCACAATTATGGTTATTGCTAAAATATATCTCTTTTTAAAACTAATTTTCATTTTTAACTCCCATTGACTTTAACAGATTTTCTCTTGCTACATTGTATTCAAACACGGCTTGAACAAAATTCAATTGAGCATTATTGTAATTAGTTAAAGCATCCTGCAATTCAACATAATTGCTTAAACCAACGCTGTAACGACCGTCTGCAAGTTCAAAGTTTTCTAAGGTCGCTTTAACTTTTTGATTCATTAGTGGAATTTTTCTTTCCAACTGACGCATCGTAACGTAATTAGACTGAACTTCCCAATATATATCAGACTTAGCGATATTAACATTATGCTTTGCAATATCTAAATATGCTTCACCTTCTTTAATTTGATAATGGATTTGATAAGGATTTAAAGAGCCTAAACCCAAGCTTGCACCAACTTGAAACGGATTAGTATAAGCGGATTCATTTTTTGTATAATTGTATGTTAAATCAGCCGTCAATTCTGGTGCATACTGTCTTTTTACAGCTTTTAAAGATTCCTCTTGAACTTTTGAAAGCATACGCATTGATTTTAAATCGGGGCGATTTTCAAAAGCTTTATCAACCGCTTCCTGCCTTGTTATTTTATACGGATTCAACTTGTAATCCTGAATAATATCATTGTGTTCAATGCCTGATGACAGTGTAATCAAGCCGTCCTCATTCTTTTTAAACATAAACCCTGACGGTTTAATATTATTATCCATATTTTGCATTTTTTTTCTGTAATCCGCTTTCAAAAATCCGAAATTTTCAGTATTTGTTACAACAAAACAGTTTTCTTCCGTATAATACATTGAATTTTGAAGAGCAATAATCGCATTTGCAAGAGCTTCTTGTCCGTTTACAAATTGAATTTTTGAATCCGCAAGATTGACTTCTGCATTAACAACATCGATTTTTGATTTTAAACCTTCTTTAAACATGGCATTAGTTCGTTCGTAATTCAGGGTATTAATTCTTACATTTTGCTCGAATATATCAAGATTAGCCAGCGCCATCAAAACACCATGATAATTTGTTTGTACTCTGTATATCAAATCCAAAAGTTCATAGTCATAATCATATAGAGCAGATTCAGTATCATACTTAGCCATATTTATTCTGGCTGTTGTTCTTCCAAAATCCCATATCATTTCGGATACACCTATGGAAAATCCGCCCGAATCAGTGTGCGTACTTGGTATTCTCGACCCTTTATTATCAAGATGGTTATAATTAACTCTTGCGGTTAATCTTGGTGCATAACTTCCTCTTGCTTCACCTATTCCTGCCTTTGCCGCTTTTATCCTCTGTTCATATATTGACAAATCAGGGTTATGTTCGATTGCATACTTAACACATTCATCCATAGTCATTACGGAAAGTTTTGCCGGCGGATTTTTGAATGAGAAAACCGGAGGCAATTCTACTTCCGTAATTTTTACCCTTTTAGGCGATTTTTTCTTTTCTAATTTGACTTCATTTTTATCTTTTTTAAATAAATTGAATTTATTTGATTTTGCCTGTGTATTTTCAATACCGTAAACTGACTGACATAGAATCAGAAAAATAAAGCTCAAAACGACATAATTCTTTATAAAAAGTTTTTTCATAAAATATATTCTACACTAATTACAATTTTTTATCTATTTTTTTAACGAAAAAAAATTGATATTTGTTCAAAAAAAAGGACGGTCAAAACCGTCCTCTCATAGTTTAAATTATTTATACTACACTACAATATGTACACCTTCTATTAACGGTGCATTATTAATTTGTTCTGATGAAACATTTTCTGCGTCTGTAAAGTTAATATAAGGAGTTTCATCTTTTACATGAACTCGTTTTTCAAAAGCATTATTAATATTTTCTTTAACTTCTTTAGGGAAATTACCTGAATATTGTTTAATATCATTTGCAAATGCATATAATGCTTCCGGTTCGCCTACATCTTCCCACTTATCAACAATTAAGACTTCTGAACCTTCTTTTGATTCAATACCAAACCATTCAGGAAGCATTTTGTGAGCATATTTTACAGCTTCTGCGAAATCGTAGGGTTCTGCAAGAACTTTGTTTCCGTTTTCATCAACTTTATATTTAGGCAATCCGTCACCGCCACGTTTATATATATTATTTACACCGTTGTTAATTTCATCCATAATTTTTGCCATAACATCTTTGCTAAGAGTAAACATACCTGTATTTGCAAAATTATAACCATCAACAGCCATTTTTCTTGCAACTTCAACAGGCGGTTTTTCTTCAAAACCTGTTAATTTAGCAATACCTGATTCTTTGTCAATTTCTACACCCAAAACGCCAAATCTTTCAGCAACAACTTCAGGTGTTCTCTTAACTCCTACAAGACCTACATGTTTATTAGGATTATTCATCAATCTTGTGAAAAATGGCATCATATCGGTTGCTTTATCTGCAAAAACATTATCACCGCAACAAACTACGATATCTTTAACAGGATTGTGGCGGAAGTTTTCTACTATATCACCAAATGAACCTGTTGCAAAAGGAGCTACAATTGTTTTTACTCCCTCATCTCCAATAAAGTGTTTACCCATTGCCATAGCAAAATCAAGCATGTGAATGTCATCAGTTTTATTTAATTTGAAAGGCAAACTGATTTTATTATAATTACCAACTGTTTGAGCCAATTTTGCGAAACGGGAACCCGAACCTGCTGCCAGAGCAAAGAAATCTACTTTTGATTTGAAATCTTCCGAATTAGCAATGACTTTACCCGCTCCGCCTGCTTTTAAAATAACTTCGTCAGCTTCTGCCGCTTGAGTCATACGGATTTTAGGTAAAATTTTTGCATTAAACGTATCTACAACTTCTCTTGAAATATTTTTACCCAGATTCTTCTCTGATAAAGTAACATACATCCCTTTGAATGATGTTTTCGGACAGCACGAATCCTGTGCTGAAATACTTTGAATGTTCATAAAAACATACCCCTTTCTTTAAATACTGTATACACACTCATATAACTTGTTGTTAATTGATCACACCAATTTTATAACGGTAAAATTTACATTTCAACCTTTTTAAAATTACAATCTGTCTGGAATATTCCTCCATGCTATTATTAAAACCCGTAAAACTTTTTTTTGCCATCAAATTAAAAATAAAAAAGAGGAGAAATTTTATTCGCCTCTTTGTGGAATTTATATGTGGAGTCTGATTATTATTAATCGCTAAACGTCTTGAATGTAGAATCAACATTGTCTTTGATAACCTTTTTAACCGCATCCATTTCGGTTTTCAAAGCATTCTGTTCTGTATCAAGCTGTTTCAATCTCAATTCAAGAGTTCTGTCCTCTTTTTGAATAATTGAAGTTTTTGCATTTATATCGGCTATTGTTTTTTCATATTTTTCTTTTTCATAAAGATATTGATTCATAGCATCTTCATAAGCTGCTTCATCAGTAACTGTTTCTGTATTCAAAGAATAAACTATACTGTCATCATCAAATTTTATAGATTTAAACCTTCCTTGCCCATCAGTTTCAAGAAGTGCCTTATTTGTTTCTTCAATTCTTGTTTTAACATAACTTGCATTAAAATACGGTAATCTATCCTGATTTTCTATAGGTTTTCCGTACTCATCCTGCGTTTGCATGCTGTTCAATAAATCCATTTCACTTGCATAATAAGTAACACCGTTCATTTGAAATTGATATATACCGCTACCTGAATATGTAAGACCATTTATAGGATCAAAGCTTAAATAATTATCCAAATTTGTACCTTGAACATCTTTAATAATTTGCGAAAGTTCAGCATTAATAGGTTCTTCAAGCGGATTTGTCAACTCCGTTAAAGGACAATTTCCAACGTAGGTTGGTTTGTATTCAGTTATATAATCAAAACTATTACCATTTACATAATCTGAATAAAGCATAAAGTGATAAGTATCGTCATTGTCTTTATAAGCATAAATATCAGTGTTTTGAAGATTAGGATTATTTAATCCGTCCTTTAAATCTTTAATTGAATTTTCAAGTTCTTTATCCATGCTTAAAGATGTTACCGGCACATACACAGTCGTACCATTAATATCAAACACCCAATCACCGGAAGAATCAAGTCTATATGATACAGTAGGCGCGGGAACTCTGGCATTTATGTCTTCTGTTTGAACTTGTCCTTTAAGAGTTACTTCCGGATTCTGTAAAAGTTTTTGAGAGCCGGTATAAATATTAGCATAATAATAATGATTTACTATATAATTATAATTTGGGTCAGCGGAAGATAACTGTTCCCAATCATCAATAACAGCCTCATTTTGACCGTCCGAATATGAATATTGCAGTTTTGTGAAATCCGTTGTTTTCGGAGGATTAGGAACTTCCATAGAAAGCAATCTGTTAAACAAATTGGCACTTTGGTTTGCCAAAGCTGTTCTTGCCTGATTGATTTGCTGGCCTTCATATTCTGTATTTGTTTTACGGGCTGTTAAGGCTAAATACCTTGCCTGTGATGCTGCCATTCCCATTACGGAATCTCCTATTTTTCTTAATTGTATTTTAATGACCGTTTTTATAAAGTCAATCTGTAAAACGGCTTAATAAATATACTGCTTTAATTTATTTAAAAAAAATCATACATAGGTAGGAGTTTAGTAATGTTTATTGTATAATATGTAAAGAAAAGAGATGTTATGATTAATTTTTTGGGACAATGCGTTCAAAACCTTATTGCTTGCATAAAATATACCTTATCAGGCGGAACGAGATTCAAATATGTAATTACACAAGCAGCAACGATAAGTTATGATTCACTAATCATTTCTCTTGTAATAGTTTTTGTATCAGCTACAGTTATTGCAATACAAGTTTCAAAACAATTTCTTATGACCGGTGCAGAAGCGTACATAGGCGGATCTATTGCAATTGTTATGATAAGGGAAATCGCACCGGGATTTGTTGCACTTGCTATCGGCGCAAGAGCAGGAACTGCTATTTCTGCTGAAATAGCGAATATGCAGGTTACTTCGCAAGTTGATGCAATAAAAACGCTTAAAGTCGATCCTGTCGGATATTATTTTGCACCAAGATTACTTGCAGCCTCAATAACTGTACCAATGGTAGTATTAATTGCGGAATTTATCGGCATAATTGGAGGATTAATCGTATCTTATTTCACAATAGGACTTCATCCTTCAAGATATATGCATTCGGTTTGGCTATGGCTAAGCACAAAAGATATTTACATAAGCCTTTTAAAAGCATTTGTTTTCGGGCTTCTGATTTCCCTTGTATGTGCAACACAAGGTTATATGACAAAAGGCGGAGCTAAAGATGTTGGTATTTCTACGACAAAAGCATCAGTATTATCAACAGTTTATCTGCTTATAGCCGACTTTATAATAAATATAATATTTTACTTGTAACAAATTTTAAAATTATGTTATAATACCTATATTGAGCGGAGATTGATGATTTTGGAGAAAAAATTGTCCGAAAAAGAAGATTTTGAAAAAATAAATGAGTGGTTAAAAATTTACCATACATCATCCGATGTTAAGGAAAAAGATATTGCAAAAGCAAGAATAGTGACACAAATGGTTACTATTGTAAGAAAAATTGCCAGAACAATTGCAAGACGTTCTTATGACCCTATTGAAGATATGATTCAAGCAGGTTTTATCGGGCTTTTAAAAGCTATTGATAAATATTCACCCGAAAAAAATGATAATTTCAGAGTTTATGCAGGGTATTTAATAATTGGTGAAATAAAACATTATTTAAGGGATAAACTCAATACAATTCGTGTTCCAAGACATATTCAAGAATTATCAATCCGTATTAATAATTTTACAAAAGCCCTTACAACAGATGAAATCAAACAGTTAACAAGCGAAGAAGTGGCAGAAGCATTGGATACTACTGTTTCATCAGTCGATTTGGCAATGCAATCAGACAGACGAGGCTCGGTTGTATATTTAGATGACGTTTATTCAACGGATTCCGACACATTAAGCTTTGAAGAATTGCTTGCTGATGATAATTATGAAAGCAGAGCTGATTATAATGACGCCAAAATAATATTTAACGATATTATGAGAAAGCTTCCGCCTGATGAACGAATGCTTATTGATATGTACTACAAACAAGATATGAATAAAAGAGAAATTGCAAGAGCGCTTATGATTTCTCCAATGAGCGTTACAAGACGAATGAAACAGACTTTTAATACAATATCTTCCATGATAATTGATACATCAGAACAAAGAGAAATGCAAAAGGGAAATTTAAACAATAAGGATAACTTGGGTTAAAATGTTTACTACCGAATTAGAAAATTTTATATTTATATTTGTAATATTAATCGGACTTTGCTTGGGAAGTTTTTATAATGTAGTTATTTTGCGTTCTTTGAGTAATGAAAGTATAGTTTTTCCGCCTTCAAAATGTCCTAAATGCGGAAACAGACTAAAACCTTGGCATAATATACCAATTTTGTCATACATATTTTTGGGCGGAAAATGTGCTTTTTGCAAGGAAAAAATAAGCTTGCAATATCCAATAGTAGAATTTTTAACTTGTTTTCTTTTTTGCGGAATATATATTAAATTCGGTCTGAATTGGATAACGCTTTTTGCCTTTTTTTGGATATCATGCCTGATAATTATGACTGTTACGGATTTAAAAGAAAAAATTGCTGATTGTAATATCGCAATAGCAATGGGAATAAGCGGTCTTATTTATTCATATATAAATTCAGGCTGGGTTGGAGTAAAGGATTCTGTGCTTGGCTTGATTCTGGGAGTTATTATAATTGAAGGTATAGCTCTTTTAGGGCATTTGTTAAAAAAAGGACGTGCAATGGGAGAGGCTGATACGTTTGTTACAGGTGCATTCGGTGCAATTGCAGGCTGGCAAAACCTTTGTTGGATTCTGATTTATTCAATTATAATATCAATGATTTTTATTTTACCTAATTTTTGGTATGAAAGATATAAAGCAAAAGATAGTCTTACATTATTATTTTCTGCACTGTTTTTGTTCGCAATTTCAGTTGTTATAATTTTTAAATCTTCTATACTTGCATGTTTATTTTTACTTATATCAGGCTTAGGACTTGTTTTTCGTATAATAAAAAATATGAAAGATACATCTGAAATGAAACAACTTCCTTTTGTACCTTCGCTGGCATTAGGTTTTTTGTATTTTTTGTTTTTTGTTTTATGATTGATTTGTAAATGTTAGGGAATTTAATGATTGTATCGTATCCGAATCAAATAAGGAATTATTGTGTATTTTCACCATCCGTAAATGAAAGAATCAAGCGTGGCGAGGGAGAAATTCCTTCCATAAAAGAATCTTTAATCAATCCATAGTCGGAAGATGAAGTAGTTGAGGACTTGTATATT
>JAKSUR010000056.1 GCA_024408765.1 bacterium | reverse complement strand
AATTTCTCCTTTGGCATGAGAAACCTCCTTTGTTAATTCTTTATTTGAATTAAAAGGGGAAATTTCTATTTTGCTCCTACAAGAACTAGGACACAAATTGACAAAACTATTTAATAAGGGTTATAATAACATGCGTACAGTATTAACATAATATACAAAATAAGAAAGGACCCGTATGAAGAGAACAGGCTTTACATTGGCAGAGGTGCTTATTGCACTGGGGATTGTCGGCGTAATCGCAGCCCTAACAATGCCTACTTTTGTAACAAAAACCAGCACGGCAAAGATTGGACCACAACTTGCAAAGGCTGTTTCAGGTTACGAACAAGCGACAAAAGCAATTCTTAATGCTGCTGAAACAGACAGTTTAAATGCAGCACTGGTATGTCCTGTTGGTAATTCGAATTGTGCACCAGGCGATAGAATTTCTATGATAAGTGATAAAAAAGTATTTTTGAACGAGCTTTCCCGTTATATGAACGGATCTGACAAAGACGGAAGCGGTACGAACTTTAAGTTGGCTGACGGTACTGAGTATCAATTGCCAAGTAAGTTTAGAACAGGACAAACTGCCGACAGCACTTTTCCAAAAGAAGTACCACTTGCAACAGCAAATCTCAGTAATGCTATGATAATTGACATTAACGGAGTTGGTACGCCACCGGATCAACCGGGTCGCGATCAATTCTTCTTTACAATGTGGTGCGACGGTTCGTTAAAGGCGGTGGGAACAAACGGTTGGGACAAAGGAGCTCCAACTGCGTCTGCCGAATTATGGTCAAGTAAATGCCCTGCAAATACAGCTCCTACCGATGCAAAATACTGTGCCGGTCATATTTTTGAAAATGGTTTAAAAGTTTTGTATAAATAATAAAATTAAGAAAGGAATAGTATGAAAAAACACGGTTTCACGTTAGCAGAAGTGCTTATTACATTGGGCATAATAGGCGTAATTGCCGCTTTGACAATGCCTTTGTTTGTACAAAAAACTCAAACAGTAAAAGTTGGGCCAACATTAGGTAAGGCTATTGTTACATTTGAAAACGGAACTAAGGCTATGATGATAAGGTCCGAGTCCGATACACTATCAGGAACTTATGTTTGTTCTGCGGGAGGAAGTGCTTGTGCTCCAACAGATAGAATTTTGTTGACAGATACTGCTGATGCTGATGCAAAAATATTTTGGACAAATCTTGGCGATTTTGTAAGCGGATCAATGATTGATGCCCCGACAAACTTGCCGGAAAACTTGGTTACAGACGGTGCTAAGACCGGATTTTTAAATGCAAATGGCGTTATATACTCACTAATTACAGGTTTTCCTGCAACACCTCTGAAAAATGATGATATGCCATCAAAAACTGTGATTCAAGAGAAATTGGTAATTGATATTAATGGTTTAAAAGAACCTAATCAACCGGGAAAAGATCAATTCTATTTTTATTTGATGGAAGACGGTACTCTTAGACCTTATGGTTCATCTGATGCACAAAATATTTTGCAAGGTGAAAATATTACAGACACTAATAGTCCTTGGCAAACTTCATGTAAGGTTGGTGAAGTACCGGCCGATGCAAAATTCTGTGCAGGTCATGTCGTTGAAAATAATATGAAAGTTGAATACAAGTAGTCTTGTTTTTACATCACACAGCATTTAAAAGCATTAAAAATGGTTTCTGTATTTTTCAGAAACCATTTTTAATTTGTTATATTACATCTTATAACATAATAAAACCCTAAAACATGACGAAATAAAAATCTGTTTTAGGGTTTTATTATATAATGTTTAATTGTATTTTATACGGTTACTTTCATTGTACTTGCAATAATTTCATTGAAACTGTCTGCCTTTAAGCTTGCACCGCCAACTAACGCACCGTCAATGTCAGATTGTGACATCTGCTCTTCTATAGTCGAAGGTTTAACCGAACCGCCATAAAGAATTCGTATTGAATCGGCAGCAGAAACACCTGCAACTTCCGAAACAACGCTTCTAATCATTTTAATTACTCTGTTAGCTTCAACGCTATCGCAAGTTTTACCTGTTCCTATTGCCCATATTGGTTCATAAGCAATAACTGATTTTGCAACATCATCCGATGAAATTCCTGAAAGTGCAGCTCTTATCTGTGATGCAATATGAACATCAGTAGCCCCAGCTTCTCTTTGTTCAAGAGTTTCACCGCAACAGATGATAGGAATTAAACCGCCTTCTAAAATAGCTTTTGCCTTTTTATTAATCATTTCATCAGTTTCCGAAAAATATTGCCTGCGTTCGGAGTGTCCGATTATAATATAATCACAACCGGCATCTTTTAGCATTTCAACCGAAATTTCACCTGTATATGCCCCTGACGACTCCCAATGACAATTTTGTCCTGCAACGGAAATTTTATTTCCTCCGCAACCGCAAGAACAAGCTATTGAATGTACTTGATTTAAAGATGTAAACACAGGTGCGATTACAACCGTAGGTAATTGAACAGCTGTGTAGTTTGACACATAAGAACAAATTCCTTCAAACAAAGCTTTTGCGTCTGATTGAAGCAAATTCATCTTCCAGTTTCCTGCTATAATTGGTTTTCTCGACATAATAAATCTCCTTACTTAATTGATTATTACAACTGAATCGTAAAATAAAAAAAAATTAAAATCAATAATTATAAAATATTTATTTATGTAGATATTTGCCTTATTACTAATTACATGTTATTATTTATAACATGTAATTCTTAAATTAAAATATTTAAGTAAGATTTAAATAAATAATTTATTTGGATGGTTCAAATTATATTAATTTGTAGTAAAATATATATAAATTAGTTCTAAGATAAGAAGTAGTTAGAAGTTTAAATATGAAAACACAAAATTACATGAAAAAAAGAGAAGAAGTTACGAAGCTGGAAAAATTGCACAACTTGTTACTGGCAATCAGGAAGTGTATATTGTTCAACAGAAAAGCAGTAGCTTGCATTATTTTTCTATTGTTCTTGTTGCCTATTGCTTCAATAGTCGCAACTCGTAACAGTATAAATGAAGCAGAGTTTGATTCTATTGATATGATAACGACAACCGATTCGTCAATTGCATCATCATCATCAAAAAAAGGAGTCATAACCATTCCAAACGGAATAGTTAAAGCAAATCCTTTTGTGCCATACAGAGATGTATCGGGAGCAGGCTCCGTAAACGATATTCCAACATTCAATCTGGTAGAACCGCCTGAAGCCGTAAATGAGGGTTCAGAAGCAGCTCGTATTATGGATACAACGGTATCAGGCATATTATATGACAAGTTCAGTCCATCCGCTATTTTAAATATAGAAGGAAATGATTATCTTGTAAAAAAAGGTGACAAGGTTAATAATTACAAAATTATAAATATAACACAGGATTCAGTTACGGTTCAATTAGGTTCTAATACATACAAAGCCGGAATTGGTGAAATATTAACAGAAGGAACATTGAATTACAACAATGTTTCAAATCTGAATAATAAATTTGGAGGTGTAAAATAATGAGTTATAGTAACATAAAAAAAATATTGTCTGCTGCATTGATTTTGACATTTGCAACTCCGGCAGTATATTCTGTTTCTGATACATACAGTTCTTACGTTAGTTCTGTAGCAATGACTTTATCAAATGATGTAAAATTAACAGATAGTAATAATACAATAACACTAAGCCTTAGAGATTCTGATGTAAAGCAAGTGCTTAGAATGTTTGCTGATAAAGCCGGTATGAATGTTGTATTTCATTCTTCTGTTGATGGAAAAGTAACTCTTGATTTAGTAAAAACACCGATTAATGAAGCCTTTAATTTGGTTTTATCGGTTGCGAATCTGAATTATTATAGACAAGGTAATACGATGATTATAATGTCGAAGGATACACCATCAAATTCATATTATTCAAAACAAGAAATGATGGTTTTCCCTGTTCATTATGTCAGTGCGGTAAGCATTGCAAACTTTTTGAATAAAAATGTGTTTAGCATGAAAAAAGCAGGCATGTCCGGTGGAGATGCCGCAACAGTTAATTCTGCTACAAACGAACTTATTGTATTCGGTATGCCGAGTGATGCTGAAATCGTAAAAAAGGTTATTGAGCAATTTGACAGAGAGCCTTATTCAAAAACATTTACGGTAAATCATACCACACCTGCAGAAATGGCAAACATGATATGCAATCTGCTTTTGCCATCAAGAGGAATGGGAAAAGAACTGGGTAGTAGTGGAAATAGTTCGGCTGATGAATCCGGTGAAGGTAACAGTGAATCAGGCGAAATGACAGGAGGTGCGGCGGATGCCTCAGAAGGTGGCGAAGGTACTCCGTTAAAATTGGGTGAAGGTATTGTAGCTTGTACACTGAATACGGTTTCGTCAGGCTCGGTAGCACCTTTTGATGTTCAAAACCTTTCAATAGCATACTTCCCTCAAAGAGGTACTATAACACTTATGGGTGGGTCGGAAGCACAAGCTCAAATGATTGAATCATTTATTAAATCAAATGATGTTAAGCAACCGCAAGCATATTTAGAAGTTTCCATTATAGAACTTAACGAAAATGGGTCAAAGGAATTTCAAAACCAATGGCAAATAGCAGGTAAGCATTGGTATGCAAGGTTTGATGGCGAAGGAATGAACGCAGGCAGAACACACTCGACTCCTTGGACATCTTCAAGCACTTATATATTTGATGGCGGTAATAACTGGGCAGCTATGGAAAATGGTGCATTGCCAAACGGTAATCCTTATCCTATTGTACAATATGATGATTCAGGTAATATCTCTGATGTGGCTGTTCAAGTACCACAACAAATCCTTCGTACGGTATGGGGACAGGTTCCATCTGTTCGTGTTCAATGGATGATGAATTATATTATACAGAACAGAAAAGGAAGAGTTCTTGCGAATCCGAAAATCTTGATTACAAACGGTCAAGAATCTGTTATTGATCTTACACAGGATTATGTAGAAAAAGTAACATCTGAATTCTTATCATCGGCCGGTAATGGTGTAAGTTCCGTTGGTACGGTTCAGAGAGAATATACAATAGGGGAAGATTTGGGTATAAAAATTTCTTTAACTCCGTTTATTTCTCCGGAAGGATATGTAACTTTGAATATTTCACCAAAATATTCAACTGTTGCGGATCAAGTATTTGCAGCGGGTGCAACCGGTACAAGTGATTTAGTTGCAACTCTTTTGAGCAGAAGGGATTTGAACTTAAAGAATGTAAGAATCAAAGATGGTGAAACGCTTGTGATAGGTGGTATGTTGCAAGAGGCAGAAACAAAAACAGTTCACAAAATACCATTATTAGGTGATTTGCCGGTTATAGGTTCGATATTTAGATCAACTTCTACTGCCAAGTCAAAAAATGAACTTGTAATAATGATTACTCCGAATATTATTAATGACGGAGAAAACGTAGTATCTGATATGTAGATTAAAGATTATGTCTGGACAACTGGAAAAATTAAAAAACAGTATAAAAAAAGAATATATTAATCTTTTTGAATTAAACCTGATGAAATCATCAGGTTTTATTCCAGTTGACAAAAGACAAAATGATTTTTATATAATATTAAACAAAGATAATATTGAAAACAAAACAAATATTGAAGCTATAATTAAAGAAAAATATGCTGATTTAACACCAAAATTCATTCCTGTGGAATCTCCTGATTTTGATAGCTTAATTTCAGAATTAGACAAAGTTCATGCCGGTAAAAATGTTAATACAGCAACAACGGGTGACAATTTATCGGCAGAGGACATGCTTGTTAGTGTAGGTTGGCTTACACAAGCTCAATTGGATGAATGTAAAAGAGATGCATCCAAGAGCAATTTACCTCTCAATGCCATTTTTAAATCGAGAGGATATTTATCCTCAGAGCAAATGGTTTCATACTTAAAAAAGAAATATAATTGTGATGTAGTAACTAAGGCGAATATTGTATCTGAGCCAGCAATTCTTAAAATGCTTCCGGACGATTTCATGGAAAAAAAACGAGTTGTCATAATGTCAATGGAAGGTGACAAGTTAGGCGTTGCAATGGTTAATCCTGATGATAAATATACAATCAGGGAAATATCATTATCAACGGGCAGAGCTTTAAATGTATATGCAATTCCGTTTGTTGATTATGAAGCATATTTAAAGGACTATGAATTATTAAAACAAACACAAGAACATGCAAAAGAAACAGAAAGAATTATCCAGAGTATCGAAGAAGAAACTGCGCAATACAATCAGGAAGAATCTTTATGGTCACAAGTTGAACGAGAGCTTCAAGATGCAAGCGGTAATGTTGCTAAGTTTGTATACAAGATTATAACAGATGCAATTGATGCAAAAGCTTCAGATATCCATATTGAACCAAGAATAGGTTATTATGTTGTCAGATTGCGTTCGGATGGTATATTAAAAAAAGTTCTTGAGATCCCGGGAAGTATTGAGCAAGCTGTTATTACACGTTTTAAAGTTTTGGCGCGTATGAATATTGCCGAACACAGGAGGCCGCAAGACGGTACTTTCTCTATTAAATATAATGACAGAATGTACGATTTCCGTATAAACACACTTCCGGTTTCAGGAAAAGAAAAAATTGTAATCCGTATTCTTGCACCGGCTGTTAGCTTAAAGACAGCAGGTAATAAAATGGTAATTGCTGGTGCAATGGATGAAGATATTCAAAAAATTCACGATATGGTACAATCTCCAAACGGGATTATTTTAACATCAGGGCCAACCGGTTCAGGAAAAACAACAACTTTATATACCATTTTAAAATCTTTGAATAAAGAAGATGTAAACATCACAACGATTGAAGATCCTATTGAAATCAAGCTTGAAGGTATAAATCAATCACAGGTTAATGCAAAGGCTGATATTACGTTTGCATCGTGCATGAGGGCAATTTTAAGACAAGATCCTGATATTATTCTTATTGGTGAAATTCGTGACTTTGAAACATTGGAAGTCGCTATATCAGCGGCTTTAACAGGTCACCTTGTTTTAAGTACGGTTCATACCAATTCGGCAGCGGCAACAGTTACACGTTTGATAGAAATGGGGGCAAAAGATTACCTTGTTTCTTCAACCTTAACCGGAGTAATTGCACAACGTCTTGTCAGAAAATTGTGTGATAAATGTAAAGAAGCTTATTTCCCGACAGAAGAAGAAGTAAAACATATAACGACCAGTTCCGACGAACAAGAAATGCTTATGAAAACAAAACTATATCGTAAAAAAGGTTGTAAAGATTGCGGTTATCTTGGATATACCGGCCGATTGGGTATATATGAAATCATGCCCATAACAAGAGAAATAAAAAAACTGATAGCACAAGGTGCTCATGATATAGAAATTGAAGAATCAGCAGTAGCCGCAGGAATGAGAACTTTGAAAACATCTTGTTTGAATCATATAATTGCAGGAAATACAACTACAAGTGAATTTATAAGAGTTTTGGGTTATGCAAACGAATAGAAAGGTTAAATATGCCAATATACAGTTATGAAGCGTTGAAATCGGGTAAACAAATAGTAAAAGGGGAAGTTACTGCTTCCAACTTGAAAGATGCACGTGATATTCTTCGTAAAATGGGACTTGTACCAACAAAAATTAATGAATACTTTGAATCTAAAAATAAAAAAACAAAAGGTATGTCATCAATGTCATTGGCAGAGAAAATAGATTTTATATCAACTTTACAAATACTATTATCATCAGGTATTCCGGCTGTTGAATCACTAATGTTTATGGAACAAGAGGCTGCAAGGAAAAAGATAAGAGATATTTCAAAAATATTAAAAACACAAATTATGGGAGGTTCAACATTTGCTGATACGCTTGGAAGATACCCTAATGCTTTTGGTCACATATTTATAGGTTTGTTTAAAGCCGGTGAAGAAGCTGGTGAATTGGAAAAAACATTAGGTCGTATAAAAGATTTATTATCAAAACAAGCCGCAGTAAAAAGTAAAGTAATTGGGACACTGATATATCCTGCCTTTGTTATTGTACTTGCCTTTATAATTACTCTTGTAATGTTAATATTTGTATTTCCGGCATTTAAGGAAATGTTTGAACAACAAGAAAAAGCACTTCCATGGATTACAGCAATTATGATTAATACCGGTGATTTTTTAAAACAATTTTGGTATACAATTCCATTGTTTATTGCAACATTTGTGGCATTTTGCTTTATGTGCGTCAGGTGGAAGCCCGCAAGAGAAGTTCTTGATAAAGTCGTTTTAAAAATACCTTTACTGAATAATTTAATATTATATTCAAATTATTCAAACTTCATGTCAGTTTTAAGTGTATCTTATGATGCCGGTATTCCTATTGTTGACTGCTTGCATCTTGCAATAATAACCTTGGAAAATTCGGTGTTAAGAAGTAAAATAGGTAGTGCGGTAATTAAAGTACAACAAGGTTTGCAAGTTTCACAAGCTTTAAAATCAACAAAAGTTATGCCAAGGATGTTGCTTTTCATGATATCAACCGGTGAGCAATCAGGTCGATTGGGTGATATGCTTGAAAGAGGAGTAAATTTTTTGGATAGAACATTAGACGGTATTATTGATACAATGACAAAAATGATAGAACCGATAATGCTTGTTGTTATAGGTAGTATTGTTCTTATTATGGCACTTGCGTTATACCTACCGTTGTTCCAATCATATATGTCTTAATGAGGAATGGGAAATAATGGATTTATCAAGTACAGCATGGTGTGAAAAAGTTTATATAGAAACAGCTGAGCATATTATTTGCGGATTTATTTTTGTACCAAAAACCGGTAAGCAAAGTCGTGTAATTTCAGATATTCTAAGTTCAGGCAAAGATTTTATTGCAGTAAAAGATTGCACATTAGAATATAAAAACGATACCAGAAAGCCGATTGAGAACCATGTTTTTTTACAAGTTAATGTTGCATCAATACTTCTTATGAGACCTTACAATGAATAAAAAAACTTATGTTATAACAGGTGCAACATCAGGCATCGGTAAAGCTCTTGTCGAAAAGCTTTGCACCGGCAATATTATTTTTGCCGGATACAGAAATGAAAATAAGATGGAAGAACTTGCTGATATATCTGAAAACATTTTTCCGTTTTATGTTGATTATTCTGTTCCTGAAACTATTAAGAGTGCTTGTGATT
>JAKSUR010000055.1 GCA_024408765.1 bacterium | reverse complement strand
GCTTTTTAAACAAAATCTTTACATTTTGTTACATACGATTCATAGTGGATTCAAGAAGCAATCTCAACACAAAGAAGTTGAAAATTTTATGCAAGGTGCTAAAATTGTACTCCACAAGCTCAATCAAAGATATTATTTTATTACATACACTTTCTCATATAATAAAACATCTCTTCAAAAAATCCCATATTTTTAGGGGGAGTGTCGACCGTTTGGTTATTTTTTATAAAATAATCTACTCCGATTTTTTTGTGTTTATATTCAATAAGATTTTTTTTGTCGTTTTCAATTTTTTCTATTTCTTTCAGCCTGTATTCAGTGCATAATTTTTTTAGCTTATTTATCGTTTTTATTGCTATTTTATCTCCCATTGGAAAGTCAGGCTGACATTCTATTCCGCCATAATCAATGTTTACCCCGTTTTTGTAATTTTCTATACTGTAGTCAATATATTCAACTCCCTTTTTAGACAAATCTATCTCTTTTGATGGTTTTTTATCTGACCATGAAATATAATCTGTTAACATATATTTATCTTTTAAATTCCCAAAATAAAATTTTGACCAATCTGTTCCTTTTTTTGCATTTATATACAAGGCATTATTTTGTTCTAACATATTCCCAAAAGAATTGTTCACTTTTATTGCATCATTATTAAATATTTTTAAAGCATAATTTTGTTTATTTACGGTTAATTTGTAAACAGTAGAAAAGTCACCGCTTCCGCAATATTTTAATTTAATTGTTTCATTAGGAGTGGTTATACCAATATTTGTCAAAAGTTGTTGTAATTTTTTTGTTGCTTTTCGAGTTGTCAAATGTGTATTTAATTTATCAATTATTTCAGAAAAACCTTCTTGAAATTCTTTTGTAACTTCTCCTCGTTTTTCTTTTGATATCATTGAAATCCAATCATAAGGCAAGCTTCCGACAAATCCGTTTGCCTCAGGATACATCTTTAACGCATTTTCAATTTCGTTTCTGTTTAAAATTGTCCTTTTTAAATTGGATGTCAGACCCGTAAAATTTTGGTTATATAAATTTGACGTAATATTCATATTTATAAAATATATGTAAAAAAATTTTTTGCTATTTTAATTAATAAAATGTATGATTTTTTAAATAATAAGTGAAAATCCCATATAGGCAAGCAATTATAGCTTGTAGAATAAAATTTTTGCACTTTACTTAATAATGTTGCTATTGTTTCTTGAACTAATTCCGGAAAAATTAGTTGATTTAAACAGTTATAACTTTAATGCACCGTTTGCCCAGTCTTTTGCGCTCATTTCGCATTTACCCTCAGGCTTTACTCTTTTTAATCTGAGAATACCTTTTCCTGTCTGCACATCAACACCAAGTTTGGAAATATTTGCAAATTCACCATAATTTTTATCTGAATTATCGGATAAAACCTCTGTTTCCAGAACTTTTATTATTTTCCCTTTGTGCTCAAAATAAGCACCGGGGCATTTATAGACACCTCTGACCAAATTATGCAATTCCTTTGCGGATTTACCCCAATCAATTTTACATTCTTCTTTTTTCAATTTATCTGCGTAGCAAATCCCGTTTTCACATTGTTTTTGTGGGTTTAATTTTCCTTCTGCAATTCCTACAAGAGTTTTTTCTAAAAGTTCGGGCGAATGTGTGGCACAAATTTCAAAAAGCTCTTCGCAATTCATGTTTGGAGTAATCTTAATTTGCTCACACATACAAATATCGCCCGAATCAAGTTCAAGTTCTGTTATCATTGTACAAATTCCGGTTTCTGTATCTCCGTTCATTATTGCACGTTGTATCGGATTTGCACCTCGGTATTTTGGAAGAAGTGAAACATGCAAATTTATGGTTTCATATTTAGGTATATCCAAAACCTCCTGTGATAAAATTTGCCCAAACGCAAATGTAACAAAAAAATCAGGTTTTAATTTTTTTAGTTCATTAATTATTTCAGGTTCTTTTCTTATAGATTTTGGTTGAAAAACAGAAATATCATGTTCAAGAGCAAAAACCTTTATCGGAGAAGGAGTTAATTTTTGACCTCTTCCTGATGGTTTATCAGGTTGTGTTACAACGGCTAAAACATTAAATTTGTCTGAATTGTAAAGATATTCCAGAGATTTTAAACCAATATCCGGCGTTCCGAAAAATACTATATTAATCTTTTTTTCCATTCTTTTCCAGTTCTTCTTTTTTTAATTTATCAACAGCTTCCGCTAATTCAGGCTCATCAAGCAGTTTTTCAACTTCAATCGGTGGTAAATTGTTTTTCTTCAAAACTTCATCCGCTTCAAACCGATTAATTGAGTGGTCAATAAATAACACTCCGTCAAGATGATCAAATTCATGCTGAATAGCACGAGCCAAGAGGCTTCCATCCTTTGCCTCCAAAACAAACGAACGTCCGTTTGAATCAAGAGCTTTTACCATAACATTTGCATATCTTCTTACATCTGTATAAGCTTCCGGAAAACTCAGACAACCTTCATGGCTGATACATGCTCCTGATTTTTTAATAATTTTAGGATTTATAAATACTCTCGGATTCAGAGGCTCATTTCCAGTTGACACATCAATAACAAAGACCCTTACATTCTCTCCGATTTGTGGCGCCGCAAGCCCGACACCGTTTTCTTTATACATTGTATCCAGCAAATCCTGTACAAGATTTTTTATTTTTTGCGAAACTTTATGAACCTCTTTTGAAGGTTCTCTCAATGATTTTTCACCATATTTAACAACTTTTTTTATTGACATAACTTACCACCTCAACATCAATAATACCATATAATCACTTAATCTTCCACAGTTCTTTTTGGAAAAGTACCAAAAACGGTATAAGTTCTAGCCTTCCTATATACATATCAAGAGAAAGTATCAGCTTTGATAAGCTTTTTAAGCCGTTATAGCTTCCTAATGGTCCGATTATGTGACCAAGCCCGGGCCCTATATTTCCGACAGAACTAATCGTTCCTGTTATACCTACAAGAGTGTTTTCCTCTGTAACCGATACTATAAGCGCGGAAATTATTACTATTGCTATATAAAAGAATACAAACATAAGTGTTTGATACAAAACTTCTTTTGATACCGAATATTTGCCTATTTTTATATTAAAAACAGCTTTCGGATGAAGAATTTTTGAAAGTTCTGTTTTCATAATCTTAAAAATTAGCATCCAACGTACAATTTTAATTCCGCCACCCGCCGAACTTGCACAACTGCCAACCAGCATTGCGACAAAAAGAATAGATTTTGACATATAATCCCACTCGGCAAAATCAACACTGCAAAAACCGCTTGTTGACATTACGGAAGCTATTTGAAAAAATGAATGTATCGTACTTTGAGTAAAATCATAATTCAAATGAACAAAAAGCGAACTTGCTAAAAACAATCCTAAAATAGCAAATAATCCAAAATAAACTTTAAACTCTTCATTTTTAAATAATACAATCGGATTAAGTTTTGACCACATATTAAACTGCAAATTGTAACTCACGCCTGCAAAAAACATAAACAAACATAATATCCACATTATTGAATTTGAATAACCGATAATGCTGTTTGCGTTAGGCGAAAATCCTCCGCCTGATACAGCAGAAAAAGCGTGACAAATCGCTTCAAACATTCCCATACCGTTTCCGATTAACAAAAGAATTGCAAGTATTGTCATCCCAAAATAAACTTTCCAAAGAGAAGATGCCGTATTTTTTATTCTCGGAGTAAATTTATCTTCAGTAGGCCCCGGAGCTTCCGCAAAAAATAACTGCCTGCCCGCAATTGCGAATTGAGGAAGAATTGCAATAAACAACACAATAATCCCCATACCGCCAAGCCATTGAGTTAAAGCTCGCCAAAAAAACAAAGTATGCGGATAATTAAAATTAGTGAGAATAGTTGCACCTGTTGCAGTTATTCCTGATGTTGCTTCAAAAAAAGCGTTGACAGGTGAAAATCCGTAAAATAAATACGGCACCGAAGCAAAAAGTCCCGCAAATATCCAGCAAAACGTAACAGTACAAAGTCCTTCCGATTTTCTAATGTCATTAATCGAATCAATTTTTGAAACACCTTTTATAATTTTTTTTAAAGCAAATGACAATATGATTAATGACAATGCCGAAATTAAAAAAGGAACTATTGAAGAATACTCTTGATAAACAAGTGCTACAAGTATCGGCAAAATAAATACTATACCAAAATACATCATTGCAAGAGAAAAAGTATAAGCTAAGTAAGTTAATCTCATTAATCCGCCTTAAAATATTCTCTGATTATCGGTGCATTTTCACTTGATGTAAATATAATCAGGTTATCTTCACCCATAATTTGTGTGGTTCCGTTAGGAATAATTATTCTGTTACGTCTTTGTACTATTCCTACAATACCTTTTGCAGGCAGTTTCAAATCCATAATTTTTGTGTTTTCAAAATTTTGCGGAAGCAAAATCGTCAAAACTTCGCCTTTGCCCTGTTCAACAGTAGCCAGTATTCCTATGTTTGTACCGTATATATAACTTTTAATTTCATTCATTGAAGCCGTTTGAGTTGAAACAGAAACATCAACACCGACTTTTTCAAACAATCCTGCATTTGTATTTTTAGAAACTCTTGTTATAACACGATTTACACCGAGTTGTTTTGCAAGTAACGAACACAAAAGGTTTTTTTCATCATTATTTGTGACACTTACCACAACATCAGAATCTGAAATATTTTCTTCATTTAAAAGTTCCAAATCTGTACCGTCACCGTTGATTATAAGTGCATCAGAAAGCTGCTCTGCAAGATAATTACACCTTTCTTCGTCACGTTCAATTATTTTAGTTTTAAATTTTAATCCTTCCAGGCTTTTAGCCAGTTTAAGTCCGACATTTCCACCGCCAATAATAGCAATATTTTTTACGAACCCTTTTTTATGGAAAAATTTTCCTGCAAGAACATCGAGCGAATGAGAAAGTCCCATAAATATAACTTTATCATCTTTTTGCAAGACTGTTTCACCGCTTGGAATAAACAAGTTTTCACCTCTTGTAATTCCGACAATCAACGTATCCTTTGGAAATGTACAATTCCTTATTGCCTGATTTACAAGTATTGAATCCTCTTCAATCCTATATTCAAGTAGTCTTGCGCGACCGCCTGCAAAATTTTCCACATCTAATGCTTTTGCGACAGTAATTATTCTGAAAATTTCTTGGGTTAAAAGTTCTTCCGGCCAAATGACAATGTCTATATAAAATTCAGAGTTGTATTCAGCATCTTTTGCGATTCCCAAGGAAGCTTTGTATTCTTCATTACGCACAAAACACATTGTGCAAGGATTCCCGATTCGTTTTGCAGTAAGACATGCTACAATATTAAGTTCATCTGATGCTGTACAAGCAATAAATATATCAGCATTTTTTACGCCCGCTTGTTTTAAAACGTCAATATCAGAGCCGTTACCTTCTACAAAACTTAAATCAAGTTTGTTTAAAGAATCGTTTTTGTCTTTTTCGTTACCGATAACCGTAATATCATTATCCGTATAAAATTCTGAAGCAATAATAGCTCCAACTTTATTTGCACCAAAAATAATTATTTTCATAAGTTTCATTTTATCGTTAAGAGAAAAATAAAGCAATTATAAAAATATTTTTAAGTTTTAAAATGTTTAAACCAAATAAAAAATGTTATAATTTACATTTATTTATACCTTTGTGGTACAATTTTAGTGTACTTAATACAAGTAATAAAGAAAGGATGTGCAAATGGCTAATTTAGACAAAATTATGAAACCGAAATCAATCGCTGTTGTTGGTGCTTCAACCAAAGAACACACAATCGGTTCAGACATTATGAAAAGATTACAAGAGTACAAATTTAAGGGAAATATTTACCCGATTAACCCAAAAGGCGGCATTATTGAAGGTATACAAGCTTATACTTCCGTATTGGAAGTCCCCGGAGAAATTGATTTAGCAATCATTGTTGTTAATGCTAAGTTTGTTTTGGATACAATCGATCAATGCCATCAAAAAGGTATAAAAGGACTTTGTATAATTACGGCAGGATTTAAGGAAACAGGTAAAGAAGGTGCAGAAGCGGAAAAAGCTTTGCTTGAAAAAGTTAAAGAATACGGCATGAGATGCGTTGGGCCAAACTGCTTAGGCGTTGTTAATACATTACCTGAAATTTCAATGGACGGATGTTTCGCAGAATCTCTTCCCGAAAGAGGACATATCGGTTTTGTTTCTCAATCAGGTGCTTTAGGTGGCGGTATTTTGAATATTTTGAAAGACTTAAACTTAGGTTTTGCTCAATTTATATCAATCGGTAATCAGGCAGATGTTAACGCTGAAACAGCCCTTGAATATTGGGAAAATGAAAATGACGTAGAACAAATTTTGTTATACATGGAATCAATTCAAAATCCTGCTAATTTCAGAAATCTGGCGACAAGAATTTCTAAGAAGAAACCGATTTTGGCTCTTAAAGCAGGCCGTTCGGCAGCAGGTGCAAGTGCTGCATCTTCTCATACAGGTTCATTGGCAGGTGCTGATAAAGCAGCTAATGCTTTGTTACATCAATCAGGTGTAATCAGAGAATATTCTTTGAAAAACTTGTTTGCAACAGCAAAAGTTTTTGCGAATTGCCCGATTCCGAAAGGTGACAGAGTGGCAATTATTACAAATTCAGGTGGCCCCGGTATTATGGCAACTGATGCAATTTGTGAATACGGTATGCAAATGGCTAAAATTTCTGATGCTACAAAAGAAAAACTCAGAAGCTTCTTACCTTCTGCTGCATCAGTTAAAAATCCTATTGATATGATTGCATCAGCACCTATTGAACACTATAAACAAACACTTGAAACTGTTATAGCTGATGAAAATGTTGATATGATTATGGTTATTTACTTACCGTTCTTGGGCTTGAAGGATATTGACGTAGCTAAGGCCGTTATGGAAATAAAAGCTCAACATCCTCATAAACCTGTTATCGGTGTATTTATGACCAAATCTGAATTCTTTACTGCATTAAGTGACATGGATGTTAATATGCCATTCTTTATGTATGCAGAAGAAGCAGCAGACGGATTTAACAGATTAAATCAACAAAGACAATGGATTGAAAGACCGGAAGGTACTATCATGAAATATGATGTTGATTACAACAGAGCAAAAGAAATTATTGCAGGTTCAATTAAAGAAGGCAGAGATCAACTTACAACTCGTGAATCAATTGATGTATTGGATGCATACGGTATCAGGGTTTGTAAATCAGGCTTTGCAAAATCAGAAGACGAAGCAGTTTCAATTGCAGATTCAATCGGATATCCTGTTGTAATGAAGATGACATCAAAAACCACTTCTCACAAAACAGATGTAGGCGGTGTAAGAGTTAATATTCAATCTGCCGAACAATTGAGAGCCGAATATCAAGATTTAATTTCTAAACTTGAAGCAAAAGGATTGTTAGACGGTTTAGAGGGTGTAATTATTCAAGAAATGGTTAAAGGTTCAAGAGAAATGGTTTGCGGTATTGCAACAGATCCTCAATATGGCCCGATGATGATGTTCGGTTTAGGCGGTGTATTCATTGAAGTTATGAAGGATGTAACATTCAGAATCGCTCCTCTTACGGATATGGACGCTAAAGATATGATTAAATCTGTTAAAGCGTACAAACTTCTTCAAGGCGCAAGAGGAACAACTCCTGCTCAAATGGAACAGATTGAAGAAACATTGTTGAGATTATCTCAATTGGTTTCTGATTTTAAATTCATTGATGAGTTGGATATCAACCCGTTGTTAATTTCGGAAAAAACAGGGGAAGGCATTGCGGTAGACGGACGTATTAAAGTAAGAATGGCAGAAGCAAAAGAATCGCTTGGTTGTCATTGTGAAAATGGCGTTTGTGCTTGCAGTTGCTAATTTATAAGCAAAATTAAATAGGGAAATGCTGTCGGGTTGAATTACTCGACAGCATTTTTATATATTATTAAACACCATTTTTTACAATTATTCAAAACATGCCAAAATTATTTTATATATTTTTTGTAATTGTTTTGTGTCTGCCATACATAAAAATTTGTTTATTTCTGATATAATTAATTGTTTATTTTTTATATGTTCTGTTTTAAAAAATGCTGTATAATCAACACTAAGAGCTTTCGCAAATTTTTCAATCAAATCAGCCTTTGGAAAACTTTTTCCTGTTTCTATATGACTTAAATGTTTTGGGTCTATTTCAACAATTTCTGACAAATTTTCTTGTGTTATTTTTTTACTTTGTCTTATTTCTTTTAACCTTAATCCAAATTCTTTTTTTAAATCCATAAATCCCTCTTATATGAATTTATATCAACTTGATTTCTTTTAAACCATATTAAAAGTATATTTTATTAAATAACTATGTTTTTAATATTGATTTTATACATTTAATATGGTAATATTCATGAAAAATATATATTAAAAATAGGATTAATAAAGTTTATGATAATTGATTTAGTTTACACTTGGGTTAATAACAATGATTTTGATTGGCAAGACAAAATAAAAACTTATGCAAATATATTTGATAAAAACAACAATGATTCAAATAATATTTGCAGATTTTATAATAACGATGAATTGAAATATTCTTTGCGTTCAGTTGAAACAAATGCTGATTGGATAAACAAAATATATATTATAACTGACAACCAAATCCCTGAATGGCTTAATACAAACAATCCAAAGATTAAAATAATAAATCATCAAGATATAATTTCTATTGATAAACTTCCGCTTTTTAATTCTTGTGCAATAGAATCAAGAATCCCTTTTATAGAAGAATTGAGTGAATTTTTCTTATATGCAAATGACGATACCTTTTTTTGGAATAAAGTTACCCCTGAAATATTTTTTAAAAATGAAAAACCAATAGTTAGAGTTGGTAAAAAAATTAATCCTAATAGAAAATATAAACATATTTATGGAAATAGCCTTTTGCAGGCATACAATTTAATTAAAAGCGAGTTTAATACTGACATAATCCCTTATTTCCCACATCATAACATAGATTCTTACAGAAAAAGTTTATTTTTAGAGTGTTATAAAACTTTTAATAAAGAATTTGAACAAACCTTAAATAACAGGTTTAGAGATTATACTGATGTACAAAGAATGATTGTATCTTTTTATGCACTAGCTATAAATGAAGCTGTTTTAGAAAAAATTAATTTAACTCTGTTTGAAAAATTGTTAAAAAAAGAAAAAATTTCAAGTTATATTTCTTTAAATAAAAAAATAAATAAAAATATTCTATCTGATAAAACAAAACTTCTTTGCCTGAATGATTGTGCAAAAGCAACGGACAAAGATAGGAAAAATGTAAAAGCATTGTTAGAAATGAAATTCCCGCACAAATCAAATTTTGAAAAATAAAAAGGAAAACAATACAGTGAAATTTTTGTCTAAAAATACGGATTTAACAAATAACAGAATTATTTATAATATTTTTGGTCTTAGAATCAAAAGAAAAATTAATAAAGAAAGTGTAAAAAATAAAATAAAAGAGATTGAATTGTTGAT
>JAKSUR010000054.1 GCA_024408765.1 bacterium | reverse complement strand
AGCCGACAATGCTATAAGTGACAGTTTTTTGGATAAATTTTTCATATTATAAAACCTCGGTTACGACATAACTAATATTGTCAAATCATGATACAATCAACAAATTGCAAAATGAATAATTGTAAAAAATTTGTTTACATTTTTTACAATCAAAATTTTTAAATTTACACTAACAAGTCGACAATGATGTTAATCTTGTTGACAACATATATTGTAAATGTTAGGATTCATGTATTCGGTTTTAATTTTAATGTTGGAATTATAAAGAGAAAGTAATAAGTATTAAGAATAGCTGAGCATTTTATTATAGCTTAGTATACAAGAAAAGAAAAACGGAAGATTTTTGATATTATTAAAGATAATTAGTATAAAAAAGTGCCCTTTCAAAGGACACTCTAGTAACAAATATATATGAGGTAAGATTAAAATCTTACCTCTTTTTATTTATATTTAATTGTCATTGTACGTTATTTCGCCGTCTGAATTGATTGAGATGGTGTAACCTCTATTTTTCAATTCTTGTTCTATGTTATTCATTTGGGTTTTGTACTTAGATTTTTTCCCAAAATTGTACCAATGTGCGTTATTCTTTGCGTTATATAATTGTTTATACATTAAACTTAAAGTACGTATATCAGCAACTTTCAGATCCTCCCTCGTAGCGTTCAAGGTACTTTCTATAGTTATAACTTTATTATTTCCAATTTTTGAAATATCCTTGACTATGAACTTGCCTTTTTCTTTAACTATAATTATGTGTTGTCTTGAAACACTGTTCAAATCATTTGGCGTCTTAATATTACCTTTTCGTCCAATTGTTACAAAATCTCCGTCTTCCATATTTGATAGCAAGTTTTTATATTCATTTAAGTTTATGTCTTGACCGCTAGTCAAAACAAATGTAGGTAAGTCATCTGAATTTAATTCATAATAATTATTTTGTTCTAATTTACCGTCCTCAGGCAATTTTTTGGGCTCGAAATTTTCTCCTTTATTATTGGTATAGTTATCATAAGCCCCTATCTGACCTCTTCTATTTTCAATTAAATCCCTATCGGGGTGATGTTTTTCAACATAAGCGTCAAGTTCGTCTATTGTTTTTATATTGTTAAGGTCATTTTCATGTGTCTTACGATTTTCCAGCACAGTATTTCTTTTAGTTTCGAGGTATTTTGTTAGTGAGTTAAACCTATTGTAACCGCTCAGATTAGGATTTTCTTTAATTAAATTGATAAAATCATTTATTTCTTTTTCTGTTGTGAGTGTACCAATATAGTCCCCAATTACATTATGATTAATATCAACACTTAAATTTGAAGTTCCATTACAAATCATATCTACCTCAGCTTTTAGGTCGGCTTTTTTCTGAGTGTTATAAGCTTCTTGCTCAGTCGGGGCAAGAGTTTTTACTTTTGTTTCAACTTTATCTATTAAAAGATCCCTTGATACATGATGGTAAGCGTCTAATTTGCGCAATTCTTTGTAAATACTAGCAAGTTCAGTTGCTGTTTTGGCTTGATCTATCATAGGATTAACTTTTGATTCAAGCCCAAGCGTACGATCTCCGCTCTCATTATGATTGGCATTGAATTTTTCTATCGTTGTTGCAAGTTCAGTCGTATGTTGTGCATTTTCTGCGTTGCTATTCTTGGGTTCAACACTTATTTTATTCGATTGTTCTGTGCTTTGGCTTGGTTGGGACACTTGCTCTTGAGCAGGCGATTCTGATTCAGCCTTTTCAACATTTTCGGATTCCTTCGGCTCTCCAGTAGCAATTTTATCGGATTTATTTGATGAGAGCTTCGGTAGCATTTTTTCTGCGCTCGTACGCATACTATTAAATTGTGCTTGCGTAATGTATGCATTTTGTTTTGCTTTTTCAATTAAAGTTATAAACTCATTTATTTCATCTTGTGTTGTTAGTGTTTCAAGATAATCTTTCAATGTGCTTATTTCAAGATCAGAAGCTCCTCCTTTATACGAGGAGCTATTACAAATAATATCTACATCAGCTTTTAGGTCGGCTTTTTTCTGAGTATTATAAGCGCTTTTTTCCGCATCGGAAAGAGATTCTGCTTTCGTTTTAACTGCATCTTTTAAATGTTTCCTTAATTCGCCATTGCCGTTACCTAATCTACGCAATTTTTTGTAAATATTGGCAAGTCCTTCTCCTGTTGTAGCAAGCTCTATTGCAGCTTCAACTTCAGTTTGAATAGCGCTCGCTTTAGTGGGATTTAATTTCTCAATACATCCGACATGTTTATTATTACCTATCGTATTGTCAAGCTCAGGCGTGCTTGATGTTTCGTTTGAATTCTTGACTTCATTGCTGTCATTATTCGGTTTAGGTGATACAACATTTTCTGTATTAGTCTTTTTCTTGTTTGCGCTTTCAACTGCTTCATTAAAAGCATTCTCGTCAACTTCAGTGCATTTTCCTGTTTCTTCATACTTTACACATTTTGTATTTCCGTCTTTTGTGATAGATTTGTGTGTTGGTCGTCCATCTTCGAATATATCTACAATTTTTGCACCATCTTTTGTGTATGTCACAGTTCCGTTTCCGTTTTCTGAAATGTTAACTGTAGCTTCACTGTCAATCTCTTTGACCTTTTTAGTATAATTCTCAATTACAGGATTTTTTTGTGGAGAAGTAGCTTTCTTTGCTTGTCGTTTCTGATTTGAATGTCCGAGCAAAGCCATTGTTTCCATTACAAGTGTATTTATCAAATTCTCATCACTGAATATTAATTCATAGAATTCTTCAGCGTGTTCATTTCGATTCCAATTCGGGTCAAGTTTTTGTTGTTCGTCACAATATGCCGATATGGTTTCATAGTTTACATATTCTAAAATTAAACATTGCTCAGCTACAAAACAGAATGCTTTTTTTGCTACACCTTCCGGTACTTTAGCTGCATTTGCAATTGAGCCGACTACGCCGTTTGCCACTGTCGCAACACCGGAGAATTTTGCAAAATCCCATGCGGCTTCGACAGATGATTCGAGGTCATAGTCTAATAATTGACGTTCTGTGAATATCGTTGCAAAAGTTGCTGTACCGTTAACACTGGCTTTGATTGCCGTATTAACGACCGCAGTAACTTTTTTACTGCCTAATAGGTCCTTTGTAACTGCACTGCCTGATCTGATTTTAGAATATTTTTCTAATTGTGCCAGCCTTTTATTAAGTTTAGTTATTCTTCGGGTTGCCTTACCTGATTTTTCCAAATTTGTTAACATTCTGCCATATTTAGCGAGTTTGGCTGCAATAAGTTTTTCACCTACTACCGGAATATAAGCTTCTACAATTGTTGCGGCTATATCTATGCCGAGTTGTGTATAAGCTTCGGCTTGTTGTTGTCTTGCATTATATGTTGCCAATGTTTTACCTATATCGCTTGTACCATAAACAGCATCATTGTATTTTTCCAATGAACTTCTAAGTTCATTTATTGAGATGGTTGTTTCTATTCCATTGTTTGTCCTTTGTCTACCCAATATGTCGTTCATTTTTGTAGCATATTCATCTGCCAAAGTGTTAAGTACATCTTTATATTGCTCATCTGTAAGTTGAGTATCCAGAGCAATATTCTGTTTCGTCTTGTATTCTGCAATCCTTGCCTCTATTAAATCTTGCAAAAACGTTTCGCCAAGTTTAACATCACATTTTTCAATCAGCTCTTCATAAGTATTGGAGTCATTTTTAGACGATAAAATCGCAGATAGCCCATCATGCACATAATTATAGCTGTCGTAAGCACTCACTGCTTTTTGTAATTCATCTCGTGCTTTTACTAATTTAGGATCGAATTTAACCAACAAGAGTTCCATATATCTTTCGCAGAAGGCTGTATAAGCATCGTTAATTTTCTTAGCGTCCTCAGTTTTGAGAGCTTCTTGATATTTATGTTCCAGTTCTTGTAATTCCCTTAATTTGCCTGAATTATCATCTATTAAATTCCTCATTTCATTCATTGAATGACCGTATGTACCCCAACCGCTGGATACGCCGTCTGCTAACCATGTGATAACAGGTATTTTTGCACCTTCTAAATCGTCCAGATCTCCTTTTGCTCCTGCACTTGATCCGCCAATCAATTTTATTAATTGATTAATATATTTCATATTAATTTCACATTCACTAAGCTTTGTGGCGTCAACTTCTAATTTGAATAAATCTTTTTGATATTCTGTTTTTGCTGCATCCAATAAATCTTGAGGGACTCCATTCGCTTCTGCCATATTAATAAGTCTATCTGTTATGGCAGATATTACATCATAGGCATTACCCTCATAAATGCATTGATCTTTGGCCTTATCAACAGGCTTGGCTTCTGTATTTTTATTACCTTCGCTCAATATTGTATCAATAATATTGTCATCTCTTTTACGTCCGCCCGCTGTATTATATACGGCAATAAAATCTATAAGGCTAAATGCCCCCGCTTTTATATTATTATTCTTATCTCCAATGAACATTCCTGTATTATCAAAATTATCGGTTATTAATTGATATAACTTTCCATCTTTACCTAATGACTCTTTGCCTCTATAATCGTCAGCAGCCTTTTTGAATTTATCTGCTAATGTTTTAATATTGTCATAATATTTGATATTACCATTTATCATACCGTCATATCCGCTTACAAAAGCTGTCATTTGTTCAGCATTATTAACCTGGGCGGATTGTGCTTTTGAAAGTTTTATCTGTGCAATTAATCCGTTAAATGGTGCTAACATAGTTTCTCTGTACGGATGAGATTTTTCGAATTCTGATATCATTACTTCAATATAGTTTGCTCTACAAATATTAATTGTCCCGGGGTTTACGTCTGCATTTTTTGCAGCGCTTGCTAATTTATCAAAAATTGTATCTAACAATCCTTTTTGGTCACCACCCCATTCACTCAGAATTGTATCCATCCATGAGGAGTCCTTACACTTATCTGTATTGGTAACATAAGTATTATAATAATTTAAGAAATCTGCAAGATCATCGTCGGCAATACCTTCGATTAAAGTTTGGATTCTTGCAATTGAACCACCACTTCCATATCCCGGTAAATCACATACATATTTATAAAATTGTTTTGCTAATCCTTCAAATTTAGTCTTTTTTTCATCAGTAAGCCCTGCGTTTGAAAGAACATATTTTTCTATATCTGCATAAGTTATTTCACTTGTTTCAGCATCATCCAAATCTACTACTACTCCTTTTTCTCCTACTACTACTCCTTTTTCTTTCGTTTTTATTCTTTCTGAGGCTTGCGTATAAGCTCTAATATTTGCTTCACGATCTGTTCTGTTTTTTTGCAACTCAGCAAACCTATCGACATCTATTTCTTTTGGTATAACAATTTCTTCACCGACTAAAAAGTATTGATATCCTTTTGAGTTAGTCTTTACCAAGTTTTTATTTGCTTTTATTAACTCTTCTTTTGTAACGCCAAACTTGTTAGCTATAGCTGTTATGCTTTCACCATTTTGTACAATTACACCTGTTGTATAGTTATTTTCCGTATATGTAACAGAGTTTTTATCTTTTGTTACTGTTCTGGTACTGTCAGAGTTATGCACTGTAACCGTACCGTCACCTTTTGTTTCTTTTTTAGCTTCGCCATTTTCACCATACTCAGTAACTGTACCATCTGCATCCTTATTTTCTAGTTTAGTGTCATCGCCTGTGCTAAAATTCCAATTATTGCTTGTATATGTAGTAATGGAGTTGTTTTTCTTATCCTCCACAACTTTTTTCCAATTATCACCGTCTTTTGTAACGGTAGTAACTGATGATTCCTGATCGTTTTCGTACGTTGTTTGTATCCTTTGAGTATAATTTCCACTATCATCGTAGGTGGATTCTTCTGTTTTTTCTTTTTTACTGTCCTTATATGTTGTTACTGATAAAGGCTTCGTTTCATCATTTGTATATCTAACTTCCTTCATCGGTTCTCCGTTAGATTTTATAAATATTTTAATATTATTATTATTATTATCTTTTTTTGTTACAACTTTATAACCAGTTGTGTATGTTTTTGTTATTACACCACTATTTTCTGTAACTTCTTCGTAAAGCACCAGTCCATTATCAGGGTTTTCAGGATCAAGTTCCTTATCGTGTTTTACCTCTTTTACATTTTTATTTTTGTTATAGTCATTTACAGCTTTTAAAAATATCTCTAATGCCTCCATAAACTCATTTCTGTTTTTAAAGGTATCATTTTTAATTAAGGCCTTTGCATTATTTTTATTAATTTCAATATCGTTAATTTCGCATTTCTTTAATTTACTATTCTTTCCGGCAGCATCATCAAGAGCTTTCAGCATGTCATCTATTTCTTTTATATCTAATTTATCGGTACTATATTGCGCATTATCCGTATTAAAAAAATTAAAAATCTTTTCGGCAAGTCTCTTGTTATTTTCATCTTTGATTAATTTAAGCAACTCATCTTTGCTAAATTGTTGGACTTTATTTTTTGTAATACCAGTATCACCAACCGTAAAATCACCCATAATTTTCTCCTTGCAATATAGTTCTTACACAATTACATGTGATATTACGGCTATTTTTATGGCAAACTTTAATCAAGCAAAGGATTTAACAGTTAAATCCTCAGGGATTACATCCCTGAGGAGTCTTTCCTATCTGCTTTTCAGCCAATTGTAACAATTTTTCAAAATGCTTAACAATTGGAGGATGCAGGAAAAATGATGAATTTTTTACGCAGATTTTTAAATTTTAGCAAAGGTTTTTTTGTAATAATCAGCATACAAAAAACCCTAAAATCGACTTTTTCATTTGTCTTATTTTAGGGTTTTTAAGTTGAGATATTGTATTTTTATTAAATATAATATATTAATATCTATAGTGCGCAAATGCTTTATTTGCCTCTGCCATTTTGTGAGTATCTTCACGCTTTTTGCATGCGGCACCTGAACCGTTTGAAGCATCAATAATTTCATTTGTTAGTTTTTCTACAAATGATTTACCGTTTCTTTTCTTTGCAGCCTCAATAATCCATGATGATGCAAGTGCAAAACCTCTGTCTGCTTTAACATCAATCGGTACTTGATAAGTTGAACCACCGATACGTCTTGCTTTGACTTCCAACAATGGTGTCGCATTCGTTACGGCTTTTTGGAATATTTCCAAGCCCTTTTCGTTTGTTCTTTCTTCAACTTTTGTTATCGTTGAATAGAAAATTCTTTCAGCTAACGATTTTTTACCGCGTCTTAAAATTCTGTTAATGAATTTTGAAACATCTACGCTGTTATAAATAGGGTCTGCTGCAGGAATTCTTCTTGCAGGTTTAGATCTTCTTGACATTATTTCTTACCTCCCTTATCTCTTTTTGCACCGTACTTAGAACGGCTTTGTGTTCTGTTTGCAACACCTGCTGTATCCAATGTACCACGCACAATGTGATATCTTACACCGGGAAGATCCTTAACCCTTCCGCCTCTTATAAGAACAACACTGTGCTCTTGCAAGTTGTGTCCGATACCGGGAATATAAGTTGTAACTTCAAATCCGTTTGTTAATCTTACTCTGGCAACTTTTCTTAATGCTGAGTTTGGTTTTTTAGGGGTTGTTGTATAAACCCTTGTGCATACTCCACGTCTTTGAGGACAATCCATCAAAGCAGGAGATTTTGTTTTGTCTGTTAGTCTTTTACGTTCTTGACGCACTAACTGATTAATTGTAGGCATTTTTTTCTCCTTTTATTATTATCTGTAATCCAACGAACCCGTCATATATCCGGAAACCCTTACTCATTTCGGTGACGTTTCGTCGTCACTTGCCGTCAAATCCAGCACGAAAATTTCGACTAAGTGATAGGTTGATTGTAAAATAAACATTTTAACCCGTCAAGATATTATTAAGATTTGCAATTGCTTATGATATCATTAACTACTTCACTCGCCATAATTAATCCCGCAACCGCAGGTGAAAATGCATTACTGCCAATGATTTTTTCTTGTTTTGATTTCTCTTGCGATATATTTGGCTTTGTGGGAATTTCTTTTGAATAAACAACTTTAAGGTGTTTTATATTCCTTTTTTTTAGCTCTTGTCGCATAACCTTTGCAAGAGGACAAACGGAAGTTTTATATATATCGGATATTTCAAACATTTCAGGGTGCATTTTATTCCCCGTTCCCATTGAAGAAATTATCGGTATGCCCAGTTTGTCTGCTTTCACTACAAGTTCAATCTTTCCCGATACCGTATCAATAGCATCTACAATATAGTTATATTTACCAAAATCAAATTGTTCAGAATTTTCAGGCGAAAAGAATTTTTTAAATTTTTCTACTTTACAAGTCGGGTTGATACTCTTAATCCTTTCCTCTGCAACATCAACTTTATATTGACCGATTGTATTTTGTGTGGCATAAATTTGTCTGTTAAGATTCGTTATGGAAAATTTGTCATTATCTACCAAACCAATAGCGCCAATTCCGCTTCTTGCAAGCGCTTCTACGATATAGCCTCCGACACCGCCAATCCCAAACACAATAACTTTTGATTCAAAAAGCTTTTTTAAACCTTCTTTGCCAATAAGAAGCTCAGTTCGTGAAAATTGATTTAACATATATTTAGTGTAACACGAATTGAATTTTATGTTATACTGTATCTTATGAAGAAAAAAGTGTTAATTATAGGAAATACAGCAAAAGAATACGCTCTGGCAAAAAAAATGTCCGAATATTGCGAAATATTTGTTATTCCCGGTAATGATGCAATGAAAGAATTTGCAACATGCATTGATATAAGAGAGAATTCCGTTCAGGAAGTCTTGGAATTTGTAATGGAAAACGGCATTGATTTGACGATTCCCGTTTCTATGAAAGCACTTGATACTGATATAGTAAAAATATTTACGAATAACAATCTTGAAATATTTGCACCTGATAAAAATGCAATAAAACTAATGGCTGACAAAGCTTATGCCAAAAAACTTATGTATAAATTAAGAATACCGACTCCAAAATTCGGAATTTTTGAAAAACAATCTATGGCAAATGATTATATTAAAAATTATAATCAACCATTCGTTATAAAAACTAATGCGCCTTCGAGTGCAGTTATTATAACCGCTTCAAAATCTGCTAAACCTATTATTGATTCCGTTTTTGCAGAAAAGTTTAATAAAATTATTATTGAGGATTATGTCTATGGCACTCCTTTTGCATTTTATGCAATAACTGACGGCTACAAAGCATTGCCAATAGGCTCTTCTATTCTTTATAAACACTCGTTGGAAGGAGAAGGCGGTCAATTGACAAGCGGAATGGGCGCTTGCTCACCAAATTTTAAAATATCATCAGATGACGAAAAATTCTTGACAGATGAAATTATTTATCCTCTCTTAGAATATATTGAAAGTACAGGAACAGCGTATTTAGGCATACTTGGTATAAATGGTATAATTACGGAAGAAGGAGCGTTTAAGATTCTCGGATTTACACCGTTTATGCAAGATGCGGATTGCGGTTCGGTTTTGGATTTAATAGAAGGCAATCTCTATGATTTATTTGAAGCTTGTGTTATAGGCTCATTTAGTGATGAAATTAATGATATTCCGCTAAAGAATATGCATTCAGCATCTGTTGTACTAAATTGTAAAAATTCTGACAATTCTGAAAATGTTATAACAATTGATGATTGTCTTGATGATAATGTAAATGTTATATATTCCAATAATGTTATTAAAAATAAATATCTTGAATATGAAGCTAAAAACGGTGCTGTATTAACAGTTACCGCAATCGGAAGAACAATTTCTTCCGCCGTTAATCGTGCTTATGATGAAATAGAAAATATTAATTTTAAAGGAATGACATATCGTAGAGATATTGGAAAATCAACAATATCAATGTTTTAGTTGGGTTTGTAACAATTTCTTTACATTTGTTTTTTAAAAAAGCAATTTTTTATAATGTAAATACTTTATATATATACAAGAAACAAAAATTAAATATAGAGTAT
>JAKSUR010000053.1 GCA_024408765.1 bacterium | reverse complement strand
CATATTTTAACGGAAGTTCTTATGTCAATGTTGCGATTAATCCTGAGGATACAATTACAAGCTTAATAAACAAACTCCAAGGTATACCGATTACTTTTGATAACAATAACCATCGTTTGGAAATTGGTGGCAGTTCTAATACTTGGATTCAATCAATTGACTTGGAGTTAGCCAATATACTCGGTATAGGTGCAGGGGAGGATGATTCGTATAATTCGGTTTTTGATCCTATTGAAGAATCCACACATCTTTCTGAACTTGGATTAAGTGCTTATACAAATTATTATATTGATTTTGCAACAGGTGACGGAGTTGGTGATAATGCCAAACATATCCAAGTTACAGGAAATGATACTATTCAAACACTGATGGATAAAATAGATGACATAGAAGGTTGCAGCACATCTCTCAATAATGGTATCTTTACTATAAACCATGGTACTAATTGGGCTGTTACGGATATTTCTTCTGAATTAGCGAATGCACTTCATCTTAACATAGGTGAAGGTATAAATCATCAAGTTTCTATCACATCGCATGTTGTTAATGAAAATACAACGCTTGAACAACTTAATATGGTAGGAAACTCCGCTACAATAGAAACTGATAGCAATACAATAACAGTCCACCCAACAGATACAATCGGCGATATTAACGAGGCATTGGGCGCTAACTATACGCTTGGAGTCGATTCACAGGGGCGTATCTGTTTGAGTGCAACAGAAGGTCATTATATCACAGGTATGTCTTCAAACCTTGCAGCTGCTCTTGGTCTGGAAGTCGGATATGGCAGTTCATACAGTGTTGACATTCAAGAAGGCTCTTATACAACTACAACAAGAACTGCAACAAATGAAACAACTCTGGAGCAATTGGGGTTGGATCACAGTACATATATAGAAACCGACGAAGGGGTATTTTATATAAATAACACAAATACAATGGAAGATTTAGCAAACATTATAACTAACGATATACATATATCCGCAAGTTATAATGAAGATACAGGTATATTTACAATCGGCAGTGATACGGATGAACATTATGTTGTAAATATGAGTCCCGAACTTGCAAGTATTTTAGGAAATATTAATGTCGGTAATCACTTTACTTATCATATAACTGAAAATGAAATAGAAGAAGAACATACTGCTATAACTTATCAAAGCATTATAGGAAGTGATACTTTCGGTACGCTTGGCGTAACAGGAACAAATTATATAACACTCGGTGATGGTGATAGAGTAACTATTACTTCAAGCACTACATTCGGTGAATTTGTAGAGAATATGAACGGAAAAGGATTTAATGTATCATTGGTTAACGGTATATTTAATATCCAATCAAACGGTAATTATATTGAATCGGACGATAATCATATTCTAAATAAATTAAATATTCTCGGTTCGACCTATACAACAACTGAAAATACGCTTGGTGAAACAAAGCTTAAAGATTTAAAAGACAGCGAAGGAAACTCGCTGAATATAAGCTCAGGTACAATCAATGTTATTAAAAACGGTATCAGCAGTACAATATCCATAAACAATAATTCAACATTAGATGAGTTGGCTAATTTGTTAAGTAATTATAATATTCAAATGGATTATGGTTCGGGAAATTCAGGACACATAACATTTACAGGTACAGGTGACAGCTATCTTCAAGAACGTAGCGCCTCCGGTGCGACAAATCTTTTAACAAAACTTGGCGTAACAGACTGGTCAAAAATTAAAAATTCGGAGTCTGAAAAGCTTGAATATACTACAAATGATAATGAAACTATTAAATTAAGTACAAAACTTGTAAATTTAAAAGATTCTGATGGCAATTCAATGGGTGTTACAGAGGGGAAATACAGAATTGTTGCCGAAGGAATCCATTATGAAGGCATAGTTTCAAGTGAAACAACAGTCGAAGATTTCTTTGCCGATTTATCAGCATACGGTATTACCGGAACTATTCGTTCTAACGGACAAATTATCCTAAATACATCAAACGATAACACTTATCTTGAAACCGGCAACGGTGAAGCGGGATATTCTTCAATAGTTGACAATGTATTTGCAGACTGGTCTTTCGGAAATATTTACATTGCTAATCCTGTTGATGTTACAACAGTTGAAACATCAAATATGACAAGCGAAACTCATCTTAAAGACATTGATCAAGGTACATTTAAAGCAGGTAAATTTGTTGTCGCAAGCAATTTGGACGGTACGACCATTTCACATGATGAAGATATAATTCTTGCACTTGATGAAAATGCTACGGTTGGCGATTTTATGAGCGCTATATCATATTACGGATTTAATTCATACGTTGAAAACGGTCAACTTATTGTAAGAAATGACGGTACTCATACGTTAGAGAATTTTAATATTCCGTCACAAGCTTCAAATGTAATTTCACTTTTGGGACTTGATACTTCTGCTTGGGAACAGCCGGGAGTTTATACTGGAGAAGAACAATCCACGGATATTTACCATACAGCATACGTTGCCGCTACAAGAGAAACTTTATTATCAGAACTTAGAGATGACGAAAATAATGAGCTTAATATTACGACAGGCGAATATTATGTATATCAAAACGGAATAAAACACACATTAAACTTGAATTCAACAAACATTTCAATCGATAACTTTATTAACACACTTTCAACTTACGGTATTAATGCTGTATTTGATACAAACGGTACTCAATCAACACTTAAACTTATTGGTTCGGGTGATTCTTACCTCGAAACATCATCAGCACCTAATGCTTCAAATGTTGTAGATAAGTTGTTTAACAACGATAAATCAACATTATATAAATATGAACATTATCAACAAACAACTGAGCTTGTAACTACTACCGCAATTGCCAGTCTTGCAACAATGGTTTCTGATTATGATACGGAAGGTTCTGTATCCGCAGGAACTCTGGAAGTATACGTTGACGGAAATCACAGCCAAATTAATATTACGGAATATGAAACATTCGGTTCTTTACTGGAAAAATTTGAAAGAATAGGAGTTACTGCAACTCTTCAAGACGGTGTGATTCGACTTGAAACAGGTAATACAGCCTTCTCAATTGATACCGCAAATTCAACATCAAATTTACTTACCAATTTAGGATTGATATACAATGAAGATCTTGGCGGATTTGCCGCAAGTTCTGCTCCTGTTACACAAACAGTTACTATTATTGAAGATAGAACATTATCTGTTGCTAATTATGCGGACGGAAACACTCAAATCGGACTTTTGAATATTACATCAGGCTCGCTTTCTATATATAGAAACGGTCAAAAAGGCGTTGTTATGATTGACAATACCGAAGATTTTAACGCTTTACAAACAAAAATTCATAATGAATTTTCTGATATTAACATAGATTTTCAGGATGGCAAACTGAGATTTTACTCAACAACAGAAGGTGTTGATGTTCAAGTCGGTTCATCCAGTGATAGTTCAAATATATCTTCTATCTGCGGATTCTCAGAGAATGAGAACGGTGATATAATAAGCGCCAGAGAACTTTATAAAGTTAATGCTTCATCAAAAATAACCACAGCAGGTATATTTAGAAACGGCACTGTTAGAGAAGGTACATTTATCGTTGGTGATGCCGAATTTAATATTACAAGTGATACCACAATTCAAAATATAGTAGCTCAAATCAATTCTTCTGATAAGTCAAACGCAAGTGCATATTGGGATTCGGTTGACGGAAAACTTGTAATTGCTTCCAGAACAACCGGTGCCGCAATGGTCAATATTGAAGCAGGAACATCTAACTTTACTGATATTATAGGTTTAACTCAATCGGAATGGAATGCTAGCAATGAAGTTACATCTACGAGAATCCTTAGAGATTCGCAAGAAATCGGAAAAAATGCTCAGTTTACAATTAACGGAACAAGTTTTTCGTCATCCTCTAATGTTATTTCAAGTGATGTTTCAAGAATTCAAGGTCTTACATTAAACCTTAAAAATGCAACAGCAGGTGAAGAAGTAGTTGTTCAAGTTGAACAAGATAAAGAAGCAGTATCAGAAGCAATGAATGAATTTGTTGATTCGTATAATGAGCTGGTTGAAAACTTAGATAAGGAATTGTCTTCAACAGGAGCTTTAAGTGATCAAAACACGTTGAAATTCATTAAACAACAAATCAGAAATCTTTTGACAAACAGTTTTGGTAGCGGTACAACATTTACAAACCTTTCAAGCTTGGGAATTTCAACAAGCGGAGCAAATGCTGCGAATGCCGGCAGTACTTCTGCTACAAATGTTCAATTCTTATATTTCGATGCGGATAAATTCTTGGAAGGTTATAGCAAAGATGCAGAAGCTGTTAAAAACATGTTAGTAGGAACTGATGCTACACCCGGTATTCTGCTTCAAATTGACGGAATAGTATCAAATGCACTTGCAACAGGCACAGGTTACTTCTCTAATGCCGAAAAATCATATCAACAAAAGATTAGTGATATTAATGAAAAAATTAAAAAAGCAAACGCTTCAATAGAAGCATATAGAGCTCGCTTGGAAAATAAATTCCAATCTATGGACTTGTTGATTTCACAAATGCAAAATCAGTATAACTCATTCTTATCAGGTGGCATGCAATCAATAAATACTTCTTCAAGCGGTGCTATATCGTATTTTTAAGAAACAACCATAATTTTATAGAGCAGACAAAACCTTTTTTATCTTTTCATCAGGTGGAATTTCAAGCTGTATCCTTTCATTTGTAAAAGGTTTTGTAAATTCCAGTTTATAAGATTCCAAAACTTGTTCATCCGTTTTTATTTTCATTTTCCCAAAACCATAAAGCGTATCATTATAAACAGGATGTCCGATTGATGAAAGGTGAACTCTTATTTGATGAGTTCTTCCCGTAATAAGTGTAACTTCTGCCAAAGTCGCATTTTTAAATCTTTTTAGCACTTTAACTATTGATAAACTTTCTTTTCCGTCCTCTCTTATAGCTTGTTTGAAAGGTTGTGTAGGGTGTCTGCCGATAGGCGTATTTATCTCAAATTCATCTTTCTCTATAACTCCTTTTACAACAGCCAGATATTTTTTTATAAAATTCTTTGATTTCATTTCATTAACCAGAAATTCATGTGTTTTATTGTTTTTTGCAATCATAATTAATCCGGATGTATTTCTATCAAGCCTGTGAACGATACCACGTCTAAATTCACCATTTATATCAGATAAATTTTCACCATATTTATATAAAAGTGCATTTACTAATGTTCCCTTATTTTCTTGTGTCGTAGGATGAGTTAACATTCCTGAAGGTTTATTTATTACAGCCATATTTTCATCTTCCCAAACAACATTCAACAAAATATTTTCAGGCTCAATATTAATTTTCGTAGTTATATCATCAATTGTAATGATATCATTTTCTTTAATTACAGAAGAGGGCTTAATTATTTTTCCATTTATGAGTACAAAACCTTCTTTGATAAGTTTTTGAATTTTTGAACGTGATAAATCAGACATTATATCTGAAATACAACTGTCTGCTCTTAATCCTTCACACTGTTCATCCGCAATAAATTTCATACTATTTTTTTAAATATTTATTTTTAATAATTATAACAATTAAAGCAAATACGCCAACATTTATTAATATATCCGAAATGTTAAAAATAGGAAAATCTATGAATTCTAAATTAAAATAATCTCTTACATATCCGAAAATTAACCTTTCATAAAGATTACAACCTATTCCGGCGATAAGCATTCCTGTCCAAAAACAAGCAAATAATGAAAACTTCTCAATATTTTTTACTCCATAAACTATAATAATTATTATTGCTAAAACTGCAAACAATATCAATAAAAGCGGAGCATTTTCCAACAAACTAAATGCGGCACCTGTATTTTGTACGTTCATCAGGCTTAAAAATTTGTTATCAGCAATGTTTATCCTTGAATTAACTAATGAATTTGAAAAATACAAATCAAAAATCACAAAAAATATAGCAGAAATTATAAAATAAATTAATTTATTAATTTTGTTCATTTGTAATCTCTTTACGCTTTTCTGGAACTACATTTACCCTTCTAACAACATAACCAAAACCTGTAAGACTCATTTTTATGCTTAAATCGCTCACATCGGTTTGTGTTAATCCTATTGAGGCAACAACATATTCATTCTTATCATCCATATTTGAAGTAAATAATCTTTCCAAAATATTATCTTCGGGCATTGCTCTAAAAACTTCTTTCGACTGCTTTTGGGGATATTCCACTTTATCGGAAGTAATAGATGCTATTGCAAGCATATTTTTAGGTGCTTTAAATTCTAATGAAGTACAATACTCAGTGTTTGGTTCAATTTCCAAGGGTACAACCAATTTGACATCAAGATTTTTTGCTTCGCCATATAACATAGTAGTTGTTTCATCTTTTATTTCGTCGGAATACACTTTCCACTTACCGTTAACTTTTTTCAGATAACTGATTTTGTCAGATTCACTCTTCAACTCACCGGTGTAATTTTTTGAAACAGCTTCCATTTGCGCATTTGTATATTCTGTAACACTCACGACAGCCTTATCGCCATCAATTTCAATACCATTAATTTTAATTGCATATTTTAAATTTTTATATGACGCCCAAACCTCTTTGACAAGCTTAGAATATGTATTCAAATCAAATCCGTCAGAATCAACATAATCAGAATCATAAGTTTTTAAAAACTTATCAACATTTCCTTTATTAGCATATTTTATCTGAGAATTTATTACGCTTTTAACGGCTTTTTCAGGTGAACACCAGCCAAATGCATTTACGGGCTGAGCTAACAAAAACATAATCAGTAACAATAATAATCTTTTCATGATAAAAATTATAACCCAAAATTATTCTTATATGAATAATTTAAACAGTGTAAAAAGTTTTCTTTTATGATTTAAATAAGCAACGGCAATTAATACTAAAATTCTTTAAAATTCAGACTGAATAATGTAATCTAAAAAAGCACAATATAATTAATACTCTGCGTAATAAATTTCTTGAATGAGTCCTATTATTTTATTTAAGAAATTTTTGTAATTAATGCGATCTGCATAACCTGATAAAACAATATCCGCAATATCTTTGCAAGGGCGTATATAAAATTCAGCCTTTTTGTTTGCATTAGCATATATAATTTCCGCAGAATCTCCCAAATCTCTTTCTTTCGCTCTTATAAAGAATCTGTCACGCTTTATGTTTTCAGGAATATCAACATAAATCTTAAAATTGAACGCATCTCTAACCTTAGGTGTAAGGGTAAATAATCCTTCTGAGATAATTATTTTAGACGGTTTTGCATAAGTATAATTATCGTGTCTTATTGCTGTACCGCTCATATCATACTTCGGAAGATAAGTTGCTTTTCCTGATAAAAGTTCCGTTATATGTTTACTCATCAACTCTAATTCTAATGCATCGGGACTGTCTAAATCATAATTTTTCGCAGATTATGAAAAACTTCCTGCCTTTTTTACGATGTCAGAACGGTCATAATAATAATCATCCGTATTAACTCTTTTTATTATATTTGGTATCCCAAACTCTGTTCCGAAGGACTTAATAGTTTCTATCAAGTCTTTCGTTATAGTAGATTTACCGCTTGCTGTTTCGCCTGAAATACCTATAGATGCCGGCATGTTTATTCTGCCAGTGATATATGCCGAAATCTTTTTAATTGCAATCGGTTTATATGATAAAAGAACTGAATTTTTTTCATTCAGTTCTTTTTCAAAAATATTAAACAAATAATTTTCAATCACATCAGAAGCTTCTGATGGTTTAGATATATATTGTGTATTGCTTGTAGTTGTTTTATCTATATTGGTAATATTTTGTAACATAAATAAACCTTTTTCCTTGTTTTATTATACACAAATTAAAACTAATAAAAAGTTTTTTTGCTTGAAAATAAATAAAATATTTACAATTTGTAAAAATCATCAAATTTCAAATTTAAGAATAAATGGTATATATTACAGATTAAATTAATAATAAAATTACGAAAAGCATTAATTATATTATAACAAATAGATTTTCAAATTATGGGCGTTGTGATTGTTTCTTGAATCCACCAAAAAGTCATTATTACAATTTATTACTATTCATATTGCTTTTTAATTTTTATGCTATATCATTAGTGTATGCTGGTGGATATATAGCAGTATATTTATGTGTGTGAGGAGGTATATATATGCACATCAACTCAATTAATAGCATTAGTTTTATGCCCAAAATCGGTATTTCAAAGAAATCTTCAAATTACAGTTCAATTCCTGTTGCAACTTCTTTGGAAACTGATTCAATCAGTTTTAGCGGTAGATTTCAACCTGTTAAACTCAATGTTACAGTAGAAAAAGCATTAGAAGTAGGTAAAAGTTTATCAACCTCAACATCTGGTCACAGAGCACCATACCTGAGTGAAAACTTTACACCTGATATTGTGAAATTAATTTCAATTGGTGTAGCACGCACGGCACAAATGCACGCATCTGATCAAAGAAAAACCTCTTCTTATGTTTTGATTGGTGGTGATACGAGAAGAGCGTCTCGTGAATCATTGCCACTTATTAAAGATACAATTTTAAAACAGGGAAGTAATGTTATTGAAATAAAAGATCCTGTTCCAACACCACTGTTAGCACTTGCGACAAGAGAATTAAATGCTGATTTAGGTGTGCTTATGACAGCGAGCCACAACCCTTGGGCAGATGGGGGATATAATGTTGTAACTAACAATGGTGCAATAGCACCGGCAACTGTTACAAGTGAAATTGCAGGACAAATGAAGGATTTTATGAAAGGGTGTGGTATGACGGAGGATGTTTCTCCAAATACAACAGTCTTAGGATTAGATCCATTCAATATGTATGTAGAAGAACTTGACAGAAATGGTTTAATAAATTGGGATAAAATTAAAGAATCCGGTTTGGTAGTATACTATGACGGTCTTCAAGGAACGGGTACATATACAGTACCTCGCTTGTTACAAGAAAAAGGAATAAATTTTATTAATGTAGAATCAAAAGGTCAAGAGGGCCCGAATCCGACAGATGCTAATCTTGGCGAATTAAAGAGTCGGCTGGCTTTATCGGATGATAAACTTAAAATCGGTCTTGCGAATGACGGTGATGCTGACAGATTTGGTGTTGTAGATGAAAAAGGTAATTTTATTAATGCCAATGATGTTATTCTTTTAACCGGATATCACTTGGCCAAGAATAAAGGTAGAACAGGTGCGGTAATTCGTTCACAAGCAACTTCTATGCAGTTAGACAGACTGGCTGATATTTATGGTTTAAAGAAATTTGAAACTCCGGTTGGCTTTAAATATATAGCAGAAGAAATTGAAGAATTGAGAAGAAACGGTGAAGATATATTAGTAGCAGGTGAAGAATCCGGTGGACTGACAGTTAATGACCATATTCCTGAAAAGGACGGTATTATTGCTATTTCACTTATGATGGATTTGGTTGCAGCAGAAGGAAAGCCAATTTCTGAGATTTTGAAAAATGTAAAAGAAGAATTGGGTGTAGCTTTTTCAATAAATAATTTTTCAAAAAAATATAAAGAAAATCCTGAAAAAATGGATATAGTAATGGCAAAAGTTGAAAATATGTATAATGATGCGATGAATGGTAAAACAAAGATTGGTTCTTCTCATGAAATAGATGCCGAAAAAACAGCTGAATTAAGAGCAAGAATGGAAGCACAAAGAAAAGGCGGGGACGGTTATAAATTTATTTTGACAGACGGTTCAAGTGTATTGTTGAGAAAATCAGGGACAGAACCCCTTGTTAAATGTTATGTGGAAGCAACCGGTGAAAACTCAGAAGCTGCAAAGAATAACAGTGATATTTTAGCTGCTCAAATGAGCGAATTTATGACAGTTTAATAATTTTAAAGCTGATAATCTAAAATAAAAAGAGAATTTGTTTAAAAAACGAATTCTCTTTTTATCAAAAATTTTAGTAATGTTTGAAAATTGCTTTTATAAAACTTCATCTTCGTTATCGTTATCATTATTAATTTTACTGCCAATTACAGCACCTCCAATAGCAACTGCACCTGCACCTAATATCGCTAAAGGTGCAACGGTTGATATTGCAATTGTGGCAACCACACCGGTCAAAAACCCTCCAACAATGGTTGTACCACTTTTAAAAGATATTTGATCGTTGGAATGTAAAGGGCTACCAGCGTATCTATCGAATTTACGTTTATTATTTATACACAAGGCACTATAGCCAGGGTTTGCTATTATTGGCATAATCTTCATAAAAACCTCGGATGCTTATTTTCGACATTGTACAAGATTAAATTAAAAAAGTCAATCCTTTGTCCTAGTTTGTAGGAGCAAAATAGAAATTTCCTCTTTTAAGCAAAGTTAAAATTTCCGCTTATTGAAA
>JAKSUR010000052.1 GCA_024408765.1 bacterium | reverse complement strand
GAGATTTTCAATATTATGTTTAATATTGTCTGATCTGGTATTTCTATTTGAAGAATCAGAATTAACTATTTCATTTTTTTGAATCGCAGGTTTATTGTTAATATTTTGAGCAGATACTTGATTGTTTAATGCAGGAGTAGGATGATTTTGGACGAGATTGTTTGTAGTTATATTTTGTGTATTAACTTGATTGTTCAAATTTGTGGTTTGAGCAAATTGTGTGTTAAAATTTTCAGTTTTATTTTGTTCACCAATTTGTTTAAGAAAAAGATGAGGATTTATTAATCCAAATATAATTTTACCAATATTAAAATTCATAATAATAATTATACCAATTTTTAAGAATATTTACAGTTTAATTGTACGAAAAACGGTGGAATATTTATGTGCACCATAATAAATTACTATTGATACAAAGTAATTTTCAAGGTCGTTAATTTCCATATATGATTGTATCGGGTCACGCCGTTTTGAACTGTCAAATTTACCGAGAAAACTTAAAAATCCCATGTGCATTTTTTGAGAAGGTGTAAGTTTTGGTTTTGCTAAATGTGTTTCGTAAAATGTTTCAGGTACAATTTCTCTTTCATAAACGGGAATAATGTAAGATACTTTTCCGTTTTGTTTAAAAAGCATATACCAATTGCCCTTGTGCTCTCTGGGTGTAATTAAATAATACCCCGGTTCAATTGCAATATTTTTAAAATAAATATATGAATTTAATCTTAAAAGCGGATAAGGTGCCCAAGTAGTATCTTTTATGTCATAATATTGGTCGGGGTCAATATCGTGCATATAAGCAAAATCAGCAGGTTTAAGATTGTTGTATATGCTAGCGTAATCTTTATTCGGTTTTGTTGAAGCATTTAATGTTTCTGATGAAGGATATTCAAATTCCGGTGATTCGTTTTCGTCATCAGCAAAAACATCATATTCTTCCTGTTGTGGCATTTGAATTCTGCCTGCTTCAGCAAACACAGGGGTATATAAAAATGTTATAAGTAATAAAATGATTAAAAACTTTTTAAGCATATATTTATTTTACTTTTTTTAATAGGAAAATCAAGGTTTTAAAATTACAGATGGGTTATATTGTCCCTTGTAATTACGGCATCATAGTTTTTGTAACCCAGTGCGTCTAATATATTATCAGAATGAGAGCCGGATATTCGCCTGCATTCTTCAGAATCATAATTCACCATTCCTCTGGCAAATTCTTTCCCTTCTTCATCACAAATTGAAACCACTTCCCCTTGTTTAAAATCATTTATAATATCAACAATTCCAATCGGTAAAAGGCTTTTAGATTGATTTAATATAGCATCTTTTGCACCTGAATTAACAATAATTTTCCCCAAAACATTTGTGGCATAACCTATCCAGCGTTTTTTACCGGAAAGGTTTTCATTTGTCGGGATAAACATTGTCCCCAAATTTTCTCCGCTAAATATTTTACTTATAACATAAGGAATTTTGCCGTTTGCGATTAAAACTTTTCCGCCAAATCTTGTAACAAGTTTTGCGGCTTCAAGTTTTGTTTTCATACCGCCTCTTCCGCCTTCTGACGGATCTGTTCCGAGTGCAAGAATTTCATCAGTCACTTCTGTAACTTCACTGATAAATTCAGCATCTGAGTTTTCTTTTGGATTAGAGGTATAAAGACCGTTAATGTCTGAAAGCAAAATTAATAAATCAGCATCCAATTCACTTGAAACCAGTGCAGAAAGCTTGTCATTATCGGAAAAAGAAACTTTCATGCCGGCAAGTATATCGTGCAATTCAATGGTTGATACCGTATCGTTTTGGTTGATAATCGGTACAACTCCAAATTCAAGCAGTTTATTAAGAGTCGTCCTAAGGCTCAAATATCTGTGACGAAGTGAAAAATCATCTTCCGTAAGTAAAATTTGTGCAATCGGAATATCAAAAACTCCAAAACCATTCTCATAAAACGACATCAAACGGCTTTGACCTACTGCGGCACAAGCTTGTTTTACACCATCTTCGTTGGTTGTTTCGAGATTCAATTTCTTTTTACCTAAACCAACGGCACCGGATGTTACTACAATAACTTCTTTCCCTGATTTTACAAGCTTGGAAATATCTTCAATAAACGAATATATCCGAGAAAGTGCAACTTCACCTTCTTCATTTCTCAAAACATTTGTTCCGAGCTTTATAACAATTCTTTTTACATTTAAAAATTCTTCTCTGAGCATATTATCCTCAAATATTTAAGCTATCTTTTATAATGTATTATACAAAGAATATTGCAAGAAATAAATAAGTATTTTCTGTTGAGAATGCAAATTTTGTAAAAAAGGCAAAAATTTTTTATATATTATTTTGGATTAATTCAATACCTCTAATAAAAATTTTAAGCTCATCCAATGCTGACCTGCTTGTAATTGCATCGATTGCAAGATTTATAAAAGCAATTTTGTCTCGATCTTTAGATATTTTGTCAATTTTATTTTTTAGCTTTTCATAATCATTATCTATATTTTTATTTTCTGTTTTGATTTCACCGTTTGGATAATACTTTTTTGTATTGCAATAAACGCCATCTCTAATCTCGTCTACAATAATTTCTTTACTCAAAGATTTTGACATATTGAGCATTTTGGTATCAAAATCTGCTTCTTCATTATTTTGTTGTTTTAATGTACTTTCAGCAATTTGCTTGCTGACAAGATGTCTGGTGCTACCTGTTTTTATGGCATTTAAATACACCACATTCCCCGTCCCTGTCATTAAATAATTATCTTGAATATCAAAATTGAAAAGTTCCCATGGCGAGACTTTAAGTATGGTACATATCTTGTAGAGGGTTTCGGATGTGATGAAGCTGTCACCTGCTTCAATTCTGGATAATTGCCGAAGATTTATGCCAATTTTTTCAGAGAGTTGTTCTTGTGTATAATTTCTAATTTTACGGATATTTTTTAAACATTCGCCAAAATTTTTCTTTATTATATCCATTCACTCCTCCTTTTTATTAAAATTATAAATTAATAAAAAACACAATTTAACAACTTGTAAAAGCATAAATTTACAAACCGCATGTTTGACTATGCATTTTGATGTCGTATTATGAAAAACAAAGGACGTTTGTAGGCATTAGCATCGCTAATAGGAAAATTAAAATGGTACTCATTTAAAGATTTAATAGAGGGATTATTAGAAAGTGGTGGTTATATGATATCACAGTTTAAACATGTAAAAATAAAAGGAATAAGTGTTGTTGTTCCTCAAAAAGAAATCAATATTTATGATGAAGCTGAATATTATGATAATAGTATAAAAAAAATAGACCGCATGAGAAAAATGGTCGGTTTTTATAAAAGACGTGTTGTTGAAGATGATACAACCGCATCAGATTTAGCTATTCAGGCGGCAAAACAATTAATTCAGGACATGAATATTGATATAAATTCTATTGATTCATTAGTTTATGTTAATCAAAGACCTGATTTTAAACAGCCCGCAACATCATTTTATATTCACAATAAGCTTGGTTTGTCCTCGAAGTGTAGTGTTTTAGATATTCATCATGGTTGTCCCGGCTGGATGTACGGATTATGGACTGCAAGTTCAATGATAGAGTCTAAATCTTGTAAAAGAATTCTATTATTGGTTGGTGATACAACTTCTGCCGATATGGATTTATCAAATAGGATTTCAGCACCTGTATTCGGAGATGGAGGATGTGCGACTCTTTTAGAATTTAATGAATCCGAGTGGAATTCTTACTTTGATATATCAACATTTAGTGATGGATTTGAGGCAATTATGACTCCGGCAGGAGGCACTCGCCTACCTTTAAATATAAAAAATATTGATAATGATTTTAACAAAAAACTATTAAAGCCAATTAAAACAAAAGCCGGACACGAAACAACATTATTTTCGGGATATATGGATGGTTTAGCTGTATTTGATTTTACTATTAATAAAGTTCCTGAATCTATTAAAAAACTAATGGAATTTGCTAAGGTTACAGAGCAAGATATAGATAAATTAATGTTACACCAAGCAAATAAACAAATAGTTCAAGCAGTTGGGCAAAGTGCAGGTTTTTCTTTGGATAAAGTCCCTTATGATGCCTTTGAAAATTATGGGAACAACACAATGTGTTCAATTCCAACAAATTTGACTTATTTGTACACAAACAAAATGGATTCAAAGAAAAAATTTATTTGTTCAGGTTTTGGTAACGGTTTAGCGGTTGTTTCAGGTTATTTGGAAATAGATAAGAATATATACTTATCAGGAGTAAAAAACTATAAAAAACCTGCTGATTATGTTTCAAAGGAAGAATATTTAGAGTATTGGATAAAGAAGCTGGAAGGTTAAAAAGGAGAAAAAATGAAAAAAGAAGAATTTTTAGTTGAATTAGAAGATGTATTGCAAAGAGAAGAAGCTTGTAATGAAAGTGATTTACTGGATGAATATGAGGAATGGGATTCTTTGTCAAAAATGGCTGTAATGGCATTTTTTGATAAAAATTTCGGAGTAAAAATAACATTACAAAAATTAGAAGAAGTTAAAACGGTTTCCGATTTAATATCTTTGGCAGGAGATAATATTGATGATTAGTTTCAATAAAGAACAAATCTTTCTTGTAACAGGTGCAAGTTCAGGTTTGGGAGAAGGAACTGCCCTTCTTCTGAATGAACTTGGAGCGACAGTTGTTGGTATTGCAAGAAACGAAGAACGATTAAATGCAATGAAAGCAAAATGCAAATATCCCGAAAATATGCATTTGGAAATCAAGGATTTAACTGAAGATATTGAAAACTTACCACAATATGTGAAGGAATTAAAAAATAAATATGGTAAATTTTCCGGAATGGCATATTGTGCCGGAATTTCAAATGTTTCTCCTTTACAATCATTGGATTTTAAATATACAAAAAAAATGTTTGATATAAATTATTTTGCCCCTGTATTTTTAACTAAAGGTTTTATTGATAGAAGAAACAATGTTGGAAAAGGGACATCCATTGTTGCAATTTCATCTATTGCTGCAATTAAATGTGATAAGGGACACTTATCTTATTCAGGTGCAAAAGCAGCATTATCATCTTCAATGAAAGCAATAGCAAGAGAAGTAGCATCTCAAGGGATAAGAATAAATTGTGTTCTTCCGTCAATGATTGCAACTCCAATGACATTAAATCCAGATATCAAAGATTTAGATCAGAATAAAATAAACACAAACGAATATCCTTTCGGTTGGGGTGAAGTTTCAGATGTTGCTAATATGATAGTTTATTTATTATCCGATAAAGCTAAATTTATCTCAGGACAAAATTACGTAATTGATTCCGGGGGTGTAATTTAGTGAAAAAAATATATATAGTTGGTGGCAACGGTTTTGCAAGAGAATGTTATTGCAATCTAAAAGAAATTGAAAAAGTCGATAACAATATTGAATTTGCCGGATTTTTAGGACATGGCGGCTATGGACATACTGTCAATTATCTTGATTTGCAAAAATTTTATAAGGGTGAAGTTGCTGAGCATATTTTTCAAGATGACGAATATGTTGTTATAGGTGCCGGTTATCCTGAATTAAGAAGCAAAATATATAATGATTTAAAACAACTAGGAGTCAAGTTTTATACTTTAGCTACCCCTAATTCTTATAATAACAACTTAGCAACTATTGGAGAAGGAAATATATTTGTTGGAACAACTATTGCATCTCATAATATAAAAATTGGCAATGGGAATTTATTTAATGGTGAAATAATAATAGGGCATGATGTAACCATAGGTGATTGTAACTTTTTTGGGCCACGTTCACAGATATTAGGTGGAGTTAAAATAGAAAACTATAACCAAATAGGTGCAAATGCTGTTTTATTATCCGGTGCAAAAATTGGAAATAATAACAAAATAGCACCTTTGAGTGCAGTATATAAAGGATGCAAAGACAATAGTTATATGTTAGGTAATCCTGCTTTAAGAATTGGTGATGTAAAATAAAAAATACAAAAATTACAGAACATATTTTTATATATTATTTTTGTGTATGTTTCTACAATTCCATCGCTTTTAGTTTGTAGGGTGCAATTTTTTGCACCTTACTTTTTTCAATTCTCTCCATTAAGAGAGGATTGATTTATGATAGAACTTGTATTGTTTTTTGCATATTTTGCTGTTTACAGATTCATCGCTTTCAGTACATCATTCAATTTTGAGGAAGTCTTTTTGACATCTGCATTTGAATACTTAATTGCATTATCGGGATCTTTCAAGCCGTTACCGGTCAATACACAAACAATATCAGTTTCATGTTTAACAATACCTTGTGAATGTGCCTGAATCAATCCTGCAACTGATGCTGCACTTGCAGGTTCACATAGTACACCTTCTGTTGATGCAAGAAGTTTGTACGCTTCAACTATTTTTTCGTCATTAACACAACCAATTTTTCCGTTACTTTCATCTCTTGCTGCAACTGCTTTTTCCCAGCTTGCGGGATTGCCGATTCTAATAGCTGTTGCCAATGTTTCAGGGTGCATAATTCTTTCACCACGAACAATTGCGGCAGCTCCTTCTGCCTCAAATCCCATCATCTGAGGTAAATTATTTATTATTCCTGCTTGTTTATATTCTTTATAACCTTTCCAGTAGGCTGTTATATTCCCTGCGTTACCTACGGGAATAAAATGATAATCGGGTGCTTTACCAAGTGAATCACAAATTTCAAATGCACCTGTTTTTTGACCTTCAATTCTGTATGGGTTAACGGAATTTACAAGCGTAATCGGATATTTGTCAGAAATTGCTCGTACACATTCCAATGCTTCATCAAAATTACCCTGAATGGCAATAATTTCCGCTCCGTACATCATTGCTTGTGAGAGTTTTCCCAGTGCAATATAGCCGTCCGGTATCAAAACATAAGTTTTTAAACCTGCTTTTGCGCCATAAGCTGCTGCTGAAGCTGAAGTATTACCTGTTGAAGCGCAGATTATGGCATTTGAACCTGATTCTTTTGCTTTTGTGACAGCCATAGTCATTCCACGGTCTTTAAAACTTCCTGTTGGGTTGCAACCTTCAAATTTCAGATAAAGATTGCATTCCAAACCTATTTTTTTAGCGAAGTTATCAGCTTTTATAAGTGGTGTATTCCCTTCATTCAGGGTTACAATTTCGGTTTTTTCCGTAACGGGTAAGTATTTTTTGTATTTATCAATTAAACCTTTGTAGTACATTTTAAACCTCTTTTATTCCATTACTCTAATTACATTATTTACGGTGCAATCGGTTAATTCCAAAACGACTTCTCTAATACTTTTTTCAAGACATTTTTCCGTAATAACAGTTATTTCTGCTGTGTTATCCTCTAAAACGCCTTTTTGAAGAATGCTTGATAAACTTATATTCTTGTTTGCACAAATTGTGCCGATTTTTGCTATTATACCGATTGCATTAGGTGCTTTTATGGATAAATAATATTTGTTATAAGTATCATTAATATCTATTGGTTTTGCGTCCGAATGATGATGACATCTCATCATGGGAAGAAGATAATCCGTAGTTCCGAATTCTCTTGCTATGGCTAAAATATCTCCGATTACGGAACTTGCTGTCGGGAATTCACCTGCACCGGGGCCTGACAAGACTATTTTTCCGATAGGATGACCGCTCATTTCAACGGCATTTGTGACGTAATTTGTGTGAGCAAGCATAGTTTTTTGCGGAACAAGCATTGGATGAACACGCACATCAGCATTGTTGTCATCGTCAATCATAGCTGAGGCTACGAGTTTTATCTTATATCCAAGTTCGTTTGCTGCTTTCATGTCTTTGGCACGAACTTTTGTTATTCCCTCTCTGTATACATTTTCGAATTTGATTCTTGAATTAAACGCAATAGTTGCAAGAGTAGTAATCTTATATGCAGCATCAAAACCTTCGACGTCACCTGTTGGGTCTGTTTCTGCATAACCCATTGCTTGTGCCTCTTTTAAAACATCTTCATAAGAAGCTCCGTCAGAATCCATTTTTGTAAGTATATAGTTTGTTGTACCATTCAAAATTGCTTGAATTTTATTTATACGATTTCCTGCAAGAATTGTTTTAATCGGCATAATAATAGGTATGCCGCCTGCTATTGCCGCTTCATACAAAACAACACAATTGTTTTCTTCGGAAAGATTAAAAAGTTCTTCTCCTTTTTTAGCAAGTAACTCTTTGTTAGCAGTAACAATATGTTTACCGTTTTTAAGCGCTGTTTCAATATAACTCCAAGCAGGTTCAACTCCGCCTATAAGTTCCACAATAACATTTATTTCAGGGTTGTTGACAACTTCAAACGGATTATCTGTTAATAATTCTTTTGGTACATCTGCCGAACGAGGTTTATTTATGTTTTTGACTGCAATTTTAACTATTTCTATTTCGCTAAAATCACGCAAACTTTTATAAACCCCCGAGCCTACTGTGCCAAGTCCAATAATACCGATTTTAATTTTAGCCATAAAACTCTCCTGTTTTAGAAGCATTATACCATGAATAGTTATAAATCAGAAGGATTATGAGATTGAACTTTGGGAAAAAATTTAAAAACAAATATTAACATAACAATTATTTTTACGATATAATAAAGTTTAAGGAGAGGTGTCCGAGCGGTTTAAGGTGACGACCTCGAAAGTCGTTGTAGGGGTGACTCTACCGAGGGTTCGAATCCCTCCCTCTCCGCCATAGCTTGACACTGATGTGATATTGTATATTTTTTAATTTTTATTTTACAACTATAATTTAATATCTCTATATTTTAATCGGACTTTTGAGTCTAAGAAATTGATGGGTTTTACCCAATCTACGAAATACAAACTAAATAATATAACTTTACAAAAGTTAATAAAAAAATATAAAAAGGCAATTTTAGATTGTTAGATGTTTTAATATCTATGTAAAGTGTAGAAAAACAAAAAGAAAGTGTAAGTGTAGTATGGAAATTAATAATAGCAGTTATTCAACATCTTTTCACGGTATTAAATCTTTAAAAATAAAAGGATTTAAGGATGGTGAAGTTACAGAAATATGTAAAGCAATCAAAAGTAATGTTAATATGATAAAATACACTGAAGAAAATGATGTTAACATTTTTTTAAGAAGAAAGAAATCAGGTATAATTAGTTTTATTATGGAGCATCTGGGTACCGCAAGGGAAAATAGTACGCTTAATCCATTACAAAAATTTAAAAATATGTATTTCAAGAAACATCCTCGAATTAAACGAGAATTAGATACAGTGGAAAATTATTTTGATGTAAACACCCATGAAAAGTTGTATCGTATTGAGTGCGAAGGTTATAATGGCCTTAAAGGCGATCCTCATAGATACGAAGCATATGACCATAATTTTAATGATGATTTAAGACGCTTTTTAGAGTCTTTTGAAATTAATAAATAAAATTTCTGTTTTACCTTGATGTTTTAAATCAGTTCATTGATTATGCACAGAAAGTAGGGTATGCTTTAGCATACCGAAATTATACCTTTATTTCGGTAGATTGAAGTCTACCCTACTCACTGATTATTTCAAATTATTTACAAAATAATCTCAAAATTATTGTAAAAATATTATTTATAGCGTTACATTATTGTTCTCAATGATTTCACCTGTTTCAGGGTTATATTTTTCATCTGTGATATATATTCCAAACTCTTCCTTATGGAGAGTTTTCATTCTGCCCAGTTCGTCATATGTTATTTCTTCCCAGTCACCTCCATTATACTCTTTATGTGTGCGTATGTTACCATTTGGGTAAAAGTCATCTATAGTGTGTATTCCCGAAAAACTGTATGTTTCTGAGCGAAGTTTATTTTTCCAGTATAAGATTTTATTTGCTTCATCACACTCAAAACCATTGGCGAATTCTTCGTGTTTAAGCACAGGAGTGCTGATACCTATATTTTCTTGAGTAATACGGTTTGCACATTTTTTCTGTTTGTCATAATACATGAATACGCAAGCCTTGTTATTCAGAGTTTTATCACCCCACATAATTACGGTATTTTCCGGTTTTAACTCGTCAAGCATTGATTTTATAGCGTGATTTTGGGTATTTATTTTTTCAACCTTATCTGTAGTTCTTTGCGTTTCTTCTATTATACCTGTTACGTATTTTAATAACTTTGAACTTTTTCCGGAACAAGTTGCATATCCTAAATATAGTAATTTAGCAACATCCGTTTTCTTATCCTTTAACAAAGATACTGTAAAAATTCTTCTCGGAAATATAGATTTTACTTTTTGTGAAGAAATTAAAAAAGTTATTCCGTTCTTATCTGTCAAATCATATCCCGGAAGGTTTTGAATTTTAGTCAATAATTTATTGGCTTTCCTTTGCTGTAATTTAGGCATTGTACCTACCAGCTTTACTCCGTTAAAAGATGTTCCTTGAATGCTATTTGTTTTCATACTTCACTCCTTTTTTAATACACACACATGTTATAAAAATACTAAAAAAATTTTTTGCTACATATTGTAGCAAAATTGTGTATATGAATCAAGGATTAGTGAATTATATTTACAAACACTTTTCTTACACTTTTTTGCACATTTTTGTATTTAAATTCTGTTGGATTTCATCCAATCTACGAATTACCAATTAAGAGGATTTAAAAAATAAATTGCAAAAAATTGCACCCATACTCAATTAATTAATTATGCATCATTAATCTTTGAAGTTTAACAAATTAGAAATATCCGTATCTAAGTGTTTGGCAAGTTCCAAGATTTTACCCAATGACATATTTGCTTTTCCTCGTTCAATATGCCCGATATAATTTCCAAAAACACCCATTTTTTCGGCTAATTGTTCTTGCGTATAATCTTTTTTTATACGCTCAATTTTTACATTTTTACCAAATTTTTTTAATAATTCTTCCTTGTTCATAATTATAATTATATATATATTGATTTATAATTAGCACTGTACTATAATGATTAATATATATAATT
>JAKSUR010000051.1 GCA_024408765.1 bacterium | reverse complement strand
TAGTTGGTGCAGATGTTGTAGGCCACCTCGCAGGCGTACAGGGCGGCGTAATCCGTCGTCGAGTCATAGCCGCTCACCGCGCCGCCGCCGGAGTCGGACGAATCATGCCATGACACGTTGCGGAAGGACTTGCAATTAGAATCGTAAATAACGAAGTGCCTAACATTTTGGATGACAAAAAGATTATACAACTTGATATGGGTTTGTTAATTGCAGGTACAAAGTACAGAGGTGAATTTGAAGAACGTCTGAAAAAAATAATGGATGAAATTCGTCAAGCCGGGAATATAATTCTTGTTATTGATGAAATGCACACTTTAATTGGTGCGGGTGCTGCTGAAGGAGCAATTGATGCGGCTAATATTTTAAAACCTGCACTTTCAAGAGGCGAACTTCAAGTTATAGGTGCAACTACATCTGATGAATACAGAAAATATGTAGAAAAAGATTCTGCGTTAGAAAGAAGATTCCAGCCTGTAATCATTGAAGAACCGTCAATTGACGAAACTATTGAGATTATTAAAGGTTTAAAATCAAAATATGAAGAACATCACAATTTGATTATTTCGGATGAAGCAATTGTCGCTGCTACAAAACTTTCGGGTAAATATGTTAATGACAGATTTTTGCCCGACAAAGCGATTGACGTTATTGATGAAGCTTCGTCAAAAGTAAGACTTAAATATTGCACGCTTTCTCCTGAGGGCAAAGAACTTGAAAAAGAGCTTAAAGATATCATAAGAGATAAAGAAGAAGCCATTAGAAATCAAGAATTTGAGCGTGCTTCTGCATTGCGTGATGATGAAGCAAATATGAAAGACAAGATTCGTGAAGTATCCGAAGAGTGGAGAAGGCAAAATGATGCAAATAAACCTACCGTTACAGAGGAAGATGTTGCAGAAGTTATTGCTACCATGACAGGTGTACCTGTTACAAAACTTACTGAAGGTGAATCAGAAAGACTTATGAGATTGGAAGATACTCTTCATGCAAGAGTTATCGGTCAATCTGATGCGGTTACGGCTATTTCAAAAGCCATAAGACGTGCAAGAGTCGGTTTAAAATCACCAAACAGACCGATTGGTAGCTTTATTTTCTCAGGCCCGACTGGTGTCGGTAAAACAGAACTTGCAAAAGCATTGGCGGAAGCTGTTTTTGGCAGTGAAGACAATATGATTCGTGTGGATATGTCAGAATTTATGGAAAAACATTCTACTGCAAAGCTTATTGGTTCACCTCCCGGATACGTAGGTTATGATGATGGCGGTCACATGTCAGAATTGGTTCGCAAAAAACCTTATTCTGTAATATTGTTTGACGAAATTGAAAAAGCACATCCTGATGTATTCAATGTTTTACTTCAAATACTTGATGACGGAAGGTTGACTGATGCTAAGGGAAAACATATTAATTTCAAAAATACAATTATCATAATGACATCAAATGTAGGCGCAAGTATGATAACTACGCAAGGCAAGCTGGGTTTCTCAGCTTCTGATGATGATGCAAAAAAAGATAAATACGAAAAACTCAAAGATACGGTTAATGAAGAACTTAAAAAAGCATTTAGACCTGAATTTTTGAATCGTATAGATGATATAATAGTATTCTCTCATTTGAGCAAGGAAGAAATCAGACAAATTGTAGATTTGATGATGAAGGATTTGTTCAAACGACTTTCTGAAAGAGAACTTTCTATTGAGGTAACTGATGAAGTCAAAGATTATCTTGCAAAAGACGGATATAATGAGGCTTATGGTGCAAGACCTCTCAGAAGATTGATTCAGAGAAAAATAGAAGATGAACTTGCAGAAGAAATCCTCGGAAACGCATATCAGGCAGGTGATACGATTTTATTAAAGCTTGATACTTCGGAAGGCGAGGGAAAAGAGAAACTCGTTTTTGAACGTAAAGAAGGCAGTAAAACTGAAACAGAAAATCTTGAAGAATCTGTTTAAGTATTGATTAAGTTATATATGGGCGAAACGGCGTAGCCGTTTCGCCCATTTCATTATATATTAAATTGTGGACTTAATTTCAAAAAAAATGTATAATTTTGATATGAGAAGGGGAATAGCTTTAATTATATTAAGTTTTTTTATGTTGCAAAATGTTGTTTTTGCAAGTGGTGATGTGTTTCAAGGACATGCCGAATTCAACGATGAGTATGTAGAACTTGATAAAGAGCTTTTTACGGGTAAAACAGAAGTGCTTGAAAAACGTGATACAATTGAAATGACAGTATCTCAGGTTTTGGATGGCAATTTTTCCTTTGAAGGAGATGAATTTTTTGCTGAAATAACAAGTGATGTATACGGAGATAAAGGAGTAATTATCCCCAAAGGAACTCTGGCTCACGGATTTATTACAGATTCAGGCGAAGCAAAACGGTTTGGACGTGACGGTTATTTGGATTTAAGTTTTGATAAACTTATAACACCTGAAGGCAGAGAAATTCCTATAGAAGGCAAAATGTCCACAAAATTACATCCGATAAAGGCCGCAGCAAAAATTGCCGCAACAGATATTGGATATACGGCAGTTGGTGGTGTTGTTGGCGGGATGGTTGCAGCACAGGCTCTCGGTTTAGAAGCTGCGATTGCATCAAACGGCTATACACTTGCCGGTGGTGCGGCAATTGGAAGTGCAGTCGGGCTTGGGATGTCATTGTACAGAAAAGGAAAAGATGTTTTAATTTCACCCGGTGATGAAATAAAAGTAAAAATACTTTCCAATGTACAACTTCCTGTATATAAAGAAGAAGCATTAGTACAAAAGGAAGAAAAATATCCCGGACTTGATGTAAGAATATCCAATATCTTATATGAAAAAGACCCGTTTGGAGAGGTTAATACGATTACTCTGTCTGTTTGTATTTCCAATATGTCTGATAAGAGTTTTGCGGGTATGGATTTAGCATTGGTTAGTGACTACAATACAGTTCACAATCCATCAATATTTGGGGATACAAGGCTTTTGTTTTCACAGTTTAAACCGGGGGACAGAAAAGCCGGAAAAATATCTTTTTCGGTAGATAATGTTAAACATTCATACTGGCTTGTGGTAAATGACAGAAGTAAAAACAAACCGCTTGTAAAAGTTTCTCTTGATAATGCTTATAAAAATGTTGCGGAAAATGTTAAAAAACGCAATGATAAAGTTAAACACCGCAAAAAGAATTATTACAAAGAAAAAGATGTTTTCGATATTTGAAATTATTTTTGTGGATTCAATATAGCTTAGATCGGTGAAAAAACAAAATAAAAGCAACCAAGAAAACTTTTAGTGGTTTCGTCGGTTGCTTTTAATAGTCCTTTAAATATTAATTTGTTTATTTAATTTTAACTTTTGGAACGACCGACATTCCCGGAATTATTGAATACTCATCAGGATTAATTTCTTCCGTAAAAACAATCTTGACAGGAATCCTCTGCACAATTTTTACAAATGAACCAACCGCATTTTCAGGCGGAAAAAGACTTGATTTTGCACCTGAAGCTCTTTGTATTGAATCAATTTCACCTTTAAATACTTTCTTTGGGTAAGTATCTATTTTTATATCAACAGGCATACCCTTTTTCATTCCTCTGATTTGAGTTTCTTTATAATTCGCTACAACCCACACATCATTAGGGACTATAACAAACAATGGTGAGCCGGGTTGCACCATCATGCCCGTTTCTACTTTTTTATTTGAAACAGTACCGTCAATCGGAGCAATAATATCAGTATATTCCAAAGCTAATTCGGCTGCTCGTTTTTGTGCTTTTAAAACATTCAAATCAGCATCAGCAACCTTTGAAGCATTTGAAGGATTTGATGAAAATATTGCCTGTTCTGCCGTTGTTTGTCTTGCCTGTATGGTTTCAAGATGTGTAATCGCCTTATCCAGTGTTTGTTTCGATACTGCACCTGCTTTATATAAATTTTGATATCTCTCAACATCTTTTTTGGCAAGTTCAATTTCAGAATTTGCCGCATTTAAGTTCGCTTGAGCATTTTGTTGATTTAAAACAGCTCTGTCATAATTCGCAGTAGCTTGTTGTAATTTAACTTCATAATCGACTTTATCAATTACCGCTACAATATCACCTTTTTTAACATGCTGATTATCTTTGACCAAAACTTTAACAATCTGGCCGGCAACTTTTGGCGAAACTGTAACAGTTGTTGTATCTACATAAGCATCATCAGTTGTTTGATATTTGCCGGCTTCAATTATCATAAATGTAGCCAGAATTAATACTACCAATCCGCCAAACATTATCCAATATTTTTTTGTACTTAACTTATTTTTTTCATTACTCACTTTATTTTCCACCTATATCTGTATTTCTATCGTTTCTTTTAAAATTTCTCTTAATTCTTTCAGCAAAGCCCCGACTTTTGCAATATTTCTGTTATTAATTTTTTCTCTTACCAAAGCATAATGTTGATGAACTTTTTCGGCAACTTCATTAAGCTTTTCCATACCTTCATCAGTAATCTTAACCAATTTAACAGGTCGATTATTTTTTATTGTTAATTCTCTTGAAATATAACCCTTACCTGCAAGTATATCAAGAAGCTTACCTGTATTTGCTCTGTCTTTTAAAATTAATTTTGCAATATCTCTTTGACAAAGAGCACCATTCATTGATAAAACATCCAAGACTGATGATTCCTCCAAAGATATTCCGGCATTAAACTTTTCAAATACTTGTTGACCTAATAACTTGCAATATTTAGCAGTTAATTCTATTTGATAAAAAATTGTATCAGTATAGTGCTTTCGAGTATCGGTTTCCATTTCCTGTCAATCCTTTAATCAATGTATGTTGCTTATACTACATGTTGCAAATGCAACATAATTATGTTATCATTGTTGTCATAAAAAATCAAGTACCGAAGGAAAATGATAATTATGAAAAAATTTGTAACATTAGCTATAATAGCGTCTTTAACTATATCATACACTGTTCCTTGTTTTGGAATTGAAGATATTAATACTGTAACTTCAGAGCAAATAACTACACAAACAGACAAACAAAAGAAAAAAGAAACAAAAATTAAACCTGTTAAAAACAAATATGAATATATTAATATGGGCTGGTGGAAAGGATTTGATGACGAACTGCTTGAGGGATATTTAATAAAAGCGGTTGAAAATAATAAAGACCTCAAAATGGCAACAATTTCCGTTGAAGAATTTTATCAGGAAATAGCTAAGCAAAGAGCTTCGGAATTACCTTCCATTCAAGGCGGTTTCATGCCGGGATACGGAAGTTTTACAGGTGAATCACACGAAAATTTTGCAGTTCCTCTTATTGTAAGTTATGAGCTTGACTTATTCGGGAAAAATCACAATAAAACAACTGCAAAAAGAAAACTATATGAAGCATCTATCCTTGACGAAAAAGCTTCTTATATATCAATTGCTTCAGCAGTCGGAAGTGCATATATTAATATCGTAAGACTTGATTCAATGATAGAATTGCAGGAAGAAATTGTGTCTTTAAGACATGAAATAATGAATATGATGCTTATTTCAAACAATGAAGGTATTGCTTCAACCTCTGATTTAGTAAGAGCAAATGAATCATATATTTCAGGTGTAACGGATTTGACCGAGCTTAAAAAACAACGAACTCAACTTTTACACGCATTTGCGGTACTTATCGGGGACAGTCCCAATAATATTGAAGAATTTAAAAGAACAAACTGGCGAGAATTTGCATATAAAGGAATTGTGCCTGAATATGTAAATTCTGAAATTATAATGCAAAGACCTGATTATATGAAAGCTGAAAAAATGCTTGAAAAAGCAGGAATTGATGTGAAAGTTGCGAGAAAAGAATGTTTGCCTTCAATTAATCTTGGCGGAGGAGTCTTTTTTAACGCACTTCAAATCGGGAGTCTGTTTACAACGTCAAATGCCTTATGGGGTTTAGGCGGAGGTGTTATGCATAAAATCTTTGCCGGCGGAAGGATAAAAGCAAATTTGAAATTAAAAAAACTTGCTTATGAAAAAAGCCTTAAAAATTACGAAAAAGTTAATTTAACATCAATGCAAGAAGTAAACGACAGTCTTGTAGCAGTTAATATGGACAGAGAAAAACTTTCAAAACAACAAAAAATCCTAAGCTTAGAAGAGCAAGACTTTAATCTTAACAGCTTAAAATATGACGAAGGTGTAATTTCTAAGCTTGATTTGAACCAAAGAAAAGAAAATCTTATGAATGTTAATAAAATGGTTTATTCAAGTAAATTTGACTGCATGATAGATTATATTAATTACTACAAAGCTGTCGGTGCAAAGGCATAATTTAGTACAAACATGTTTTAATAGCTTCAATCATAGATTCTGGGTTTGCCATATTTTTTCCTGCAATGTCAAATGCTGTACCATGACAAGGTGACGTCCTTATAATATCAAGTCCTATTGTCATGTTAACAGTTTTTTCGGATGCAACTGATTTAATCGGAATAAGTCCTTGATCATGATAACAAGCTATGTAACAATCATACGGAAGTTTATTACCGTTTAGATAATTTTTTATTCCGTTAATAAATAACGTATCAGCAGGCAGAGGGTTTGTGATATTTATTCCTCGTTCTCTCAATGCCTCAACAGCAGGTGTCATTACGCTTTCTTCTTCAAATCCGATTATTCCGTTTTCACCGGCATGCGGATTTAATGCACATAATGCAAACGAAGGTTTATTAATATTCAGCTTTTTTTGAAAATGATTCCTCAAACGCTCCACTTTTTCTAATACAAATTCCTTTGTAATGGTTTCACTGACTTTATTTAAAGAAATGTGTCTTGTTAATAATAATATTCTAAAATCTTTTGATACAAAGAGCATTTCAGCTTTCTGCCCATTATGTGCCAAAAATTTTTCAAGCACTTCTGTTTGTCCTCTATAATTGTGACCCGCAAGATTCATTGCTTCTTTTGAAATCGGTGCTGTCACTATATATTTAGGTTTTATTTCACAAGCTTTTTGAAGTAATTTAAACGAAAAATCACCTGCTTCTTTCGATATTTCCCCCGGAATTATTTTTCCCGAATAATCTACATCAATTATTTCGTATGAAATATTTAGCCTTCCATAAGTATTTATAACTCTTGAATTTGATATTAAAACAATTTTGCTCGAAGGCAAATTTAATGTATTGAGTGCCTTTATTGTAATTTCAGCACCAATTCCGTTTGGATCACCTGTTAGTATTGCTATTTTTTCAGAATAATTATTCATAACGCTTTATATAACCCAAAATATCAATTAAAGTATTTGTTGTACCGAGATTTCCTGACTTCGTAATTATCCAATTTCTGTTAATATCAGAACAAAGAGAAATAGCTGATGTAACTTCATCTATAAGCTGTAATTCATTTGAAGATATTGCTTTACAACATTTATAAGAAGTTTCTCCTCCGAGAGTAATAAGAATCAAATCAATTTCAGCCATAACTCTTTTGGTAAATTCGCCTAAAAAATCTGTTATTAAACCTGCAAGTTTATCTTTTGTGAGCTCTGCATTAATTGAATCATCTGAAAATCCGTCAAAATTCGCAATGAGATTTGAAGTATGAATGCAAACAGTAACCCCGCTTTTCAAATTTGTAATAACTCTTTGAACTAAATCTTCACTAACACCTTCCAATATAGTTTGAGTATCCAATGCTATAAAATTAATATTTTCAAAATCATCTGATTGTTCAAGCTTTTGAATTTGATTTGCTGTTATTTGAGTCGCTGTCCCTGAAACAATAAGAGTTGGCTTTTTACCTATTTTTATTGTCGTTTCCGTTTCTTGTTCAATTCCTCCGAGCCAATATTTTGACAAAATTTGTGCTGTTGCAGCTGTACCTGACGGAAGTATTTTTTTATCACATTTACTTATTGCAAGTACAATTTGTTCAATATCTGTAAGAGAACTTGCATCCGCAACAAGAAGTTTTTTACCTTCTTTTAAAAGCTCATTAATTTTAACAAGAATCGGCCCGGCTCCATTCATAACCGTTCTTAAATCAATTTCACCTACTAAATTTTGTGAATTTTCTCCAAGCTGTGTTTTTAAAAGTGTAGGGACATGAGATTCGGTAATTGGTGAATGAGGGTCAATCGCAATTTCGGTTCTGCCTATCGGAATACTTTTGGAAAGATGATATCCGCCAATCGTTATTCTGCCTTCTTGCGGAAATGCAGGTATTATAATTGAAGCATCATATTCAAGCATAAGAAGCATTGTAAGAGTTTCTAATGCTATATGACCTCTAAGCGTTGAATCAATTTTTTTGTAATAATAATCAAAAGAAAAATTTTCTTTAAATGTATTTACCGCTTTTTTTACTTTTAAAATAGCATTCTCAGCACTTGTATTTCTTGATTCACTTGATAATGCCCAAACTTCAGTTCCTGCTTTTACCATAGGAACACAATCGCTGTCAAGAAGAATTTTTGTATTCGCACCTTTTTTATGAAACTGTAATGCGGTGTCATTTGCACCCGTCAAATCGTCTGCAATTATTCCCACTAAATCCGAAAAAATCATAATCAAATAATTGAGCGATTAAAAATTTTAACCGCTCAATTTAATCCTCCGTACTACATTGAATCCCGCTTAGAACCGAGTAATCTGACATTGTTTGCAATTACAAGGAAGCGTTCTCTTTCTTCGCCTGATTGGTCTGTCCATTTACTTATCGAAATTCTGCCGTCAACGACCGCTTCTCGTCCTTTTTTTAAATATTCACCGACAAATTCCGCTTGTTTGTCCCAAACCTCAATATTAAACCAATCCGTTACTTCTTCTTTCGTTTTTGAATCCCATCTGTTAACTGCAAGCGAAAAAGTCGCTTTAACCTTTCCTGATTCAAAATACCTGATTTCGGCATCTTGTCCTGCTCTGCCTACTATTGTTGCCGTGTTCATTACTTATCTTCTCCATTTGATTTATTATTACGTTCTTTGTTAATTTTTACAGCTTGTTTATTAATATTTTCAGGATTAAATGAACTGTCAAGATATTCAATTTTAGCTGTTTTCATTAATCCGTCAGTTAAATTTTTAAGCACCTTCATTTGTGCTTCTGTTTCCATAAAGAATTTTATTTCATCCTTGGCTTTTGCATAAGGAGTAACTCCTGCTTCAACTCTGTCCGTTACCTTAATAATATGATATCCATAAGGAGATTTCACAAGGTCACTGATCGTATTTGGTTTCATGGCAAAAGCTACATTGGAGAACTCCGGAACCATAGTTTTTCTGGCAAAAAATCCGAGTTCTCCGCCTCTTTCTCCGCTTGCTCTATCCTCAGATTCCTTTTGTGCAATTTCTTCAAATTTATCAGGATTTGCTTTTACTTCTTTTAAAACAGCCTCTGCTTTTGCTTTCTTTTCTGTTGCAATCTGTTCTAATTTATTGTTCAATTCTTCAGGAGAAATATCTTTATTCTTTTTCTTCATATCTTGAATTAATTGTAGAGTATCAACAGAAATAAGTATGTGAGAGGCTCTTACTTGTTCTTCATGCTTAAATTGGTCTTTGTGCTCATTATAATATTTTAAAGTTTCAGCATCAGAAATACTTATTTTTTCAATACTTTCAATAAGTTTTTTCATTTTAATTTGAGTTTTCAAATCTTTGTTAAATTCATCATTTGAAATACCTCTTTGTTTCAACATTTTGTTAAGTTCTTCTTTTGAACCAACTTTGTCAATAATAGATTTCATTTCGTTTTTAATATCTTCATCCGTAAGCTTTATGCCTCTTTTTTCAACTTCACTTTCAAGCAACGCCCTAACAATAAGCTCACTTGATACTTTTTCTTTGTAAATAAGATACATTATGTTATCATCGGATTTTACAAAATTATCAGCACCGCCGAATGCTTTAAACATAGAATTATTAATTTCTTTATTCAATGTATTATTAAACTCTGATTGAGTTATAACATGATTATTTACCTTAATTATCCCTTTTCCGAAATGCGAAAGCGTACAGCCCGTAAGCATTACTGTTGATAAAACCGCAACTGACAATATTTTTTTCATTTGTCTACTCCTCTTAAATAGTAAAATACATTTGTGACATGGTTATCTTACCTTAAAAAATATTAATTGCCAACAATATTTAACTTAATCGTTACATTCATTCGGTTTGGTCAAAAATTCCGCTTTTGCAGGTATTTCTTTGTTTGTAAATCCTGTTTTAACAATATTTTTTCCAAATTTTGCCTCCAATTTATCAAGACTTTTTGAAAGTCGTTCGTTTTTTTCACGTTTTTTACTGCTTTCATCAAAGATACTCAATTGTTCATTAGATATCGGGTTAAAATTTTCAAGCACTATTCCCACGCTTCGATAGATTGTTTTACTATCAAACATAGTTTCAAGAATCGGAAAAGCTTTTTGAGAAATATCAAATTCAAAATCGGTAGGAAATTCAAGATTCGTTTTTTCATAATAAACTTTAAAATCTTTTGTCCTAAGCATTACACCAATAGTGCCACATTTACAATTCGCCTTTCTTAATTTCCTGCATGTAGAGTGAATATGTACCATAAGTTCGTTTTTTATATAGTTTAAATCACTTGTAAATTCGTTGAATGCTCTGCTGTTGCTGATTGATTTAGGTAAAGTTTTTTTATTTGAAACTTTGCTTATCAAATTTCCCATAAGCTCATATTTAAGCTCTAAACTCGGTTTGCCAAATCTGCTTTTTAACCAAATATCATTTTTCCGGGTATATTCAAAAGCTGTTTTTATACCATGTCCTCTAAGTTTTGGCGCAAGCCTCCTTCCGATTCCCCATATTTCATCAATTTCGCTTTCTTTTAAAAGCTTAATAATTCCGCGTTTTCCAACTATGCAAATATGATTATCTGTGTTTTTTGCCTTATCAGAAGCCAATTTCGCCAGCACCTTTGTACGACTTACTCCGATTGAAACAGGAATCCCTGCTTTTTTCCAAACTTCTTTTCGAAGATATTTCGCAAGTTCATAATAATTTTTTTTGTATAGCTTTGATAATCCGGTTAAATCAACAAAAGCTTCGTCTA
>JAKSUR010000050.1 GCA_024408765.1 bacterium | reverse complement strand
TTAATAATGGCGGGAACGACGAGGCTCGAACTCGCGACCTTCTGCGTGACAGGCAGACGCTCTAACCAGACTGAGCTACGCTCCCAAGCACATGTCAATTCTAGCTCGCTAAAAAAAAAATTGCAAGCATATATTATGTTTTCATCAGAACAAAGTTGAATTTTACTCTTTTGGTTAATTAAAAATGCATTTTTTCATAGATGAATATAAAGTTTTAGCACTAAATATTATTCTATACATCGTCATCAACTTATTTCTGAGTATAATATAACTCCATTTTATTAATCACTAATTCTAACATTTTTTGACTTAACAAGAAACTTTAATTTTGCGACAACAATTAATATATTCTTGATACTAAATTTATTAAGTAATGATATAGTTATAAACTTGTGACATAACTTCATCAAAAGCCGTTTCGTTTCCGAAAAACACATAAAACTCTGCTTTGTTTTTACCTATCATTTGAAGTTCCGGTGTTTCAATCGGTGGTCCGGCAGGTGTAGTTCGAGCAGAATTTTTAGGATTTGATATCATGCCGGTCGACCTTAAAATAGGAATATACAACTTATTTTTATACACTTCATATTGAGTTAAACCTTTTGTTATAATCCCCAAGTTATTTTCTTTTTCGTCAATTAACAGTCCTCTTTGCATAGGAGCAGTGTTCGTTTTAACTTCTTTTCCTTTTTCATTCGGCAGATTTTTTCTTATATCATAATTAGGGTCAAACAACCTTTTTATAAGTATATTCATATCCTCAGAATAAACCGCATGTATTTTAGTAGGCAGTTCAAAACAAGCTTCTAAAAGGTGGTTCATTTGAGTATTGTTCCAGTCAAATTCAAATTTTAAATATCGAGAGTTTTTATCCAGTGTAATAAAAAGCGGTATAACATCCCAAACACCTTCAAAATCTATTTTTAAAACAGCTCGGCATGAACTTTTAAATATAATCTTTGTTCTTAAGATTTTAAAAGTTTCACCCTTGTCATCAGGTTTTGGCGCATTATTGTAACTGTCACCTAAATCCGCAAAATCAACAATGGAAAATGGAATTAAATTGATATAAATCTTGTTATCTATAATTTTTAAAGAAATATTTGAATTTTCAATTGAAGTTTCAGTAATTTTTAAATCGCTTTCTGAAATCTCAGGCATAATAAACTCTGTTTCATTCGGTTCCACATTGCTTATTTCCGCCAAATAAGTATATATCCTCTTATAATCCTCTGTTATCGGAATTCTTTGAGTATCAGCAAGCAAATTCCATTCAAAACCTTCTCTGTATTGAAATTTTTCATATCCTTCCTGACTCTTTGCTGATTCAAACTCAACAATTCCCGAATAAAATTTGTCAGATAAATTTATAACCATTTTTTCTTCAAATTGTGTTTCAAGTTTAAGTTCATCAATAATTGTATATGCAATTTGAAGAATTTTTTTGTATCTTGTAATGTTTTCTCTGTGAACATCGTCCGTTGAACATCCGCTAATACTATCATGCGCTTGATTTCTAATGAGCATCTTATAAGCGTATTCTATGATGGAATCATATCTGTTATTTGCTTTGCAAAAACTTACATATCTTGATGCTAAATCCAGCATATAACTGCACTGAATATTGTATCGCTTCAAGTCTAATCTTGAAGAATAACAACCTTGTAAAGTAAATGTTTTTGAGTTATCTCTTAATTCCTCGTTAAACTCAAATTCATCAAAATTTGCACTTACATTTTTGAAATATTCAAAAGGAGAACTTAATTTAATATTATAATCATCTTTTAAAAGTTCATTAACAGCAGAAATTTGATCTTTAATATCCTCAGGTATTCCGAGATGGTCAGCTCCTATCGGATATAAAACATATAAACCCGACTTTTCAGATATTAAATCAAGATTCTTTTTAACTATCTGTGCTTTTTCCTCAATTGTGCAATTTAGTGAAAATACATCTTGAAAATAACCTCTCACAAGGTTAACCGTATCAGCACCGCACCATTTGAATTCAGCCGGAAAATCTCCGCACCCTCTCCAAACTATAAATTTATCTATGCCAAAATCTCTGGCTATATCAACTACATTTTGACTATGCCCGAACGTATCGGCAAAATAACCTATAAAATCAACACAACCATAATCAATTGCCTTTTTCATACCAATTTCAAGGTTTTTTGCAAAACACGTTTTGTCGGTTAAAAATTCATCAGTTAAACAATAAAACGGCCCGATAAAAAGTTTTTTTGCATAAATCAGTTTTTTTACAAGATTTGTATTTTCAGGTCGAATTTCCAAATAATCTTCCAATGCAGAAACTTGTCCGTCAAAATAAAAACAAGGAATTTTATTGTTTTCCAACATATCAAGAACCCTGTCAAACACACGAACAAGACGCATTCTAAATATCTCAAATTCACGATACCACTCTCTATCCCAATGTGAGTGTAAATATGCAATAACCTGCTTTCTCATACGCTTTATTTTACAATAAAGGTTTTTCTTCTGCAATGAGAGGTTTTAAAATATTATTTCAACACAGAAGAAATAAATCTGATTGAATCATCTCTTAATTCTTTAACAAAATCTCTTGCAATCTTTGAAAGCGGTCTTTCGTCAATTTTATCAAATATTGCATAAATCGGATCTCCGCCATTATTAAATCTCATTTGACGATCTTTTTTGTTTAAATAGTAAAATTTATAATCCTCAGGGATTTCTAATGCTCCTGCCGGCTTTTTATTTCTTTCTATTGCTGAATATGTTGTTGCCATTTTAAATTCTCTCTTTTTATAACTCTTACATATATATAAAGTATATAAAGTTAAGAAAATTGACTTTTTTAATTAATATTTCGAAAAAAATTTACAAAACTTAATAAAATAATAAAACTGATTAGTATTACTTTTAAAACATAATAAGTTTACATTTAAACTCTATTGGTATAACATTATTAGAAAGGGAGATTTTATAATAATGAAAGCACAATTGGAAAACATTTATAATTCAGCAAAAGCTGATATTGAAAATGCAAAAAACATTAATGATTTAGAAGATATCAAACTTAAATATTTAAGCAGAAAAGGTGAATTTAATTCTATAAAAAAGGGGTTAAAAGACCTGTCTGATGAAGATAAAAAAACAATTGGTGCTTTTGCAAACAAGATTAACAATGACTTAGAAGCTTTACTCAAAGAAAAACACGATATATTTTATACAAAAGAAATGAATGAAAAACTTAAGAAAGACCGAATAGACATCACTTTAAGCGGAAAAAGAATCCCAATGGGGAAAGTTCATCCTTTAACTCAAACAACAAATGAAATTGTTACTATATTCCAAAATTTGGGGTTTTCTGTTGCAAATCCCGTACTATCACCTGAGGTTGAAACGGAATATTATAATTTTGATATGCTTAATGTACCAAAAGATCATCCTGCCAGAGATGTTCAGGATACTTTTTATTCATCAATTGCAAGCAATGTGGTATTAAGAAGTCAAACATCAGGTGCACAAATTCACATAATGGAAAACAAAAAACCTCCGATTAAAATTATTGCTCCGGGCAGAGTATACAGAAATGAAAACATTAATGCACGAAAAAACAACTTTTTTCATCAAATAGAAGGTCTTTATGTTGATAAGGATATAACTTTTGGGGATTTAAAAGGCGTACTTAATGAATTTATACGATTATACTTTGGCTCATCCAGACCAACAAGATTCAGGAGCAGTTTCTTTCCATTTACCGAACCGTCCGCAGAAGTCGATGTTCAGTGTATAATGTGTCAAGGCAAAGGTTGTCGTACATGTAGCGGAACAGGATGGTTAGAAATTCTTGGTTGCGGTATGGTTGATATAAATGTATTAAAAGGCGTTGGAATAGACCCTGACGTTTATACCGGATTTGCATTCGGAATGGGAGTGGAACGTCTTGCAATGCTTAAATACGCTATTGATGATATAAGATTATTTTTTAATAATGATAAAAGATTTTTGGAACAATTTTAAGTCCAATCAAAATTATCATTGCCATTCATCTTCATCAGACTTATCACCGACTATATAATTTGACATTATAGTTTTAAGTTCTGATTGCCAATTATTGTTTTTTTCAAGGAAAAAGTCTGCACCTCTTTGCTTGCACTGTTGTTCAATTTCTTTTCTCGGTGATGCGGTAATTACACCGATTACAGTTTCTACATTCATTGACTGTGCCATTTTTCTGAGTTCAGTCAACAGAATAAAACCTTCCCTCTCCGTCGGTATAAACAAATCCATTACTACATACTTGTATTTTTTATTTTTATACTTATTTACTGCATCATAAATTTCCTGTGAACAATCTACCTCCAGTTCAAATTCAGACAATAGCACCTTTAATTGGTATGTTATCACACCTAAATCATCGACGACCAATATTTTATCGCTGTTATCTTCATTTTGTTCAGACTCTTCCATTCCAAGTGCTTTACTTGCAAACGGTTTTTTTGCATTTGCATTTAATTCTCGCAATGTATCGACTATTTTTATTAATTGTTTTTTTAATAACTGCAGATTAACACTTTCGGGGCGATTCGAATTCGTTATATTATAAAAAAGTTCTAAAAATTCTTCATCCAGTTCAATAGATTCCATAACAACTCCAATACAATAATACTCATTAAATTATAACATATTACTAAACAAAAACAACAAGTTTTTATGTATTTATTTCTAATTTCTTAACCTCTTTACCCTTGAAAATATTTGTAATATAATCAAATGACGTATTGAGGAGTAAAGTTAATGAAAAAAACAGCTTTTATTTTTCCCGGTCAAGGTTCTCAGTTCGTTGGTATGGGAAAGGATTTTTATAATAATTTCAGCGTCGCTAAAAAAGTTTACGATAAGGCGGATTCTGTTTTGGGGCGAAAAATATCTTCTGTTTGTTTTGAAAGCACTGAAGATGAGTTAAGAAAGACCATAAATACTCAACCGGCAATTGTTACAACCTCAATTGCAATACTGGAGACATTAAAACAATATGGAATTAAAGCTGATTATACAGCAGGACACTCTCTTGGTGAATATTGTGCAATGTATAATGCCGGAGTTATGAATCTTGAAGATACACTAATATCTATCCAAAAACGTGCCGAGCTTATGAATACCGTAAATTGCGGCTCAATGACAGCGGTTTTGAATGCAAGTGAAGAACAATTAAAAATGGGATTAGCAGAAGGAAGAAAAGTTGGTTATTTAGATATTGCAAACTATAACTCACCGACCCAAGTTGTAATAACAGGAGATAATGAAGCAGTAAAAGCGGCAGGAGATTATATGCTTGCTAATGGCGTAAAAAGAGTCGTTCCGCTTGCTGTTTCGGGTGCTTTTCATTCAAAATACGTAAAAAATGCAGGAGAAGAATTTAAAGAATTTATAAAAAATATTAAACTAAATAATGCTCAAATCCCTGTTATTACGAACGTAGATGCTGAAACAACAACAATGGCGGAAGATTTTAGAGATAAAATGCCTCGTCAGATATATTCTTCTGTCCACTGGACTCAAACCATTCAAAGAATGGCGTCAGATGGCGTAGATACATTTGTAGAAATCGGGCCGGGCAAAGTTTTAACAAACTTGAATAAAAGAATTGCTCCGAATGCGTTTGCTTATAGCATTAACAATACAGAATCGTTGCAAAGCACTATAAATGCTCTAAAAACGCAAATGTCGGAAGAATTATATCAAAATTGCAAATAATAATTACAAAATATAAATAAGGAGATTTAACCATGACAGAGAGAAAAATTGCATTAATCACGGGAGGAAACAGAGGGATAGGTTTAAGCACAGCATTAGAGCTTGCAAAAGCAGGTTGCGATATTGTTGTAAACGGTATTGGTGAGGAAGAAACAGCAATAGATGCACTCAAACAAATAAGAGATTTAGGTGTAAATGCATATTATTATCAATTTGATGTATCAAAAAATGACCAAGTAGAAACTTCTATCGAAAAAATTATTGCAAATCATGGAAAGATAGATGTTTTAATCAATAATGCAGGAATTACAAAAGACGGTCTGTTTGTAAGAATGGACGCTGCACAATGGGAAGCCGTCATAAATGTAAATCTTTCAAGCGCATATTATGTTACTCATGCCGTAATTAAACACATGATGAAAGTACGTCAGGGTTCAATTGTAAGCTTGTCCAGCGTAGTAGGACTTCACGGTAATGCAGGTCAAGCAAACTATTCTGCATCAAAAGCCGGTTTGGTAGGTTTAACAAAATCGCTCGCAAAAGAATTTGGTTCAAGAAACATAAGAGTAAATGCCGTTGCACCCGGATTTATACAAACCGCTATGACTGCTGATTTAACAAATACAGAAGAATATATGAAGCTGATTCCTTTGAAGAGAATGGGAACACCTGAAGATGTTGCAAAAGTAATCAAATTTCTTGCCCTTGATGCGGAATATGTTACAGGACAGGTGCTTGAAGTTTCAGGCGGATTGATTATATAAAATTATTAATAATTAATATGTTTAAAAAGAGGCAGATTTAATTATGAAAATCTACCTCTTTTTAATATTCTGTTAAAATCAGTTTTAACTTAATAATTTTCTATTCTGCGAATAAAATAATCTTGCGGATGCTTGCATACAGGACATAGTTCAGGTGCTTTTTTACCGATTACTAAGTGACCGCAATTTGAACATTCCCAAACAATATCATTATCAGAAGAGAAAACGATTCCGTCTTTTATATTTTTTAGCAATTTTTTATATCTTTCCTCATGAGTTTTTTCGATTTTAGCAACTAATTCAAACAACTTGGCAATTTCATCAAAGCCTTCCTCTTTAGCAACTTTTGCAAATTCCGGATACATATTTGTCCATTCAAATTGTTCCCCCTCAGCTGCTGCAATTAAATTTTCTTCCGTTGAACCAATACCATTAAGTAACTTAAACCAAATTTTGGCATGTTCTTCTTCATTGTTTGCAGTTTCTTCAAATAATTTGCCAATTTGAACATAACCGTCTTTTTTAGCTTTAGATGCAAAATAAGTATACTTGTTTCTTGCTTGTGATTCACCTGCAAATGCAGATAACAAATTCTGCTCAGTTCTGCTACCTTTTAATTCTGTCATAGTCATCTCTCCTTAATTACAAATAAAGGATACTTTGTAAAAATTTGTTTGTCAAGCAAATAACTTGTTATACCTAAGTATAATCGGACAGTTATTATAAAACTTCTCCATTTAAATACCAAGTTCTTGCGTTAGTGATTTTTACATTAATAAATTCGCCCGTTATATCTTTTTCATAAGGAATATGCACAATTTTATTATTTCTTGTTCTGCCTGTAATAACTTTATTTCCGTTTTTGCGAATTTCAAAATTTTCAATTAGGACTTCCATTTCACGACCGATATATTTTTTGTTTGAAATAAGACAACATTCTCTGTTGTGTTCGTTTAATCTAGCAAGCCTTTCGGATTTAACTTCCTCGGGAATGTATAAATCTTTCCATTTTGCAGCAAAAGTACCTTCTCTCGGAGAATACGCAGCGGTATTTGAATAATCAAGTTCAAGCTCAGACATTGCTTTAAGCGTATTTTCAAATTGTTCTTCTGTTTCTCCCGGAAAACCTGCTATAAAGTCGCTTGTTATAGTAACATCTTTAACCCTTGAACGAATATGGTCACATATTTTCTTATATGTTTTTAAGTCATATCTTCGATTCATTTTCTTTAAAGTGTAATCATCACCCGATTGCATAGGAATATGGAAATATTCGCAAACTTTATCCGATTCAATAACTGTATCTATTAATTCATCCGTAATATCGGTAGGGTAATTTGTAACAAATCTTATTCTAAAATTTCCTTCAATAGCATTTATTTGTCTTAAAAGCCAAGATAAATTTTGATACGGTTCTAAATCTTTTCCATAAGAATCAACATTTTGTCCAAGAAGAGTAATTTCCTTAAAGCCTTCTGATAAGGCTTTTTTTGCCTCTGCGATTATTAATTCAGGTTTTCTTGAACGCTCACGACCTCTTGTATAAGGAACAATGCAGTAGGTACAAAAATTGTTGCAACCTTCCATTATGGGAATCCAAGCATTTGTACCTTTTACACGATTAATTTTTATATCTGTTTCTTCAAATGGAGTTTCATCATAAGAGGCAATCCTTTCGCCTTCCTCAATTCTTTTTACAAGATTAGGTAATTCATATAATCTTTGAGTACCCAACACTAAATCTACATAAGGCGCTCTTTTAAAAACATTTTTTCCGCCTTGTTGAGCAACGCAACCTGCGAAAACAATTTTAAGCGAAGGTTTGTTTTTTTTCCATTTCCCCCAAACGCCTATTTGACTGTATGCTTTATCCTCAGACAATTTTCTGATTGAACATGTGTTGACAATAAGCATATCCGCATCTTTTGGCTCAATGGCTTGGGTATAACCGCAATGTTCAAGCATACCGTACATTCTTTCGGCATCTGATTTGTTCATCTGACAACCCATTGTTTCAATATAAACTTTTTTCATAAATTCCTCGCAATATTTATAATTTTATTACAAAGTAATTGAAAAAAGTAGAGGCGGTTGAATTTAAAAATTCAACCGCCTTATATCATATACATATTCTTAATTTTCAAGCAATCTATCCGCGAGAGGTGATTCTACCTTTCCGTTCAAAGTTTTTGAAACCTTTTTAATATTTTGTGCAAGAGTTTCCATTTCATCAGTCCAGACAAAATAGTCATTTACATATTTTTCACCTGTTGCAAAATCTCCTGAAAGCTGAACTTCGATTATCTTTTCAAGCATTTTATGAGCTGTATTAACCATTTTTTCAATATTAATATCAAGGACGCCTTCTTTTGATATGGTTATTGCACCTTCATTTATAAAGAAATAATTTTGCATAACCGAACGAACCCTATGTGCTTGACTCATAGTCGGCTTTGACATCATCATATTATCAGTTGCATAAGTTACAATAATTTGTTCTCTTTGTTCTTTTGTATACATGCCGGCTTCCGTTAAAATATCCACCATAGAAAGCGACACCATATCGGCTTTGTTTTCTTCAATTATTGATTTATATTTTCCTAACCCTTCTGTTCCTGATTTTGGACCGAGCGAATGTCCGTTTTCGTGTCCTACGGTAAACCAATGATCCGCTTCATCATTATAATATTTATGCAATTCCGGATTCAAAATTGCATTTAATCTTTTTTGCATTTTTTCTCTCGCATCATCAGAAGTTATTAAACGTATTTGCCTATGATATACATTTCTTCTTCCCCCGTTAAGCATTGTGATTGATAATTTGTCATCATTGGGTAAATTTTCAGCCAAGGTTATTCCGGCTCTAAATTCTCCTACATCTCCTGTTACGGCAACCAAATCTACATCAACCATTGTCTGCTTAGATTCTTTATCAGGCGAAATATTTTGTTCATATTTATCATTGTACGGCATGTTTTTTGCCATAAGTGGTAAATATTTTTTTACATTCAAAATCGCTTCCGTGCCTTTTTTATTAATTATTCCGACTCGACCTCCCAAAAAATCTTTTGCAACGGGAATAATCCCTGCTTTATCTAAAAGTTCTTTTAATTCAGGGGTTTCAACGACAGTTTCCGTCATTTCGTCAGAATAATTTTCTCTTGTGATTGTAAATTCAAGCGGTGTATCCTGTAATGTTGCCCATTTCTTATCTGCATAAGCGTCGAGCATGGGATCAGCAGTTCTTAATGCTTTTGCTTGAAGTTTCAAAAATTCATTAAAATCTTCATTCGTAGAAGTTTCCGAAGCTTTTTCCAATTCGTCCGCCATATATGAAAAATCTTTTTTGAATTTATCTATATAATCCGTTGCAAAAAGTTCATTTCCGTTTCTTTCAACAACCGAGCGTTGATTAAGAATTTTTTTAACCTCTTCAACTTTTCCATTTTTCAACATGCTTATTAAAATTTCATGAAATTCGTCTTTTTCCAAACCTTCAGGATAAATTGCTTTACCTGCTCTCATCTTTATTGGGCAATGTTTACCATTTATATTTACCCCTGCAAGTTCTATCATGTGGGATTCTCTGTCTAATGAGCAAACTCCTTTTTGTGCATCAAAAAGTATTTTAGTAAGTTTTGCAGTTTCATTTCCGTTTGCAATTTCTTTTTCTAAAAATTCTTTAAACGGCAAATTGTGGAAATTATCAAGTTGCATGTTAATGCTATCAAGTTTTATTGCAGCTTTTACAAGGTGTTTAAGAGCTTCTTTGTCACCATTTTCCAGCAAATGATATTCAACAGAATCAATCGCAAGCATTTTTTTTGTAGTTAAATAATCTTTATGCGTTCTCTTTTGCAATTCTTCCATAGATAAATTTAATTCATATTCCATAAAATTACTCCTGTATACAATGTCGAATATGATTAGATTGTAACATATTTTTAATTAATATTGTAACGAATTATTAACATATCATTTAAAAAGTGTAAAAAATACATATTTTTTGATTTTTATAGTATTATGTAAAAAGTCAGAAAAAAATATTATAAAGGAGGCACATGAATTGGCAGTAATATCATCTTCTATAGAGGCTTTGGAGGAACAACACCTTGAAACGGTAAACTTGGGACAGCATGTTCTTGCAGAGTTTTTTGAATGTGATTCTAATATCTTAAATAATATGGATAAAGTTGAGAAATTTATGATAGATGCAGCTCTCGAATGTGGAGCAACAATTGTTCAAAAATGTTTTCATATGTTTAACCCCTACGGTGTTAGTGGTGTGGTAATTATTTCGGAAAGCCATCTTGCGATTCACACCTGGCCCGAATTAGGTTATGCGGCTGTTGATTTGTTCACTTGCGGCACTAAATGTGACCCAAAGATTGCTTATGAATTTTTGAAAAAACAATTTAATTCTCAAAAAGCTTCATTTACTGAACTAAAAAGAGGTATTATTGACAGAGCAACATTGAAGCTTGCGGAACAACCTTTTGAAGTTGCCGAGCAATTTGAAAATTAATTTTTAAATAAATATACAAAAAGAAAAGACAGCTTTTGCTGTCTTTTTTGTTGAAAACTGTTTTTCGTGTTTGTGGTTTTATTCTTGCTCTCAGTTTTCCTTTTTCTCTCTTTTTCTTCTCGTGTTTGCTCCTTTTTTCTCGTGTTTTTCTCCTCGTCTCGCTGGTTTGATTTGCTCAAACCATAACCCGTTTCTCTCTACGGGCTTCCCTATTCCCTTATTCCAGTAGCGCCTCAAGGATGCGTGCATTTTTATCCGCTAATCCGCTTCGTCTGACCTGACTTTTTGTGATATAACTTCTCAAAGCTTCACGTATTAATTCTGAACGTGACCTGCTTTCTGCATCAGCCACTTCATCAATTTTGCCCAAAAAGCTTTCAGGCATTGAAATAAGAACTCTTGCCATAGTTTATTACTCCTTTAGTTTATATGTAGTGATA
>JAKSUR010000005.1 GCA_024408765.1 bacterium | reverse complement strand
GGATTAGTCACCAGATATTTTTCAGGGTTATTTATAACTTCAATGCTGATTTCCGATTTGAGCAATTCGTTAAGACATGTTATATCGTCCGCATTAAATGTTAATTCATTGTTATTTATAACTTGTTCATATAAACTATTATCATACTTCGAAAGTTCATTTGTAACATTTTGAGTATCAACTGTTTCTTCAAATGAAAATTCTCTCAAAAAGTCATCAAGAGCCTCATTTTTTTCATCTTTGTTATTATTATTTAAGTCAATTGATTTATTCTGTTCATTAAAAAGTTCGTCTAAATCAATTATATTCAAATCATTTTCAGATTGATTGTCATTTGAATTTTGAATTATATTTTTATTGGTTATTGAGGTGACAGCTGTTTTTGCATAAGTTGAATCAAGCTTATTTATTGTATTATGAATTTGTCTTTTTCTGCTCGATTTAGTAGCGGCAGGTTGTTTTTGTTCATCCTCAATATCAATTTCAAAATGTTCTCCCATAACATTTCTCAGTTTATTTTGTGCGTTTTTATAAAAATAAATACTGGTCAAAATTATTAATAATACGAATAATCCTATCATGTATTTTTGAAAATCAGCATTATCATTTCTTATTTTCTCTTGTAAATCATCTTTCGTTTGAACTTCCAATAAATCTTCTTGATTTTCTTGTTTTGAAGAAACATCTCCGTTTAATTCATTAGAATCTTTTATTTTAGGGCTATATTTAACCGGTTCGGCTTCTGTTTTGTATTTATTTTTCAATGAGGTATTTTCTAAAGAAACAGATTGCCTTTTTGCTTTAATAACCCTTTTATTTTCATTTTCGTTTATTTCACGTTTTATATCTTCATTACTTGATTTGGTCTCAAGTAAATTTTCTTTTTTGTCGGAAGGTATGTATAAAGTGCTTGTGGTGAATAAATTAACATTTCCGCCTGTTTTTACCGTAATTTTTGTATATCCCTTATTGCCGTTTGTATATGGCATTTTTTTTACATCAACTGATTCGATAAGCCCGCCTGCATCGGATAAATCCGGTGTGCCTGATGTAATATCAAATTCGCTAAGCATTATTACATAAGTATTTTTGTCTTTTTTTATTGAGGTAATATTTTTTTCGTAAAATCGTTTTGTTCCAAGTACCATATTGATTACATTATTATCGGCAGGTTTGAACGATATGTCCATTATGCAATTCTTATAGTTTTCTGTTGCAAACGAGCCGGTTACAGCCATAACCGATGCTAACGTAAGAACAAGTGATTTCTTCCTAAAATCCTTCATACTATGAATTTTAGCATAATTTGTCAAAATAATATATAAATTTACAAAAATTCATCCGAATACTACATCTCAGTTACAACAAGTCGTTTGTCGGAGGCTATTTTATCAATATTCAAAACCGTATATAAAACAGTATCATTTATAAATTCACATAAATAATAACTATCGGAACCGTTTCCTTCTGTAAATTCTTCAAATTCAAATATTTCATTTATTTTATCAACAAGAAAAGCCAATGTTAACTCATTGTATTGTATTATAATTATAGGTTTTTTTATTTGATTTTGGGTTTCTGTTAAACCCAAGAATTTCTTTATATCAATTACTGTAACATAATCTCCCCTAAGATTCATTATTCCCGATATAAAATCAGACACTCCGGGAACTTTTGTTATTGCGGTATCATTTAAAATTTCTTTTACATAATCCAGCGATATACAATAAAAATCATTGCCTAAATTTAATGAAATGTATTTATTTTTAACTTGTCCTCCGCTTGCTGCCAATCTTACGGATGCTTTTTCAAGCATATCGTGTGTTCTTTTAAGCATTAATGCTTTTGACTTAGCATCTTTTGGCATCAAAGACGGTATGTCTATTTCGGGGAAATTGGTATGATGACCTTTGAGTAATATCTCAATTGAATATATGTTTACAATAAATATTGTTTCTTCATCATGTTTGTACAAAGATTCAACAATCATATTATCATCTGCAAACGGAATTTGATCAACAAAAGATGAATCAAACGGTAATATTCCTATTATTTTATCTGTAATAATACCAAAAATTATTTCATCTGTTTTTACAATAAGCAAATCGTTGCTTGTAGTATACGGTGTAGCTTCAATATTAAGGTAAAATCTTATATCGATTACATTTATAACAAAGTTGTTGTATTTTAACAAACCTACTACATTATTCGGAAGTTTTGACGGATAATCAAGCGCAGGAAGCTTCATAATTTCCAATATGTTATTTGTATTAATCGCATATTTGCTTCCGTCTATTTCAAAATAAAGATGGGTATTCTTTTTTTGTTCTATATAATTATTGTTCATGCCTTATAACCCTGTTTCTGCCACTCTCTTTTGCTTTATACAAAGCATTATCGGCAGATTTTAAAATATCAGATGCATTTGTAAAATCTTGATAATTCATTGATAATCCGACACTTACGGTAACTTTAGATTTAACATTGTTGTATTCAAAATCATATTCTTCAACTGTTTTTCTTAATCTTTGTACGGGCAAAAGCGCATTTTCAGCATTTGTTTCCGGCATAATGATTACCATTTCTTCTCCGCCATATCTGTATAGCAAATCGGTTTTGCGAAAAGACTGTTTCATTAAATCTGCCACTGTTTTAAGAACATAATCTCCATATTGATGTCCATAAGTGTCATTTACTTTTTTAAAGAAATCAATATCAAGAATTGCGAGTGAAAAATCCGCAGGATGACGTTTTGTACGATTAAATTCCTGTTCAATACTGATTTCAAATTGTCTGCGGTTATATAATCCTGTTAAACCATCCAGAACAGACATAAATTCTTTTTCCGTATATTGATACTTCATTTTAAAGATTGCAAGTAATTCGCTTATCATAATATCGAAATAGCGAAATGATGTATAATTGATATCTTGGGCGGTATAAAAACAAATTCCCCCTATTAACTTTTTGTCAAAAATTAACGGAATAATAATTTTAGAAGCGAAGTCGGATATTTGATAATCTGTTTCTTTGCCTAAAAGCATTCTTATAACTTCAAATTTCGAATTTTTTATTGCTTTTCGTTCTTCCATACTTTTAAAGAAATCTCTGCTTACATCATTTAAAAGACTTTTTGAATAATTTTTCCCAAGTGTATCAATGTACAAAATATTTTCTGCAAAATCATCCGGTGATGAAAAGTATATTCCGGCAACATTATATTCTACAAAAGAACTTAAAAGTGAAAATAATTTTTCTACCAAAATTCTTTCATAATTTAAAAAATCACTTAAATTTCTAAACTCATTGGAAAATGTGCTTTTCATCAGCAAATCATTTAAAATATTATTCAATTTTAACTGCGCCGTACTTGTTGATTCCGATTGAATTTTTAAATTTTCTTTATATTCATCTTTAACCGGATATCTTCTTATAGTAGCCTCAATATGTAATATTAATTCTCTTATGTCTATAGACTTTGTAAGAAAAAGTTGTGCTCCGGATTTTTTACCCCAAAAGGCATCAATTTTTTTATCCATAGCAGTTAATAAAATAATTGGGATTTTTTTTGTTTCTTCATCATTTTTTATCATTCTGCATAATTGATACCCGTCAATCACCGGCATAATTATATCTGATACAATAATGTCAGGTGTACAAACATATAATTTTTTATAAGCATCTGAGCCGTTGATTGCTGTTACAACTTCAAAACCGTTCTCTTCAAGACTTGTTTTTAAAAATTTAAGCTCTGTTTCAGTATCTTCTACCAGTAAAATTTTATGTGCCATAATATCAAGATATTCCAATTTTATAAATTTTAGTATAAAATGATTATATAATAAATGTAAAAAAAAAGCTATAGGAGGGAAGTTGTGCTTGAAAAAGTGAATTTTGGGTTGGTGCAAAAATTTGGTATCAAATGTGGTATCGATATTGCAGTATTTGTAATATTAATGGGTATGCTTGCATCAATTTTTATAAGACATGAATTAACTGTATACGAAGGCATTGTTTATGTCGTAATTATGCTATTGATATTTATACCGATACACATAATAACAAAAAATTGGATAACAAAATCTATTAAAAAATCTTTATCAAACCAATCTGAAACCATGTCATTGGCGACTGATAACGTAACAAAAATTTTTATGTCACAGAAAAAAATATTTGAAAAATTAAGCAATAACAGCAAAAATGTTTCCGAACTGATTGATAAATTAAAATCAATAACGACAGATGCAATAGGAACTTCAAAAAATACAGAAAAGCAGGTTAATCAATCGATTGCATTCTCCAGAACCGAGCATGAAGCTGTAAAGTCAAATTCTGAAAAAATGCTTGTATTAAGACAGAAAGTACAAATGATTGCCGAATTAATTTTGGAGTTGTCTGAACATACGCAACAAATAGGTAATTCAATAGGTATTGTTGATGATATAGCTGAGCAAACGAATATGCTTGCCCTGAATGCGGCAGTTGAAGCGGCAAGAGCGGGTGAACACGGAAAAGGGTTTGCAGTTGTTGCCGGTGAAATAAGAAAACTTGCAGATGAATCAAAACAAGCAATAACAAAGATTTCTGCATTAACAGGCAATATACAATATACTACCAACTCAACAGTTATGGCTACCGAAGAAGGTTCTAAGGAAATTGAAAGTGTTGTCAGAGATATAGAAGCTTTGTCCTTAAGTTCAGAATCTCTTTTGAATCAAATTAATGGTGTATTTGAGTCATTAGAACTTTTAAATCAAAATGCGGAAAAACAAGACGAAATTATCAAAAAATTAAATATTATCGAAGAAGAAAATCAGCAAATCACATTAGACTTAACAAATTTAATGACATCCGGCTCGGAGAAACTGGATAAATTAAATGTATTATCGGAGGAAATTAAAAATTCAGTTGCGGAAGGTTAGATTAATTGGACGATAAAAATAACAAACAAAACGACGAGGAGTTAATGAATATCTTCCAAACAGAAACGGAAGATATTATTGAGCGAATATTTGACTGTCTTATAAACCTTGAAAAAAATGCCGATGACAAGAATCTTTCTGCTACGTTATATCGTGACATGCACAGTTTAAAAGGTGCAGTCAGGATGGTCGGTTATAATAATATTCAAGATATTGTTCACAAAATTGAAGATATTTTTGATATTGTAAAAACGAGGGATATCGTTTTAGATTCCGCTAAAATAAATGTTATAACAAAATCCATTGAACTTGTTGCAGAATATTTAAAAGTTTCTGTAAAAAATATGCGGGAAATTGTTGACGAAAGGTTTAAGCCAACTGTTTCCATGCTTGAATTTATGCGTGATGTTGATTTACAAAATGATTCAGGTCAGTCAGAAAATGATATTTTCTCACCTGATTTGGTGGGATTGGGCAATTTGGCAGAAATAGCAGGCTTGGAACAAACTATAGCATCCGATGATAGCCAATCATCTTCGAAAGAAAAAATTCAAGAATATCAACAACACAAAGAAGAAATTAATGCGGTTTTTAATGATTGCTTCAACCTTATTGACAGTATCGTTCCCGAGGAAGAATCACAAGAAACAGTTATATTAAAAGAAGAAGTGCAGAAAATATATAACCTTATTAAAGACAGCAATCTTTATGAAATAAAAACTTCATTGGAAGATATTATGGCAAAATTAGATTTTGTTATGAATGCAACCAATATATTTACAATAAGTGAAATTTTGGAATTAAGAGATTGTCTGGGTTCTGCCGCTTCAAAATTCAATACATGCTGTATTGAAGAGGAAGAAACAGGCATTTCACTTTTTGATGTATCGGGTAAAATTCCAATGTTACAAGGCAGTAGTGTATATGCACAAGAAATAAAAGACGATATTGAGGCTTTTAAGACAAAAATCAGTGATACAAGTATATTAGAAATTGTTAATTTACTAATTGAAATTCTTGATTTTATAAAAGATAATTCTGTGCAACTTGAAGAGCAAATGATTCAAACATTAAGGAGTGCATTAGAATATTGTGCTTCGCCAAATGAAGGTATTGATGGTGATTTGATAATTCAACAATTAGAAATTATGAAACAATTGCTTGAATTGAATTTTAAAAAAGATACAGGTATAAGTGAAATTAAAAATCTTTCGGCTCAATCGTCAATGACAAGCAGAACAACAACCGAAATTAAAACGCTTCATGTCAATGCGCAAAAACTCGATTTACTTGTAAATATGCTGGGTGAATTAATTATTACAAAAATTAAAGCCGAAAAAAATCTTGATAAAATTGATGCAATAAAAAATGCAAATGAAAATTGTCAAAAAGATTTACTTAAAACATTCAATTATTTAAGATACTATAACCGTAAATACATGCAATCACAAAACGGAAGTCAATATACCACATCCTTTATAAAACAAGTTTTTACACTCCTTTCCGATATAACTCAAAATCTTTCCGGTACAATATATGATTTAAGTGCTCTTTATCGTTCATCAAAAGAGGATGATGCAAAAATGCGTTTAATCATAGATGAAATGGAATCTATGGTGAAAAATATAAGGGTATTGCCTATATCAACCGTGTTTAATTCTTTTACGAGAATGGTGCGTGATATTGCAACAGAAAAAGGAAAAGATATTGACTTTGAGATTCAAGGGAATGATACTTGTGCTGATAAAAAAATTATCGAAGAAATAAAAACTCCATTAATGCACATACTAAGAAATGCAATTGACCACGGCATTGAATCGAAGGAGGACAGAATACTTGCAGGGAAAAATCCCGTAGGCAAAATCTTGCTATCAGCAAAACAAGATGAAAACAATGTTATCATAGAAGTTGTTGATGACGGACAAGGTTTTAATCTGGGAAAAATTAAAGAACGTGCCGTATCAAGAGGATTTTTAACGCAAGAGGACATTGAAGCAATGTCTGATGATGCAATTATGAATATAATTTTTTGGCCCGGATTTACAACCGGAGATTCAATAACAAGTATTTCAGGGAGAGGGATTGGTTTAGATGTTGTTAAAACAAAGATTTCTCAACTAAACGGAAAAGTTAAGGTTGTTTCAGAGTTTGGAAAAGGAAGTTGTATACATATAGAAATTCCGGTTACTCTTGCAACTTTGAGAGTATTTTTGGTTAAAATTTCTGAACAAACATTTGCAATTCCTATACAGACGATAACGACATTTATTTTAAAAAAACAGAATGAAATTAAGACAAATAACGGTAATCGTTCAATTTTGTTTAATGATAGAATTTTGCCGTTATATTACCTCGCAGAAATTTTAGGATTACCGCCAACACCAAGAAATGATAAGGAAATAGTGCTTATTATAGAATCAGATGATAAGTCAATTGGACTTGTTGTAGATAAACTGCTTGGTGATCAGGATATTTTACAAAAGAAATTGTCACCACCTCTTTATAAAGTTAAATATATATCAGGGATTACAAACCTCGCATCAGGTGAATTATGCTTGATTATAAATATGCAAGATATTTTGCATTATGATTTTAATAAATCTATCAGCACATCTCAACCGTTAACCTTATTAACAAGCAAAGACAGTTTAAACAAAAATATACTGGTTGTTGATGATTCTTTAACGACAAGAAGTATGATAAAAAATATTATGAACAATTTTGGATATTTAACGGACATATCACCTAACGCACAAGATGCATTATCAAAGCTTAATACAACTTCTTACGATTTAATTATGACTGATATTGACATGCCGGATATTAACGGTTTTCAATTTATAGAAGCATTGAGAAATTATGAAAATTATGAAAAAATTCCTGTTATAGTAATGAGTTCTCATGCAAAGGAAAATGTTATTGCACAGCTAAAACAACATGATATTGAATATTATGTACAAAAAGATTCATTTGAGCAAAACAGTTTTATTAATCTGGTCAAAACGGCCCTTAACGAATCAAAAGGCTAATGTCTTTTTATATATTTTGAAATGTCTGATTGAATAGAATTTGCTTTAATTATATATTTTGATAATTTTTTATATTTATCTATGCTTTCACCATACGGAATATCCATAGAAACGAGGTTGTCTACACTTTTGTTTATATTTTCCAGCGCTGATAATGATTTTTTGATTTTAACGATTGAGCCGAATTTATCCGGAAGTAAAGCTAAAAGTTTTTCATATATATTACCGGATAAATTTTTTAATTTTAAAAAATTTGAACCTATAATTTTGTCATAAACATTAAAAACAGAAGTTGATATCTTGGCTGACAGAGCTTGTTCATTGTATGATGATAAAAGATTTTTATAATTTTCTTTTAAGATAATAAGTTTTCCTTGAAGTTCCTGATATTTATCATAATCAGCCATTTCCCTTGCCAAGTCAATTTGTGTTTCAATGTCGGTAATGTTTTTTTCGGTTTCAGATATTTGGTATTCTATCTTAAGTGCATTGTCAGGGATATCTTTATATGCTCCCTTTTGCATAATATTATAATCATAATCATTCAGGTGTTGCGTATTAACGAAATGTTTATCAACGCTTATAGAATTAGTGCCGTTACTCAGAAAAAAGTTATTGTTTTTTTCTGTTGAAGCTTGATTGCTTGATGATTGAAATATATCAGAATTTTTTTCGTTCATAAAAATATTATACTAAATATTTTTATTTATACAAAATCGTTTTGTATAAATTCTTTTAATCTTAATGCAGGAAAATAATCGGGAATAATTTTAAGACATTCATCAAGATAATATTTCGATTCGTCAAGTTCATTTTTACTTATATAATATTTTGCGAGCATAAAATGAAGTTCAGGATCATTGTAAAAGTAATTCTTTGATTTTTCCATATATTCTATCGCAACATTAAAAAGTTTATTTTCTAACATAACCCTTGCAACATACTTATACACTTCCTGATTAATTTTTGATAACAATTCTAATGAACCTAAAAATTGTTCTACATAAGTAAATTTTTCATTTTTAATAAGAAAATCCAAATCAATTTCCAAAAAATTTCTTATTTCAAAATATGTTGGATATTTTTCGATATAACCTGATAGAATATCAACAAACGCTTTCCCCCAATGAGCTCTTGGTGAATCAATAGATTCAAATACAGCTTGAGCTGTTTTCAAATCATCATTTAATATTGCTAAGTATGCGTGTTCGACACTTCTTGGTCTGAATTTTTTTTCTTTATCATTTGTATCAAAAAAAAACATCTGCAATCCTAAAAGATTTATTGATTATTTTGTTTTTTAATTATAAACTTAGGCTTTTTAACTTCATCAACAGAGATTTCTGAAGCTTCTGCTGTTTGTTCAACTTTATTATTAATTTTTATACTGTCATCTTTTAACAAATCAGAAACCGAATTGACTGAATTTATATTTGAATTTTTACCGACCAAATTGGCAAGTTTAACTTGATAATAAATTTCTTCACGATAAATTTTTACATCTTTATCCGCTTCAATAGCAATTTTGCATTGACCGTTTTTGGATTCAACAATCGTTATGACAATATTGTCATTTATCATTATTTTTTGACCGTTTTTTCGTGAAATTACTAACATTATTATCCTTAACTAATTTTTTTTAAATAATGGGAAACTTATATCATAACCGGAACCAGAAAGTATAATCTGACCTGCGACTTGTTTTTCAAGATTAAATATAAGAGGTGCAAGCAGATTTATCGTGGTACCATGCGGATTATCTTGAGGTATTGAGGCTATGTTCATTACAAGCAAACTTTCTACATTTTTAATATCTAACTTTTCAACAACTTCATCCGCTAAATCAATTGAATATTCAACATCCATACTAAATACAGAAATTATCGGAAACGCAAGCGAAGGATCTTCCGTAGATTGAAGCCACTTAAAAAAACTATCTTTACTTGTATCAAGAATAACAAATTTCCTGAGTTCGCCAAAACCTATTATCGGGAGTTTGAAATCAAAAACTCTCTCCTCTTCGACTTCTATTTCTCCAAATTTAACTGTGTTGATTATCATATTCTATCATTACTTTCTAAAAACCAAGTGACATATTGTTTGTTAACATTGCTTGGATAAGTTGCGGATCCATTTTACCGGAATTTATTAAATTCACCATCGAGTTATTTGTTTCACCTGTCATAAGTGACAAATCGGAATAAACATTATTCCCAAAATTCATCATGCCTGCTTTTTGAAGAGTTTTAACCGCTGCAACAATCTCTTCATTTGTAGGTACATCTGATGGAGTATTCATGCTTGAAAAATCTTTATATTCTTTAAATTTTTGAGGATTAATGTCATCTTGTCTGTTCATATCTCTCATCATTTGTTCTATTTTTAATTTTTCGTACATTCCTCTGGCTTCATCAGAAAAACCGTCTGCCTGCCTGTTTCTTATAAAATTGTCTATTACATCTTCTTGCTTTACTTCATGACAAGCATCAGGGGTTTCTAAGCATCTTTTCCCTTTTTCCGCATACTGACTAAGATTACTGTTTTTTGACGACAAGTCCAATGTTTTTTGATAACTTTCAATTGCTTCTTCTTTTTTCCCTATCTGTGCCGCTGTCATTCCTTTATAATAATAAGCAAGAGCATTTGAAGGGTCTTTTTTCAATGAGGCTTCAAGCTTGTTATAGCATTGTACATAATTCCCTTGTTTATAAAATTTTATTGCAGCAGCCAAGTCCGAATTAACTTTTGTTCCGGCAATAGCAGAACCGCTAACCGCAAATGCCATCATTAAACTCAAAGCTACTAATAATTTCTTTTTCATAAGCATCCTTCTTTTTTTAAACATTACTTTGATAATGATATCGCATTTTCTTCAAAAACGGAATACATTACATGATTTATTATACCATATTTTATAATGTTAACAACGCCGGTGTCAACAGATAATCTGATATCATTTTTTCAACGGAAATATTAAAACAATTGTTCATTTCTTTTATAAAGTAACAAGGACTTGTAACATTTATTTCTATAACCTTGTTATTTATAACGTCCAGTCCGGCAAGTTCAATACCCATAGAATTAAGTTTTTTTGCTATTGGAGTAAAATATTCCAAATCGGATTTTGAAAGTTTCGAATCTGCTATAAAACTATCGGAATGATTGTTAAATTTAAAATCGTCTTTGTTCGGCAATTTTTTTATACTGTATGGAAGGATTTTATCACCGAGTGTTAAAACACGAATATCTCCGTCTTTTACTTCCGGAATATATTTTTGCACCATAGCAAGAGCTGTTTCATTTTCGGTTACGGTATTTATAATTGTGTGCGTATTAGGATCGCCATCATACAGATACATTACACCTGAACCGAAGCATCTGTTTAAAGGTTTTAAAACTATTTGACCATGTTGTTTTAAAAATGACTCTATGTCATTCAAAGAACTTGTTACGATATTTGGTGACATATATTCATTAAAATACAGGCTGTGCAACTTCTCATTAAAGTTTCTTATCGCTTTCGGTGAATTAACAACTCTTGTTTTAACAAAATCGAAAATATAAGTTGCGTTGTTATTATTCATATCAACGGGAGGATCAGGGCGAAACATAATCAAATCAAAAGAATCAATTTCTTTATCATACAAAATATCTTTGTAAAAAATATTTTCATTCGTTAAAAAACTTTCATAACACTTTGCATAAGCAATATTTCCTGATAAATATAACTGCGGAATAGTTGTTATAAATACTTCAAAGTTTCTTTGCAAAAATTCTTTTATCATCGAAAAATTCGTCACAAGTTTATTAAATTCATAATTATTACCACTAAGACAATAGATAGACAATCAGCCTTAATTTAATTATAGATTTTTTTTTGAGAATAGATTATTATATAAATAATAACCATGGCGAGAAAGTATTTAAAAAAAGAAAAAAAAGAGAGTTTTTTTCAAAAAATTGTTAATTTTGTTTTAACAATTCTTGTTGCTTGTGCAATAAGCTCGCAAATGTGTACGGCAGCTAATAACAATTTAAGACTTGCGCAGATTAGTGATGTACACTTTTCTTCTTATGAGGAAAATACTTCTTTTAAAATGCTAAAAAAATCACCCGAATTGCTGGAAGATGCAATATTTCAATTAAACACATCAGGGCCTTATGATTTTGTTATTTTTAGCGGTGATTTAATAAATACTCCAAAAGAATCCGAACTGGAAAAGTTTTTAAAATACGCAGATAAAATAAATTATCATTGGTATGCAATAAACGGCAATCATGATATTGCTGTTGGCGGAACATTAACAAAAGATAAATTCCGCAAAATGTTAAATTCAAAAAATAAAAATATGAAAAGCGATACGATATATTATGCTTTCACTCCGAAACGAGGATTTCGTGTAGTTTGCTTGGATTCAATAATTGATTATAAAATTATAGCAAACGGAGAAATTTCTAAAACAGAATTTGAATGGCTTAAAGAAGAATTAGATAATCATAAAAATGATGTTGTAATAATCTGTACACATGTACCAATTGATGAACCATATTCAAGTCCAAATCACAAAATGAAAAACGAATATGAAATCAAAAGCTTGTTAAGAAGTTACTCAAACCCGATAATTGTATTGCAAGGACATTATCACTGTGTAAGAGCACGGCAAAACGGCAATATAGTTTACATTACATCACCATCTTTGGTTTCTTATCCTAACGGATTTAGAATTGTAAACATAAATTCAAACAAAAAACGCACTTTAATAGATGTATTTCTGAAAGAAACCCGACTTAAAGATGTTCAATCACGAGCAAAATTACGTGTGCTTGGAGCAGACACATTATATGGCGATGAAGAGGACAGAAATATAACTTTTGAAATAAAAAAAGAGAAGGAATAAAAAATGACGGAAGAATTTAAGATTAAGTTTAGAGGTGTCAGAGGAAGTTACCCCGTCCCCGATGAAAAATTTTTGAAATATGGCGGGAATACTTCCTGCGTTGAAGTTAATGTCGGAGGACATCTCATTATACTTGATGCCGGTACAGGATTAATCAGTCTTGGCAATGAATTGATGCAAAAATATATTGAATCAGGCACAACCATAACGGACAGGACTCCTGTTAAATGTTCTATTTTATTGAGTCATATACACCTTGACCATATTCAAGGATTTCCGTTTTTCAGACCTTCACATCTTGCTTCTACAAAAATGGCACTTTTAGGTGGAGTCGGGTATAATGAATCTCTTGAGGCAGAACTTTCAAAACTTTTATTTACAAAATCATTTCCGCTTGATTTGGGTGATATAGCAGCGGATTTGCATATAATGGATTTGAATGAAACAAATTATATTATATTTAAAAAATATGAAGATTTGCCCAAAATTATTCGTGTAAATGATTTGCATGAAGATGATGTGAAAGAAGATGATGTTGTAATAACTTGTTATAAGTCGTATGCACATCCTCAAAACGGAGTTTTTATCTATAAAATAAAATACAAAGGAAAAACTCTTGTATACGCTACCGATAAAGAAAGTTACACGGGCGGAGATAAAAAGCTGGTTAAATTCGCAAAAGGCTGCGACTTGATTATACATGATGCGCAATATTCAACAGAAGATTATTTGAGCATATATGTACCAAAACAAGGGTTTGGACATTCAACATTTGAAATGGCATTAGATTGTAAAAATCAAATTGAAGCTAAACAAATAGTCTTTACCCATTATGATCCGGGTTATGATGATGAAAAATTGAATTTATTGGCGGAAGAATATGCTGATAACAATGCTATAATGGCTTATGAAGGCTTAGAAATATCTTTGTTATGATAAAAAAACTTTTTACAATTTTATTGTTATTTACATTGGTTTTGTGTACAGGATACAGAAAGCCATACAGATATACAATAAAAGCGGAAAAAGATGCTTTTTTTCACAACAATGTAGGTTTAAACTATTTGCAAGACAGAGTTTATTATGCCGCAATTCAGGAATTTAAAATAGCAATTTCACTGAGTCCGTCAACTCAGGCAAGTGCAATTTTTTATAATAATCTTGGAGAAACATACAATTTTATAGGTTATCCTGATATGGCAAAGGATTGTTTTGAAAATGCACTGCAATTGTATGGATTAAATTTTAAATATTATCTGAACATGGCGGATTGTTATATCTCTTTGGGTGAAGCACAAAAAAAAATAAACGAATTTCGTGATTCAAATGATGTTTACAAAAAAATTCAGCTCGGAATTCTTTACATAAAAACAGGCGAAAAAAGAAAAGGCATAAATATATTGGATGAAATTTGTGCAGAAGAGCCGGATATAATGATTACACCTGCAATTAGGCAATATATAAAAGAAACTCTTGAAGCAGGTATATAACAAAATTAATAAAATTGTGGTAATATTTTTTTATGTTAAATCTTTACATCACATCTCCATCAAAAGCAGAAGGTAAAACTTTTATAACGGCAGGCCTTGCAACCGTTATGCAAAGCCTGGGATACAAAACGGCTGTATATAAACCAATTCAACTTTCAGGACTTGAAAACAGCGGTTTTATGCAATCACCTGATTTAACATTGGTGAAAAAGCTTGATCCGTATATTGACACACATTTTACTTATTTATTTAAAGGACAAAGCGATCCTTTAACAGCTTCGGAAGCAGAAGATACAATTATTGATCTTGATTATATTTTTAAAGATGCAAAAAAGTTTGCAATGACATCTGATTGCATAATTTTAGATGGCGAGGGCGGGATTATGACACCTATCGCACACGAATTGCAAAATATCGACTTGATTAACAAGCTTCAAACACCTGTATTATTTGTTGTTACATTAAATGAAAATTCTATAAACAACATTTTGCTTTCGATACACTGTGCGGTAGCAAACGGTATCAGTATAAATGGAGTTGTTATAAATAACATTAAATCCGAAGAAGAAAATAAAAAGCTTACAACGCTCATAAGAATAATTGAAGAATATTCGGATGCAAAAGTTTTGGGAATGCTCCGTCATTTAGGTAAAAATATTACGCCGGAGGAGTTAATGACAGGTGTTCTTAACGGAATAGATATAGAGAGCGTTTTTAATGTGAAAATAGCAAAGTTGGATTTTTAGGCAGTGAATATTACAGGCGGAAAATACAAAGGAAGAAAAATAACGGCACCTGATGAAAATATTACAAGGCCAACTCTTTCAAAGGTAAGGATGGGGGTCTTTAATACGCTTTATTCTTTAATTGGTGAATTTGAAGGGAAAACTTTATTGGATGTTTTCGCAGGTTCAGGAATAATGGGCTTGGAAGCACTTTCAAGAGGTTTTTCCGAGGTAAAAATTTTTGAAAAAAATATTAAAGCCGTAAAAGTTATTAAACAAAACTATGCATTGATTGGAATTAATCCCGATATTGTTGTTGGTGACAGTCTCAAATCAATTGAGAAAACAGACAAAGTTTTTGATGTAGCATATATTGACCCGCCTTACGAAAGCGGAATTTATGAACAAATTTTTGCAAAACTTAATGGAAAAGCAAAAATATTAATAGCAGAACATTCTGAAGTAATCGATATTAAAGACTTTGAGCTTATTAAAACAAAAAATTACGGCGGTAAATCAGTAAGTTTTTATAAATCTACTTTGTTGAAATAAAATAACCTAAAAATGCTACAAACAAACAAGCAATGCAAGTTATACACATGTAACTTAACCCATGCAAGAGCTTTCCGTTTTTAATAAATTCAAAAACTTCAAAACTCAAAACTGATAGCGTGGATAAACCGCCTAAAAATCCGACTGTAATAAATAATTTCAGATTATTCGGAATAATATTTGTTTTATTTAAAAAAATGCCCATAAAAAGTCCCATAAGAAAGCACCCGATTATATTAACAGCGAGTGTTCCTATAAAATAATGTCTAAAGTATTTATATCCCATCTGAGTGGTTAAATACCTTAAAACAGAGCCTAGACCTCCGCCCATAAATATACAAAAAATCTTTTCCATAGTTTTTAAGATATCACAAATCATTCAAACAATATATATTGTTTGAATTTTGTATAAAAATCAATTGTTCCAATGATTCTATTTTACTGTATGAATTAAATAATCATCAGGCTGAGTTGAGCGTTTATATCCAACGGAAGGTATGCCAAAAAGCATTGCGCCTCCAATATTGTGAGTTTCAGGAATATCAAAAAGTTTTTGAAGCTCCGGAATTGAACGTAAACACCACATTGTTGCATGATTCCAACAAGTTCCCAGATTTAGAGATTTTGCATACAATTCAAAGTAAGATAATGCAATAATCGGGTCTGCATCTTGGCAAGAGGCTGTTTTTGCATTTGATACAACCACAATATGCGGTGCTGTTCTAAACAGCGTATCTTTTCCTGATTTATATCCGTTTATTGCCCATCCGAAGCTTTGTCTTAATCTTTCATCTTGTTCCGAATGTTTTATCAATTCCGAATATATGTTTTTTCTGACTTCATTCATTTTTTCAACATCTTCAATAAAAGAAAAATGCAATCCTCTTGAATTTGTACCTGTCGGAATATATTTAAGCATTTCTTTCAGTTTATCAAAAGTTTCTTTATCAATATTTTTTTGTTGATATTGACGTACACTTTTTCTGTCTTTGATAAGATTTAAAATTTCTTCGCTGTTATAATTGTTTTGTGTAGGAGATGAATTTTCAGGTTTCTTCCCGAAAATTGATATTGCACCTGTTGGGCAAATTGCAAAACAGTGTTGGCATTTAAAGCATCTTTCTTCATGCTCGGGATAAGGAACTCTATTTTCATTAAACTCCAAAACATTAACCGAGCAATCTTTTATACACATTCCGCAGTGAATACATTTTTCCTCATCAACAATAAAATTCATTGTCATAATAAAACTCCTTATTAAAAACAAACACTCTTTAATTTATGTTATATCATAAAAAATATACTTCTCAAATATCTTAAAGGATAATATTATAAATTTCTCTTTACCTGCATTACCGTTTGAGATATAATCATCGTGAAACAGAAAGGATTTATTATGAATGAAGTCAGAGTAAGAATTGCACCTTCTCCCAGCGGTAATCTTCATGTTGGTACTGCGAGAACTGCACTTTTTAATTATTTGTTTGCAAAGAAAAATAACGGTAAATTTATTTTAAGAATAGAAGATACTGATGCTGAAAGAACTTCTCAGGAATATGTTGATAATATTTTTGACAGTTTAAAAGCTTTGGGGTTGAATTGGGATGAAGGGCCTGATGTTGGCGGAAATTACGGGCCATATACTCAGTCCGAAAGGTTTGGCATATACCCTAAATACATTCAGGAATTATTAGACAAAGGTTTTGCTTATGAGTGTTTCTGTACTCCCGAAGAATTGGAAGCAGAAAAAGAAGAAGCTACTAAAAATAAGCAGGCTTATGTTTATTCAAAAAAATGTGAAAATTTAACCGAAGAAGAAAAAGCAAAATTAAGAGCAGAAGGAAGGAAACCTGCTATAAGATTCAATGTTTCAAAAGCACAAAAAGCTTTCCATGATTCTTCAATTCTTGAATTTGATGATTTGGTAAAAGGTAAACTTCATGTCGATACTAATCTTATCGGTGATTTTGTAATAATGAAATCCAATGGCGCACCTACATACAATTATGCCGTTGTAATAGATGATGCTCTTATGAAAATTTCACATGTAATAAGAGGCGAGGATCATATTTCAAATACTTATAAACAAATTTTAATCTTTGAAGCATTAGGTTTTGAAGTTCCGAGATTCGGTCATTTAGGGATGATTCTTGCTCCTGACAGAAGTAAACTTTCAAAACGTCACGGTGCAACAGCTGTTTCTGATTTTGTTGAACAAGGTTATTTAACGAAAGCTTTGCTAAACTTTGTCGCACTCTTAGGCTGGGCACCTTCTGACGGTCAAGAAATTAAAACAGTTGATGAAATTGCGAAAGATTTCAGAATCGGTGAAATTTCTTCTTCAAATTCGATTTTTGAATATGATAAATTGAAATGGATGAACAGCCACTATATCAAAATGCTTTCAATCGAAGAGTTGAAAGAAAAATTAAAGAAATATTTAACAAAATACAATCTGAATGAATTAACGGATGAACAATATACAAGAATGGTAGAAATTACTTATGAACCGTTAACATTGCTTTCTGATATAACAGATGCTGTGGCTTATTTCTTCGGCGGAGATGATGTTGAATTAGATGAAAAAGCAAAAGAAAATATTGAAACAGAACTTTCGCAAGATGTTTTAAAATCTTTTGTAGAACAAGCAGAAAGCTGGGAATGGAGTGAAGAAAATCTTCACGAAAAATTGGAAAAATTCAGAGGTGATTTTAAAGAACAAAAAGGTTACAAACCGAAATTCACAATGTGGGCAATTCGTTCCGCTGTAACCGGCAGATTGTGCGGTGCTGATATGACAGCAATTTTAGCGATTTTAGGCAAAGAACATTCGCTTAATCGTGCTAAAAAATGTATATTGGCAAATATTAATAAGTAGTTATTTTTTAGTAATATGTGCGGATGGCTTCTAAGCCATCCGCACATATTTTATATCATCCGTTTAAAATCGTTTCAACAATTTTTTCCGGCAGAATTTTTAAACAATCAAGTTTTTCACATGTTGTTTGTCGTCTTTCCCATAAACATGGCATCAAAGGACAATCACAATCCGCTTTAATCGGTATAACTTTATCTGATTGCGGAATAAGTTTTTTGTCATCAGTTGAACCAAAAATCACATAAGTTTTTACACCTAATCCTACTGCAATATGCAAAGGTGCAGAATCCGAACATAAAAATTTTTCTGAAGCGGATATTAATTCCGCCAATTCTTTTAAATTTTTTGTAGAACCGTAAAGATTTTCAAATTTTTCAGGGGAAACAATTTCTTTTATTGTATCAATGCATTGTTTATCATCAGGCCCGCCGATTAATTTAACTTTTATGCCTGAATTATAAAGCAATTCAATAACTTTTGCCCATTCAACGGCAGAGATAGTTTTTACCATACCTCTATCAACACTGATTTTACTGACTCCCGGGTGAATTAGTACTATATTTGATTCAATTTCTTGCTTTTGTATATCCAACTCAGGTAAAAATGTTTTAAAATCAGTTATCGGAGTTACGAGGTCATGGTACATATTCACTGCATATTGATTTTTATTAAGAGGAATTGCCTGCGTAAGCAACAATTTGCTTAAAATTCCCGTATCATAGCCATAACGCTTTTTTATACATGTTAAATATAAAAGAATTGAAATAAATTTGTTTGCTCCTGATGAAATTACAATATCATAATGGCCTTTATGTATTTTTAAAAGAAGTTTTATAAGTTCAAAAAACTTATTTTTACTTTTTATATCAGCTTCTATCGTTTCGTCAATCACATTTGTAAGTGTAGAAATCCCTTTACTCCTGCTTTCTAGTGCAAGCGAAATATGAGCATTAGGAAATTGTTTTTTGACCGATAAAATTGACGGCAAAAACAATATTTCATCTCCGATTCCGCCAAAATTTATAAACAATATTCGTTTATTCTGCATATTATATCCTCAATAGTTTTTTCCCAACTGATAGGATCAACCTGTTTAAAAATTTCCACACTATTATACCAAGGAGTAGTTTTTGTATCATCAAACCATCTCCAATCGGTTACATAAGGAAGTAAAAGCAATGTTTTTTTACCCAAAGCGCCGGAAAGATGTGCAACCGAAGTATCAACTGTTACAATTAAATCCATAGCATTAACCGCTTCTGCCGTATCTTCAAAACTCTTAAAATCCTTTGCTAAATTAATCATTTTGTCTTTATAAATTTCATTTCCGTTAAAAGTATCATCAACTTGAAAAGAGTATAATTGAATATTTTCAAGATTAAAAATCGGTTCAAAGTTTTTTACATGAACGGTTCTGTTACTCATTGTTCTTATGCCTGCACCGCCTGCTTCCCAGCATAAACCGACTTTTAATTTATTTGATTTAATGTTTGTCATCGGAGCTTTCAAATAACCTTCGCCGGAAGGAATATTATTAAAATCCATACCCAGAGCATACGGAAGGTCTGTAATTCTTATTGACTGTATTTCAGGATTTATTTCTTCATAACTTATAAATTTTAAATCCGGATAATTGTTTTCAAATAATTCTCTCAATTGTTTTCTCACGGTTACAATAACCTTTTCTGTTTTAGCCTTCAAAAACGGTAAATATCTTGCAAAATTAATATGATCACCATAACCTTGATCTGAGATTACCATAACTGTTTTTTCAAATGCCTGGTTCGGCATCCATTTGTTATTCAGATTTTTGTCCAAAGCGGATTTATCACGTTTAAAATAAAGTTCGTAACCTTCTTGAAATTTTTTTTGTTTTAAAAGGCACATTCCGTATGATGTTAAAGCCTCTTTATCGTCAGGATTTATTTCAAGCATTTTTTTGTAATTGATTTCGGCATTTTCATAATCACCTTGCTTTTGGTAACTTACTGCCATATTGTAGATTGCTTCAAAATGTCCCAAATCAGAAGCAATTTTAAAACATTTGCATGCCTGTTTATCATCAGAATATATAAGTTCTTTTAAAAATCCCAAATGAATCCATAAAGCGCCCGAATCGTTATGTTCTTTTAGATATCCAACACAAAGTTTCTCGGCTTCAAATAATTTACCACTCTGAGTCAATGCCTTTACCATATTTGCAACAGAAGCAGTTTCGTGAGGATATTTTTCATACATTATTTCGGAATATTTTACTGCTAATTTGAATTGATTAAGCTTAAAATAACTCATAATAATTTTGTCATAAATATCAGGATTTTCGCCATATTTAAGGACATCCGTAAGTATTTTTGCAGCTTCTTCAAACTCACCGTTTTCGTAATATGCAAACCCAAGGGCAGAAATTGTTCCTAAGGAAGGATTTATTTCACTTGCTCTTTTTAAGTATTTTTTTGCTTCACAATATGACTTTGTACTTACATAAAAAAGTCCTATTGCTGATAACAGCATATAGTCATCAGCATCATTTTCCAGCAAATTTTTATAAATCTGTTCAGCTTCCTTGTATTTTCCATGCATTGTAAGATTTATTGCATCTGTTAAAAGTTTTCTATCCGTCATAAACCAAGCCTAAAAAGTTGACTTACTACTATTCCCTGAATGATTTGAAGAACAATAAAAGCAAGTATCGGTGAAATATCCAATGCACCGCCTATCGGTGGAATAATATTTCTGAATATGTTTAGAAATGGGTCTGTTAACCTACACATCCCTCTAAATGGCTGACTATCCCAATCAATACTCGGAATCCAAGTCAAAAAGATTCTTAAAATCAAAAGTATATAATAGAAATAAAATATCTGATTAACTAATTTTGCTATCATATTTAACCCTTTTCTAATTTATACTCGTGAATTTTTGCTTGTGTTTGCACATTCGCAATTATTGTTATCCGTTGGTAACTTCTCAATCATAGTAAATAAAAGCTTTTTCAAATTAGCTACATTGTTATTAAATACCTGTATAACTTCATGGTGTGAAACAGGCGGTACATCACCTACAAGACCTGCATCATAATCAGTAATTAAAGAAATATTTAAAGGACACATATCCATTTCTTTCACAAGATATGCCTCAGGAAATGCAGTCATATTAATAACTTCCCAACCCTGATTTGTAAAGAATTTTGATTCTGATTTTGTTGAAAATCTCGGGCCGTTTATAACAACAACAGTACCAGTTTCGTGAACAGTTATACCAAGTTCCTTGGCTGTTTCTATTGCATATTTTCTAAGTTCTGGGCAATAAGTTTCGGCAGCCGAAGGGTGGGTTGCAATCGGGCCTTCAAAAATTGTTGACTTTCTTCCGTCTGTCCAGTCTACAAATTGATCGCAAATTACAAAATGTCCGGGTTCAACATGTTTTTGCAAGCTTCCTGCCGCACATGGAGAAATTACTCTTTTGCAACCTGCATTTTTCATTGCCCAAACATTTGCACGATAATTGATTAAATGTGGTAAAATATTGTGATTTCTGTTATGTCTTGGCATAAAAGCAACTCTGTGTTGTCCGATTTTTCCAATGAACAAGCTGTCAGATGGCATACCGTAAGGTGTATCCATTGAAACCTCTTTGATATCATCCAAAAACTTGTAAAAACCCGAACCGCCAAAAACACCTATATCTGCTAAATTTTCCATATTTCCCTCCTTATTATTTGAATAATTATAATCTATCTTACCATAAATTTGTATTTAAACAAAATTCCAATACAAAAAAGCAACCTTTCGGTTGCTCTCTTTTAAAATCATTTTTAAAGACTAAGCACGTTCACTGCCTGTAACAGAAATAACATGTCTGCCTTTAGCACGACGTCTGTTTAATACTTCACGTCCGCCCGGTGTTGCCATTCTTGCTCTGAATCCGCTAACATGCTGTCTTTTTAATTTTGTTCCTTCTAATGTACGTTTCATTTTTCTATTTCCTTTTCAGCCAGTTTTACCTATAATAGTATCATACTAAACAAAACATATTTTATAGTCAAATGCATGTTTAAGTAATATTAAGGGGGAAAGATATGAATACTAATAATATCGGTTTTATAGGTTCAGGAAAAATGGCAAGTGCTATTATAATCGGTTTGATAAAAACCGGTTTCGCAAAACCCGAACAATTAATTGCAACGCAGGCTGAAAAAGAGGGGGTTGAAGAAAAATCAAAAGCACTCGGTATAAAAATAATATTGGATAATAAAGAACTTGTAAAAAATTCGGAGGTTATATTTATTGCGGTAAAACCGAATCAAGTTGCGGATGTGCTTGCCGAAATTAATCCCGTTGTTACGAAAGAAAAACTTATTGTTTCAATTGCGGCAGGTGTAAGCACTACAAAATTGGAAGCCGGTTTGGCAGAAAATACAAAAGTAATCCGTGTTATGCCAAATACTCCTGCGTTGGTAGGTGAAGGTATGAGCGGTATATTCGGAGGTAAAAATGCAAAAGAAGAAGATTTAAAATATGTTAAAAATCTTCTTTCAACAATAGGTAAATGTATTATTGTTGATAACGAATCTCAAATGGATATTGTAACAGCAATTTCAGGTTCGGGGCCTGCATTTTTTTACAAAGTTATTAATGATATTGCAAGAGCCGGTGAAAGTTTAGGTATGGATTATGAAAAAGCTCTGCTTTTAAGTATTCAAACCGCAATAGGTTCTGCAAAAATGGCAATGAATCGTCAAGTTGATATGGAAACACTTATTGCAAATGTTGCTACAAAAGGCGGTTGCACAAGAGTAGGCATTGACGTTATGGAAAATCTTGATACGCAAAAAATATTCAATACTGTTATAAAAGACACCACAAACAAAGCACATGAACTTGGGAAATAAATTTTTAACTATCTTGTGATAAAATATTTGTATGGAAAAATTTATACAAAAATGTTCAACAATTGAAGATACAAAAAAGCTGGCGGAAAAATTTGCAAAGCTTGTAAAAGAAAAAGGGTGTTTTGTTAATCTTTACGGTGAAATCGGTGCAGGAAAAACAGCTTTCGTTCGATTTGTAGCAGAAGCTCTCGGAGTTAAAGAAAAAGTTACAAGTCCGAGCTTTGTAATCCTGAATGAATATCACAGTGCTTCAATTCCTGTATATCATTTCGATTTATACAGATTGGAAAATGTCGGTATTTCAACGATTACAGAAGAATTAAGGGAATACTCCGAAGGTAAAAAAATAACCTTTGTTGAATGGGCAGAATTTTCGCAAGGCGAACTTCCGTTTGAAAGATTGGAAATCAATGTTACTTATGATGATGAAGATAATAGAAATTACGAATTTGTATCAATTGGAACAATTAATGATTACATTATAGAGGGACTTGGAAAGTGAAAATATTAGCTTTTGATACCTGTCTTGATAAAACTTATATAACTTTATTCGCAGAAGATATGTTCTTGAATAAAGTCATAAAATCGACGAATGAAAATTATCATTCGGCATACTTAATTTCTACAATTGCAGAAACTTTGAAATCTCAAAATTTAACTCCTGCTGATTTAGATTATATTGCAACTGATATCGGGCCGGGGAGTTTTACGGGAATAAGAGCGTGTACAACCGTTGCAAGAATGCTCGCTCAGCAATTAAATATAGGTCTTATAGGAGTTTCCTCGCTTGAAATTCTTTCAAAAATAAATGGCAGTGATGATTTGGTCGCACTTGATGCAAGAAAAAATAAGGCATATTTGTTTGATAAAGAAATTAAAGGTGCAATTGACCTTGAAGAAGTTGATTCAATTGTTAAAGGTAAAGTTTTGATTACAGATGACAGCTTATTGCAAAGATTTACCAAACTCGGATGCAGTGCAATTTCTTATCAACAAAATGATTATGATTTAGGTGAAATTTTAACAAAAATTGCAATTGAAAAATTGAAAAATAATATTGATACTGATTGGGGCAAGTTAAAACCGCTTTATATTCAACCGCCGCCAATTGCACAAAAAATGCTAGTACATCCGTAGGATATTCGGAACTTTTATTTAAAGAAATGAGAAAGACTGCCGATATAGGTAATATGGAAAGCCTTAATGGTTTTTCATACCTCCTCCCCAAGTCTGGTAGCCGTTCTCAATGAAACGGCTTTTTTTTATATATAGGTCAATAAGGTAATTAATATACAAAATTTGTTTAAAAAATAATCAAATTGTGATAAAATTTTGATTGTTAAAATCGCCGTTATAAAATAGGAAGAATTTCTAAAATATGAATAAAAATCAAAGTTTTGCAGGCAGTTTTTATCCGGAAAAACCTGAAGAATTGACTAATTTATTAAACTCTTTCAAGCTTGATGCTTCGATTAAATATAAAAGTAAGGCAATCATTGTCCCTCATGCCGGATTTTATTTCTCAGGACACGCTGCAATGTCAGGTTTTCAGCGCTTAGAACTAAGCGAAAATATTTTTATAATTGCACCTTCTCATCATCATGAGTTTAATAATATAGCTTTGCCTGAATACACCTATTTTGATACTCCGCTTGGAAGTTTAGAGGTTAATAATAAACGGCTTAAAGAAATTGCGGAAAAATTCCCATGTTTAATTTCAAACGAGGTTTTTGAAAACGAGCATTCAATTGAGGTTCAACTCCCATTTATACAAAATATAAGCACACCTAAAATCATGAGTGCAAAAGATTTTGTAAAAGAATTTAAAAAAATAGGTCATAAGATAAAAATAATTCCTATTTTGGTGGGCAAGTGTGATTACAGACTTATATCAGATTTAATATCAACATATTGGGAAGATTCTTCTTTTGTAATTTCATCAGATTTAAGTCATTATTATTCAAAACAAGAATGTCGGCAAATTGATACATATACTGCAACAATAATCGAAACAGGAAAACTGGAATATTTTCAACCGGCTCAGGCATGCGGTCTTGTAGGAATCATGGGGCTTATTGATTTCGCAAACAACAATGATTGCACAATGATAAGGTCTATGATGTACAATTCCGGTGATATTACCGGCGAAACAGATAAAGTTGTAGGTTATGGTTCTTGGTTTTTATATACAGATACAAAAAATGATTATATTGAAAAATATTATTCAAAATATATTACTCAAACTGCAATTGCATCTATTATTAATTCATTAAACGGTAAAGAGTTTGCTCCAAAAGAAATACCTCCGATTTTAACACAATATGGAGCGTGTTTTGTAACACTAAAATTGAATGGTGTATTAAGAGGTTGTATCGGTTCAATTTATCCTACAAAACCGCTAATACTTGATTTGGTTGATAATGCAAAAAATGCAGCATTTAATGATCCCAGATTTGAGCCGATTAGCGAAAGAGAATTGCCTTATATTGAAGTTACGGTTTCAATACTTTCTTCTATTGAAAAAATACCGTTTAAGGATGAACGAGATTTGCTGAATAAAATTTATCCCTACGGAATTATAATTTCTGACAGAAATAATAGGGCTGTTTATTTACCTGAGGTTTGGGAACAACTCCCCAACAAAGAGGTGTTTTTAAATTCGCTAAAAGAAAAGGCAGGGTTGAATCCTAATTATTTTTCAAAAAACTTGGAAGCATATAAATTTACAACAACCGTACTTTCAGCCCAAATTTAATTTATATTGAATCTTCAACAATCGGTTCTTTTTTGAGTAGTGATATTCCTTCTTCGAGTTTGGTTTGAAGATTTCTGTAATATTCTTTGTCGTATTCAGTGCTTGATAATTTTTCCCCATTTGACGCTACTATACAAAGTTGTTTCATTAAGTCTATCGTATTTGAAATTTCATTAAATAAAGTTCCTTCGTCTTTTATAGAATACTTTAAATTGCTTTCATAAATATCTTCCCAATTTTCTATACTATTTTCGTTTTCACTGTTTAATTCCGCCCACTTGTATATATGTTCAATAATATTACCGTTTACTGTTAAATCTCTGTCAGGATAAAGTGAATCGCTTATTTTTTCATAACTTTTTATTTCAGAATACACTTTCCCAACAGCTTGAATGTAATCAAGGTCAACGCTGTATTTACAACAAGTATTCTCTTCATCAAACGACTGATTTTCACTACTGTCATCCTTCGCATTATATTTAATGTTTGCCAATCCTCCGATTATACTTGCGATTTGAACAGCATCAAGCCTTGCAAAATCTTTATCGCAAAGCAAGTTTATTATGGGAATTTGTTCATATCCGTTCAAATCTTTTATTAATTCACCTTTTGTTGTTAAATTTCCGTTTTTGTCAATAAAATGATATTCTGATAAAATATTTTTACGTACATTATACCGATTCATAAGCTCGTTTAATTTTTCTTCATTCAAACTCCCGTTTGGGTTGCAAGCATAAAATGATTTTGAGAGTACGTTTTGGAGGAGTTCTTCATTAAAATATTCTGATGAATAATTTGCAATAAATGAATAATCAATATCAAGATTACTTAAAATAGGATTTGAAGGTTGATTGATGAGTTGCAGGTATAAATTCATTTGTGCGAAATTGCAACTTATCGGATAACAAAATCCTTGTGTATCAATACCCCTTCTCCCCGCACGACCTGCCATTTGATGGAATTCATTCGGAGTAAGGTTTCTTTTATGGTCATTTGCTCCGTCAGAAGTTGAGGCAGGTTTTCTTGGAGAAGAAATGACGGTCGTTCTGGCAGGCATGTTTATTCCGGCAGAAAGAGTTTCTGTTGCCAGTACAACTTTTACAAGTTTTTTCTGAAATAATTCTTCCACAAGTTTCTTTTGTGATGGTAAAAGTCCTGCATTATGTATTGCATATCCCTTTCTTAATGCATTTATATCAAGAGATTTACCTAAATATGTACCTTCATTCTTGTATTTCTTGATTATACTATCAATTTCCGCTCGTTCTTCTCTCGTTGTTAATTCTTCTCCTTCAACGGATAAATATTTAAGTAAATTTTTACAATCCTTTTTGCTAAAAACAAAATAAATAGCCGGTAATTGATCCTCTCGATACAATCTCTTTGTAATATCTATGTATGTTTCTTGTGCCGGTTTGGCATATATGGTATTTGCTTTAACCGCACCCTCTCGCCTGGCTTTAATTTGTTCCTTTCTTGATCGTCCGACCGGAACTTTAATTTCAGCCGGTTCAAATACAGGTTCAAACTTGAGGGGAACATGTCTGTTTTCGCTTGGAACATTTATTAAAACTGTCTCTTTTTCTATGCTGTTATTGGGCAAATATTTTTCTTTAGGAGTTACGCATACGCTTTTTTGACCTTTTACGGATGCAATCCAATTATTTACTTCCGTATTATTTTCTATTGTTGCTGAAAGTGATAATATCTGTACATTTTTTGGCGTAAACATAATTGACTGTTCCCAAACACCGCCTCTGTCAATATCACCTAAATATTGCAATTCATCGAAAATAACAGTTCCCAAATTGTCTTTTAACAATGTCTTGCTCGGGTTATCCGTATTAAAATATTCGGTAGCTGTCATATTTCTGTATACTTCTGTTGTCATAATGACAATAGGAGCATTTGTATTAATTTTCGTGTCACCTGTTAAAAGCCCTACGTTTTCTTTTCCATATATTTTTGAAAAATCTCGGAATTTTTCATTGCTTAGTGCTTTTAAGGGTGTTGTATAAAAAGTTCGTTTATTATCTTTTAGATTTTTTGTGATTATATATTCTGCAATAGCAGTTTTACCTGTTCCCGTAGGAGCAGTAACCAAAACATCATTTCCGATATAAAGATTCATTGCCGCAGCATTTTGAAAAACATCCGGTGTAAAAGGTTTTCCTGTTGACGGATTAGTTTTAAATTTAAAATAATTTTCCTCCTCAACAGTTTCTCTAAAATCTTTTATAAATGTTGAAACAATTGGCTTAGGAATTACGGAAAAATCTGCTCGCAGTGGAGTTGTTATATTACTTATGTTAATTATGTTCTGTTTTAATAGAGGATTGTTTATAAATTGAATTTTATTATTTGGTAAAATTTTTAACATTCTATATACCTATCCGGTGTACTATAGTTATATAAACAATGTAAAAATTTTTTTTGCTACTTAAATAAAAATTAGTTGTATATTAATAATATGCACATAATGATAAAACTTTAGCAATTTTTTGTTTTTCGATGTTTTAAAAGTATCAAAATCGACTAAAAATGGAACTGTTGAATATTATTGCGATAAAGACGGGAAAAATGTTTTTCAAATCAAAGTTTTAAATAAAAACAATAAGCTTGACTATTTCATAGAACTTGGAAAAGCAGGTAATCGTACAACAGAACGATTTGATCAAGCAACAATATATAGAAAGTATAATGTAAATGGCAATGATAGGGATTATGTATACAATGTTATTTTTAAAGATAAACAATCAGAATTATATTATTTTAATGATATGACAAACGCTCTGGCAGAACAGGGATATATAAAGTATATGAATATTTCCTCCGAAAAGGGTAAAACACTTTTACAATGGTATAAATCACCGCCGAATGATGATGTCCTTATATCATCCAAAGGTGAAAACGGGACTCGGATTGAATTATAGTAATATGTTTTTATGTTAATTTAGTAACTTTCAAAAAATATTAAATTTTTGTAAAAATTTAATTATTCATTCTGTTTTCTTCTTGTTTAATAAATTCACAATCAGAAGCAAGTCGTTTGTCCTCCATTGCGTTTATTAATTCTTCGATTTTTTTAATTTGACCTAGTTCAAATCCCACTTCTGCAAGTAAAACGCAATTATTGCATAGTCTGTAACTTTCGTACTGCACTGAACCTGCCAAAGGATGAACTTCTCCGCAAGCATCACATTGGAAAAATTCGTTTTCCGAGTCGGGATTTTCTTCTATATCATCAAGCCTCATTTGTTCAACAACGACTTGCATTTCAGCGATTACTTCTTCTTTTGATTTCATTTTATCCTTCCGTTAAACACTTGTTTTATAATTAACCTTCACAAAGTGTTTTCATTTCTTTTACTGCTTGCTCCAAGCCTACAAAAATTGACCGTGCAATTATTGAATGACCAATATTTAATTCTACCAGATTTGGAATTTCGTGCATTCTTTTTACGTTTTGATAATTAAGTCCGTGACCTGCATTAACCTTTAATCCGAAGTTTTGAGCAAATATTGCCGCTCCTTTTAAATTTTCAAAAGCCGTTTCTTCTTCTTCCGTCCCGAATGCTTCCGAATATTTGCCTGTATGCAGTTCAATAAACGGTGCTCCGGTTTTAGAAACCGCTGAAATTTGGTGAATATCAGGATCTATAAAAAAACTTACTTCAATATTCTTTTCAATAAGCGGTTTTACGAATTTAATTGCTCTGTCAAGCTGACCTTCAACATCCAGTCCGCCTTCTGTTGTAAGTTCTTGTCTTTTTTCAGGTACAAGACAAACAGCGTGCGGTCGAAGCCTTAAAGCAATTTCCTGCATTTCATCGGTCATTGCCATTTCAAGGTTTAATCTTACTCTCGGAAGCATTCTTATTGCCTCCGCATCCGCATCTTTTATATGCCTTCTGTCCTCTCGAAGATGAGTTGTAATTGTTTCCACGCCACAAACTTTACAAACCCTTGCTGCCGCAATTATATCAGGATCGATTCCGCCTCTTGCATTTCTTAATGTTGCAACATGGTCTATATTTACTCCTAACAACATTTTCTTAACTCCTTTAACTTGTTCATTTTTAACAAAACGGTATAAGACGGCAATATTGTAATATTATTTTCGGCTGTTTTACCAATATAATCAACAGCAGTTTTGATATCTTTAATAACCTTAATTTTATTGATATCAACACCTGCATATTTTAGTCTGAGTGCCATATCCGATGCTCTTATACCCGATACAACAATCTCCTGCGTAGCTTTTTGAAGTATTGAAAAATCAGTGTCCCAAAGCCATGAAACATCCCTTCCGTCGGCATAATTGTCATTAATTGCAATAAGTATGTTAGAATTTACGTCAACCGTTTTCAAAACTTCATTTGCCCCAATCGGATTTTTTATAAGCTGAATAAGTGTTTTATGACCATAGAGTGATTTAACTTCACTTCTTCCAAACGCTACTTTAAAAGATAAAAGATTTTTTTCAATATCTTTAATCCCTAATTCAAGAGCCAAAGAGATTGCACCTATTGCATTATATGCGTTAAAAAGACCTATAAGCGGAACTTTATATTCCGTATTGTTAAGAGTAATTACGGAAAAATCTTTGTAAAGCGTAACTTTTGCTTCATATTTTACATTAGGACGTTTATAACCGCATTCACAATAATAATGTCCTTGTTGAGCATAAAATTTCTTTGTATAACAAAGCGGTTTTCCGCAGTTACAATTAAAAATTTCGCCTGTCTTTGTTTCGGTATGCTCAGTTTCGTTTTTGTAAATAACTTCGCTTATGCCGTAATATATTCTGTTTTTGGCTTCGATGCTTGCCACAAGGGGATCGTCAGCGTTTAAAAGCACATTGATATCAGGTTTTAAATTTATTCCGTCTTGAATAAACTTTTTTGTTGTTGCAAGTTCACCGTATCTGTCTAATTGATCTTTAAATAAGTTCGTAACAAGAATATAATCAGCCTCAAACTTTTTGTATACAAGACCTACATTAGCTTCATCCAATTCAATTACTGAATATTCTGTTTTTTTAAGCGGATTAATTTCCAACGCAACAGAATTAACAACTCCATTCAGCATATTCGCACCCATAGAATTATTAATAACGCTTTTATCTGATTCTTTAATAAGATGGTTGATTAATCCCGAGGTCGTTGTTTTTCCGTTTGTACCGGTTACATTAATCTTTTTTGAAATGTAATCGTTGGCAAATTTAAGAAAGTCAGGACAGATTTTTAATACCAAAAACCCTATAATTGATGTTCCTGATGATAATTTCGTTATTTTTAAAAACATATAAGCAAGTTTTGCAAATATTAATGCTAAATAAAACCCAAATCTTCGTTTAATCATTTTAAAATAGTCCCATAATCGTATTCTATTTTTTTAAATAATAGAATATAATTAATCATAATACAAAAATAACGGACTGAATATGATTTACAAAATTTTTACAACAATTGTTTTTATAGCCGAATTAATAATTGCTTATTCAGTTATTATAAAGCTTTATGCTTTGGATAAGGCAATTATTAATGCTAATGAACTTTTGATATCAGCAAAACCTTCATTAAGAGATATTTGTTACATTGTTAAGAAAATTTCAGCACAGTGCGTTGATTTTGCAAACGATTTGGTTGCAGAGTTTAAGAAAAAACAGGAAGATTTTGCCATAAATCAACTAAATAAAATATTATTGGCACTAATTTTATTGAAAATGAATTCAAAATTTATAAAAAAATTAAGACGTTCAAAACTCATAAAACGTATAAGCAGAGGTTTATCACTACTTCAACTTGTGATATAATGCAAACAAATCAATATAGAAAAGAGGTATAAAACAATGTGTAAAGAAAAAACTTCAATAGGCTTTGGACTTGGACTAATTGCAGGTATACTTGGCGGAATAACCGCAGGTGTATTATTTGCACCATGTCCGGGTGAAGAAATGAGAGCCAAGGTTAAAGATACGGTTTGTGATTTAGCCGAAAAATATTCTCCGGAAGTTCAAGAGGCTAAAAAACAAGCATTAGAGTCAATTGACCTTTTAAAATACAAATTAGAAAAGCAATATAAAAAGTTCGGAAACATGCTTAAATCAAAAAAAATGAGAAGAGCAAAAGAACTTGAAGATATCAATGATTACGATTTTAATTAATAACAGAAAGAGGATTTTATGGAATCTGCGGTGCAACTAAACAATAGTCTTACATTTTTGGCATATACAACGGGCGCAATAGTTCTTATTGCGGGTTTAATGCTTACAAAAGTTTTATTTGATTTTTCCAGATTAACAAAAAATATTGATGAAACTGTTGTAATGGCAAAAGCAGAGCTTGAACCGACTCTGAAAAACATAAATAAATCCGTTGAAATTGTAAGCGGAATTGTTATCAAAACAGATGAAAATATTAAAAAAGTTAAATCTTTTATTTCTAAAACACCTCTCAAGCTTCTAGGCGGACTTTCAAAGTTAACGGCAAAAGCTTCCAGAGGTTTTTGGTCAGGATTGGGCACAGCTTTAAAGATGTTTTCGAAAAAATAGACTTATGAATTAGACAATTTGCGGATAAAAAAATTTATCACTAATTTTAAACTAAAAATAAAGGAGAAAATATTATGTCAGTAACAAGATTTTTAGCAGGATTTGCAGTAGGTGCATTAATTGGTGCTGTTGCAGGAGTTCTTCTTGCACCAAAATCAGGAGAAGAAACAAGAGAGATGCTTGGTGATATGGCAACAGATATTTCAAAAAAAACTGATGCAAGAGTAAAAGATATCCAGAAAAAAGCCGAAGATATCGTTTCGGATGTACAAGAAAAAAGCGAAGAAATTATGTCAAAACTTTCTGATATGCTCGGCAAAAAAGATGGTGCAGAATCATAGAATTGTTTAGAAAATAACTACAATAAAAGGAGGCGAGTTTTTCCCTCCTTTTTTGTTTGTAATAAATTAAAGCGGAGGTATTATATTTTTAATATATTTTATTAAATGAACTTTTTTGTTGTATTTATCGTTTTTTGTATATAATGGTTAATGACTCTATTTTATTATGGGAAAAATAATGAAGGATATAATAGTACAAAAGTTCGGAGGAACTTCCGTAGCTGATACGGATAAGATTAAAAATGTTGCTAAGGCAGTCATAAGAGAGAAAAATTTAGGACATAATGTCGTTGTAGTAGTATCTGCAATGGGACATACAACAGATATTTTAATGAAGCTTGCAGGTGAAATTACTTCAAAACCGTCATCAAGAGAATTAGACATGCTCCTTTCAACAGGAGAGGGAGTATCTATAGCACTTTTAGCTATGGCACTTCAAGAACAAGGATGCGATGCTGTTAGTATGAATGCTATGCAAGTAGGAATTATAACCGAAAAAGTGCATACAAAAGCACGAATTTTAGATATTAAAACAGATAAAATAACCAAACATCTTGAAGAAGGAAAAGTTGTAGTAATTGCAGGTTTTCAAGGAATAACCGATGATTTTGAAATCACAACACTCGGAAGAGGCGGTTCTGACACTTCGGCAGTTGCTTTAGCAGGTGTATTGAAAGCAAAACGCTGTGATATTTATACTGATGTAGAAGGAGTTTATACTACAGATCCGAGAATTGTGCCTTGTGCTTCTAAGTTAGCGGAAATATCTTATGATGAAATGATGGAGTTAGCTTCAGGCGGAGCTAATGTTCTTCATCCGAGAGCGGTTGAAACGGCAATGACACACAATACCCCTGTAAGAGTGAGAAGCACATTTAAACTTGATGATATAGGAACATTAATATTAGGAGTTGACAAAATGGAAATTCATAAACCGGTAACAGGTGTTGCGCTTGATAGAGAACGTATAAGAATAGTTGTGTGTGATGTACAGGATAATCCGGGTACTGCTGCTATTTTGTTTGACGGACTCGCAAAAGAAAATATTTCTGTTGATATGATTATTCAATCATACGCAAGAAAAGATTTGAACACTAATGACATAGCCTTTACAATGGAAAAAGCTGATTTAGACAAAGCAATGCAGGTTTTGAGAAATGTAAAACTTGAACTCGGCTACAGCAGGGTTTTTGTTGATGAAAAAATAGCCAAAATTTCAATTGTAGGCGCAGGAATGGTAGGTCGTCCTGGGATTGCGGCAAAAATGTTCAGAACTCTTGCGAACTTGGGTATAAATATTAAAATGATTGCAACAAGTGATATTAAAATAAGTTGTCTTGTTGATATAGAAAAAGCAGATGAAGCAGTTTCTGTTTTACACAGTGTGTTTGGACTGGATTCGGACGAAATTGCAGACGTAAAAGGCGATTTGCCTAATGTATAGGAGTTTATTATGAAAAAAATATTATTTACTTTGTTAACATTTACGTTAGTGTCATTAACGGTTTATGCTGATAACAGACAAGAAGCTTTGGATTTCTTTAATAATTATGTCAAAGCTGCTAATAATTATGAAAACTCAATAAGCACCATGTATGCACCAAATGCAGTTATAATAAGACAGGTGGTTAAACCTGACGGAACAACTGCAAATGCATACACAGATACAGCAACATATTTAAAACAAATGAGATTAAGCTCAGCGGTTGCTAAGGTGAGAAAATACAAAAATGCATACAGAAATATTACCGTATTACAATTGAAAGACGGATATAAAATAAGTGCCGAAAGACAACCTTCCGGTGAATCATATTGGCTTAAAACCTATCAAATTATAAAAAAACAACCAAACGGGAAATGGTTGATTACAGAAGAAATGATGCAAACAAAAGTTCAACAATTTTTAAAATATGTTAAGTAGTCTTGCGGATATAATCAATCTGCAATAATATCTTCTGTTATATTCATTATATTTCCTCCATTTAATGGATGTTATGCCACTCAACAAAATGCTACTATGGTTTAGCAGTGTGACTTGGAGGGTTTTTCGTTGTACGCATATAAAGAACAAATCAGACCAAAAGAAATATATGCGGTTCCTAAACGCACAACCTCTGTACGATATAAATCCCGTAAAAAAGTCCAAAAGAAAAAAACCAATTTTATTATTTATTATTTAAGGTCATTTTTTACTTTAACATTTTTATGTGCTTTTGCCTTTTTTGTTCTGCCAACTTCATACCACAATCTTATAAAACAAGTATTTTACCCAAATAAAATATTAATTTCGATGGGTTATCAAAATGATTTGAGTACAAAACCGTTTTCATACCATGGTGTTGATTTGTACAGCATTTCAAACCCTATTGTCAATTATATTCACAATGATATGTTTAATAACCAACTGCTTTTAACTCCAACAATTCAAAAGGAGCATAGCGAAGTTACAACAATGTATCATACAAGTGAAATGATTGATTTAAAGAAACAATTAATTTCGCTTATGGGACATTATCAATCAATAAAGCCTGCAATATATGTTTGGGAATACGAACAAGGGCGATATGTTGATATTAACGCTGATAAGATTTATCCTGCTGCAAGTATCATAAAAGTCCCGATTCTTGTCAGAATGTTTAAATCAATAGAGGCAAATCAGTTTACGATATATGATGAAATGAAAATGATTGAACAGTATCGTTCTACCGGCTCAGGTAATTTGCAATACGCACCTGCTAATAAATTATATACAATGGATTATCTTGCCAAAACAATGATTCAAGATTCAGATAATACTTCTACAAATATGATTATGGCTAAAATGGGCGGAATGGATGATGTTAATATCGGGCTTCGTGATTGGGGAATTTCAAAAACTTACGTAAGAACATGGTTACCCGATTTGGAAGGTACAAATAAAACTACAGCATCGGACATGGCAAAAATATTGTATAATCTTGATAACCCGGGATTTTTAAATGTAAATTCAAGAGAATACATTATTGATTATATGAGTCATGTAAAAAACAACAGGCTTATTCAAGCAGGACTTGGTGAAGGTGCTTTATTTGTGCATAAAACAGGTGACATCGGGACAATGCTTGGAGATGCCGGAATAGTTTTTGCTCCGAACGGGGGAAAATATATCGTTGTAATACTGGCAGAAAGACCGCATAACTCACAACAGGGTAAGGATTTTATAGTCAAAGCATCCGAAATGATTTATAAATATATAGTGGGTTAAAAGTATTATAATATCTGATTAAGCATTGTGGTTTAACGAATCATCTCTCATTCAAACAGATGATGTGAAATGTGGATAAAATATGTATGATAGGCATGGACAATAGTAGGGAGATGGGAAATTAGGTTTAATAAATCTAAATACCCAAAATAAGAAAGCATGCTAAACTCAATATTCTTTGATGAATTATATAAACAATATTCTTGGTATGATTCCGTTTTTACACCGATTGTAAAGGATTGTAGCAGCGAATTTTTCTTTGAAGGATTTGAATACCGTTTGGAATCCGTAAGTACGAATATGAATGTTCTTTCACAAAATGAAACATTTTTTGTGACAAAAGTAAAGATTAATGCAAAAAACGATGTTTATATAAGAATTTCACAAGAAGCTATAGATGTTATATTAGACAAAGTTTTAGGGAAAAACAACAAGCGTTTTGAACTTACGGAAGTTACAGAGCTTGAAGCAAGAATAATTACGGCATTTAATGATTTCTTATATGAATCATTAGCACCTAATTTTACTATTGAACCTAATAAAAGATACAGTGAAATTTTGCATTTGACTTATTTTGTTAAAAGTGAAATTTCAGGAACGGCTGCAAAATTTATTATATCTGTCCCGAGAGAAATTTTGAATCCGATTTCAATAGATACTTCTGCACAACGATTTAATGACACGGATTTTGCAGATTGTCCGGTTGAAGTTAATCTTTTACTGGGAACTACTGTTTTCCCGCTTGCTGATATTAAACGTCTTGATATTGGAGATATTGTTGTTTTTGAAAACAGTAATTCATCTGAAATGACTCTGATATGCGACAATATTATTCAAAAATTCAGAGTTACACCAAATGTAAGAATAGTAGAACCTTATGAAATACCTGAAGGAGGAGATATGAACGCAAATAATACAAATTTATGGGATAGCATTCAGGTTGATATGTCTGCCGAATTTGATAAAGTAAAAGTTACGCTCGGAGAGCTTAAAAGCATTGAAGAGGGATTAATTGTAGACCTTTGTTCGGTATATGACAACAAAGTTCACCTTCGTGTAGGAGGTAAAGCAGTCGCAAGCGGTGAACTTGTTATAATTAACGACCGTTTTGGAGTAAGAATCCAAAATGTGAATGACTCTAAATCTGATGAAGATGTTGAATATGATAATAAGCAAAATTCTTCTGACGAAGAAAATCAACATCAAGAAGAAGAGAACTTTGATTACAGCGACTTTGAAGTTGATGATGACAATAATGAATAAATCTTGACTTTGTATTAATCAAAATTAAAAATAACATTGAGTTTAGATTATTTTTGGTTGAAATAAGAGGTAAAAATGGGATATTTGAGTAATTTTATCGTATATGTACTTGCAATGATTGGCGTAATAATGCTTGCATTGTTCGTATTTAAGCATGTAAACGGCTGTAATACTAAAAAATCCGCTAAAAGAAACGGATTAAAAGTTGTAGACACGCTTTCTTTAAGTACGAGAAAAACTCTCTATGTAATAGAAGCGGAAGGAGAAAAATTCTTAATTGCAGGCGATATTGACAGAACAACACTTATTTCAAAATTAAATGATAAAAATAAAATTAAAAACACAGAAGACACGGATATTCCGTATACATCTGTATTAAAAAATAATAATGAGGGTATTTATACAACACAAAGAGCACCTTATGAATCGGTAATGAAAAATTTAGCAGAAAAACTCAGAGGATAAAATAAATGAATAATGTACTACAAGATATGAACCCTGTACTTCAAATGCTTACGGTAATGACATTGTTTTCGCTTATACCGTTTGTATTTTGTTGTATGACTTGTTTTTTAAGATTTACAATAGTATTTTCACTTTTAAAAACAGCTATGGGTGTTCAAGTTCCGCCATCTATCGTAACAATTGGTTTATGTATGATTTTAACATTTTATACTATGGGCGGAGTGTTTGAGCAAATGTATGCAAAAGGTTCAATTCCATATCAAAAAAACGGAAATTTAATAATGGCGATAGATGAAGGTTCTAAACCGTTAAAAGAATTTATGATGAAGCAAACCAGAGAATCAGATTTAGCCTTCTTTGTTGAATTAAAAAGAAAAGCCCCTCCAAAATCACCCGAGGACATTACTATTTGGGAAGTCGCTCCGGCTTATATTTTGAGTGAATTAAAAGTTGCTTTTGAAATCGGTTTTGTTGTTTTTGTTCCGTTTATTGTACTCGATTTGGTTGTTGCTAATATATTACTTGCACTCGGTATGTTTATGTTATCTCCGACAATTATTTCACTGCCGTTCAAACTGCTTATATTTATTGCCGTTGATGGTTGGGCTTTAATTGTTCAAGGTTTGGTTCAAAGTTATAATTAGGAGTGATTTGAAATGGAAATGTTAACTGAATATCTTGGCAAAGGCTTTATGGTAATGCTTTCAATATCAATGCCTTGTGTATTGACGGCAGCCGCTATCGGTTTGGTAGTCGGTATTATTCAAGCTGTTACACAAGTTCAGGAGCAGACTATTGCGGCAGCACCAAAAATATTTGCTGTATTTTTGGTAATTATAATTGGCGGGCTCGGTTTTATTAAGCTTTTAACAAATCTTTTTCAGGAAGGAACGGCACTTGCATTTAACGGTGTTACAAAAAACGAAAATTATGTTTTGCCTGCTGATTATTACAAATACACAAAACCTTTTGACAATGAAATGAAAGCTGACGGGATGAATATGCCCGGAGCAAAAGAAATTATGCGCAATCCCGGAAAAGTTCCTTATATAGATAAACAACAAAAATTAAAGTACGATACTGCACCTCGTACGCCAATGCCAAAACCAAACTTTGTTGAAACAAATAAAATTATAGGAAGATAGTTATTTTATGATTAAAAAAGTATTATTTTGTATATTTTTATTGATTTCACCTGCATTTGCGTTTGAAGATTGTGTAATTATTTCGGACGGGAAATTAACGGATATAAATATTGAAGATAATACAATAATTGATGTTTATCCGATTGTTACCGTTATGAATGATAAAAACACTCTTATTGTACATCCTTTAAAACAAGGGAAAACAAGGTTTTGCCTTTTAAAAAATAACAAGAATTTATCTTTATTTGATGTTTCGGTTGATGAATTAACAACTAAAATTAATGCACCTGCGGATTTTGAGGTTCTTTCATTGGATAAACCGACAGATGATATTGAATTTACATTAGACGAACCTCCTATAATAAAGGAATAACAAAATGGAAGAACTTTTTCGACAGATTGCAATATTATTTCCTGATTTTGAACGCTATTTTTCTGCCGGATTTATTGTATTTGCTCGTATGCTTGGATTTATTCGTTTTGCACCTATTTTTAACAGAAAAGAAATGGCTACAACCGTAAAACTTTCTCTTGCGATTTTGCTTACAATAATGATAACTCCGCTTTTAAATCCCGGAAATCCGCCTTCAAGCATTTCGCCTATACTTTTGTGGATATTAAATTTTGTAGCGGGTGCAATAATAGGTTATATTGCACAATTGCTGATTCTTGCAATAGAAGCGGGCGGGGATATGATTAATACTCAAATGGGTCTTTCATCAGCAATGGTTATGGATCCTTCCACAAACTCTCAAACTTCAATATTAAGTCGTATGATAACGCTTTTAGGGATATGTATATTTATTCAAATTGGCGGATTATATTGGCTTTTTAATGCTTTTATGAGAAGTTTTGAAATTTTTCCTGTCTATGTAGTTAATATCCCTTTGGAAAAAATTATAAACCTGGATTATCTTGTAAAAATTACTTCAAATGTTTTGTATATGGGACTTCAAATCGCATCTCCGGTATTGCTTGCCACATTAGGTCAAGATATAATTTTGGGTGTAATTTCAAAAACAGCCCCTCAGGTTAATGTATTTCAATTAAGTTTTCTTTTTAAACCTGTATTTGGTGCAGCTATTTTGATTTGGATTTTACCAATGCTTATCGGTGTTATTACGGATTTCTTTAATTCATTTTCTGCAATTTATTAAATAAGTTTATATGTATTACATAAGTGTGGTATAATTAACATAAAGGGAGGAACTTATATGAGAAAAAAAGGATTTACATTAGCAGAAATTTTGATTACATTAGGTATTATCGGCGTAATTGCCGCATTTACTGTACCAACATTTATAGGTGGTGTGTATAACAAAGCTAATGCCTCAAAACTTGCTTCTGTTGTTGCTGACTATGAAAACATTTTTGGGATGATGCTTGTAAAAGAAAACAAAGTAGATATTTGCGATACGGAGTTTGGAATTGCAATGTTAGCAGGAAATGCTGAAGACATGAATAAAGCATTAGCTAAATATACAAAATCTCCCATAACAAAAGTTACTATGGAAGATTTAGGTTACACAGCTTATGTTATGCCGTCACTAATAGGTGCAGCTTATGCAGAGCAGTCAAAAACAAAAATGGGAGGCTCATCTAAAACAAGCACAGAAAGTAGTGAATATAAAGACCCACACCCGGAAGACCCGCCAACATCACCAAAACCGGATAATCCGGAAAGTTCAAAATCATCACAAGATACAGGTAATATAATGGTTGATATTAATGGAAAGCCAATTAAATTTTATTATACAACTGCTACAAAATCAGGTTCAGGTACAACGGTTTTCTGGCAGGGTATTGGTGCGACTATGCCTATATCTGCAGATGCTCAAGCTGCCGGTGTAAGTTGTAATAAAAATGCAGCGATAGTTTATGTTGATGTAAATAGTGCACAAACTCCAAATAAATACGGAAGGGATGTATTTGCTTTTGTTCTTGGAGGTGACGGAGTGTTATATCCATACGGCTCAAATACGGCAAGTGTTCTTAACAGTGATGGTGTTAAAAACTGGGAAAGTGCAGATGCAACCTATGGTTGTTCAACCGGTAATTACCATGGACTCGGTTGTACTGCAAGGTTAATTGAAAATAATTATAAAATGGAATACTAATTAAATTAAAAATTTTTACAAGAGAACGGCTGAATGGTCGTTCTTTTTTTATCAATTTTAAAATATCAAAACTGTTGTTAATACTTTTCAAAAATGGTATAATCTCTGAAAAGGGAGTTTATGCGAAAGAAAAAAATTTTAGCTATCCTTCCGATTAGTATTGGAGGAAGGCTCACAACAAACAGTATAATAGACGGATACAGGCAGAATAACTGTGATGTAACTGTTTATGATGAACTTTTTGATGATAATTTGGCTGAGGTTCTTAAAAAGAAGTATTCGCAAATTCTCGGTTATGATTTTTCAGGATTAAAAATTAAAATTGACAATCATCTTGATTATCCATCCGTAAATTATTTTTCTGATGATATAAGAAGTGAAACCTCAGGACCTTATTGGAAAGAATATTTGCCGTTTTTGGAAAACAGTGATAATTATACTTTTTATTGGGACAAAGTTTTAACAAGTTATGAAAATTTTAAAAATATTCACTATCTTCCGCATTTTGTAAATTTTGAAATATACAAAGATATGGGGATGGAACCTGAATTTGATATTATGTTTGCAGGCAGACTGGATACAGACTACAGATTGAGCTTTTTTGAAGAATTATTGGTAAAACTTCCACATCTCAAAATTGCTTGGTATGCAATTGAAAAACACCATGAAGATGCACGAAAGCGTTCAAGATATCCTAATTTGATTGATTTGTGTTATCAAGGATTTATTGATAACGAATATGATATGGCAAAAGCAATAAATAATTCTAAAATTGTTTTCAACATGAACTCACAAGGAATTTCATCTCTAAATTACAGAACTTTTCAGGCAGTTGCCTGCAAACGTCTGATGATTAGTGACTATAGAGAAGAGCTCGCTTTGTTTGAAGGCTTCATGCCGTTTTACGAAGATTTTTCGGATTTAATTTTTAAAATAGAAAATTATCTTGATGATAAAAAAGCTTATAATAAAGTCGTAAACGAGTGTTATAATATAGCTTTGCAAAGTCATAATTCAAAAATATGTACAAGATATATGCTAAATACGGTTAAATAAATTAATCAACAGTCTATATTTATTTCCCCTATGAGTTAATTTTATTTATTTTTTTATCGCAATATTATTATTCTGTCAAATATATAGGAGGAATTTTATTATGAGTATATGTACTGCACCGTGTTATAAATTGAAAGAATTAAATAATCTGTTTATTGAAATGACAGCAAAAAACTGTAATCAAAAATGCCAAAGTTGTTATATAAAATTTTCCTCAGGAAAACCTTCTAAGGATTTTATCTCAATTGATAAAATAAAAGAAGCTTTAAATGATACAAAAAATGAAAATTTACAATGTATATATCTTAATGGTGCTGAACCAATGACTCATCCTGATTTTAATTCGATTCTCAGGCTTTGTCTTAAAAGATGTAATGTTTGTATTTGTACGAACGGTTATTTTTTGAATGAAAAAAAGATTCGTTTTTTAAATAAAGTTGAATCGGAAGGTCAAAATCAAATTTTTATAAGGCTTTCCTTAACACATTTTGACGAAAAAGAGAATGATAAAATGAAATACAGAGGAAATTTCAGGCAGACAATTTTTGCTTTAAAAACATTAGAAAGATACAATTTTTACTCGGTACTTTCTGTTCAAAATTGCTTTAAGCTTTCAGAAAATTGTATAGCGGATAATTTTAAAAGAATTTTAGAAGAGAATGAAATCAAAAATGTTGATTTGCAAATTGCTTCTTCCCATCCTGATTTCAGTGATGAAAACTTTGTAAAATCTTCTTCAAAAACAGATTGCATGTTTGGAAGAGTTTTAACTGAAACAGGTGTATATGCTTGTCCTTTTTTATCAAGTGATTACAGAGGAAGAGTGGGATCAAGTTTTCAAAATTTTTCAAAAAATATTATAGCTGAAACGGATTTTTGCGCAACTTGTTCTAAAAATGAAAATATGATATTTGCAATCGGATAAATTTTGTATTTGCACAAAAATGCTATATAAATCTTATATATTCATCATTTTGAAAAAATGTGCCTGAAACTTGGTTAACAATTGTAACATTATTCACATTAACTAATACTTAAGAGTTATTTTTTTTGTATTATTATGGTATAAATAACATATAAATATATACTCAAAAAACAAAAATCGAATGGAGGCAAATATGTCGATAGGACAATTCGTATTTATGTTACACAGTCATTTACCATACTACAGAAAAGCCGGCATGTGGCCTTTTGGAGAAGAAAATCTCTATGAATGTATGGCTGAAACATACGTACCCTTGCTTAATGCAATTTCCGAATTGTATGACGAAGGAATAAAAGCTAAATTAACGGTCGGTATTACTCCGATACTTGCAGAACAACTTAATGATGAACATTTACAACATGGATTTTTAAATTATATTGATGCTCAAATTAAAGCTGTTTCAAAAGATTTGGACAGATATCCCGATCCGAATGTTGCTCATTCGCAACACTTGAAATATCTCGCAAAATATTATTTCGATTTATGGAATAAAATGAGAGATGATTTTGTTAATAAATATGAAATGAATCTAGTTAAATATTTTAAGAAATATCAAGATTTGGGCTGTATAGAAATTACAACATCGGGCGCAACTCACGGATTTTCACCATTACTTGCAACTGACAGTAATTTGAATGCACAGTTTAAAGTCGGTCAAGATACAACAAAGAGAATCTTTGGTCACAAAGCTATGGGTGCTTGGCTTCCTGAGTGTGCATACAGGCAAGGTTATGAATATGTAGGCAAAGACGGTAAAAAGCATTGGCGACCGGCGATTGAAGTAACTCTTCAAAACAATGATATTCATTACTTCTTCACTGAATCTCATGTTATTGAAGGCGGAAACTCAATAGGCAATAGGCGTGTAATTGGTGTTTACGGTAATATTGAATACATACCGCTCCCTGAAAGACCTGCTACAGGTTATGATACATATTCTGCATACTGGCTTCCGGATGCACAGGTAGCTGTTATGGGGCGTAATGACAGAGCCGGTTATCAAGTTTGGTCTGCCGCTGACGGATATCCGGGTGACGGTTGCTTTAGAGAATTTCACAAAAGAGATGACAAATCAGGTATGCACTATTGGAGGATAACTTCTCCAACAACCGATTTGGGTGACAAAATGCTTTACGATCCGGTTCTTGCATTTAACAAAGTTAATGAAAACTCTGATCACTATACAACTTTGATTTATCACATGTTAAATGACTACAAACTTGCTAATAACAAAGAAGGTCTTGTTATGGTTTCATTTGATACAGAGCTTTTCGGGCACTGGTGGTTTGAGGGTGTTGAATTTATTAAGCAGGTTATCAGAAAGTTCAACAATTATTTGCCGGAGGTAGAAAGAATGACTGCAGGCGAATATGTTACGAAATATCCGCCAAAAGAAGCTATACAAATTCCCGAATCATCTTGGGGACAAGGCGGTCATTTCTATGTATGGCAAAATCATTTAACGGAATGGATGTGGCCTATTATCCATTCTTGTGAGAAACGAATTTGTTCAATTGTTGACAATCATTCTGAAATACCTCAAGATAAGTTGTTACACAGAGCATTAAATCAATTAGCAAGAGAAAATTTGCTTCTTCAATCTTCTGACTGGCCGTTCCTAATTACGACATGGCAGGCTAAAGATTATGCAACAGACAGATTTAATGAACACGTTGACAGATTTAGTTTAATTGCCGATATGATTGAATCAGGTAATATTGATGAAAACAAGCTACAAGAGATTGAATCAATTGACAACTGTTTCCCTGTAATTGATTACAGAGTTTATCAGTCAATTGAAGAAGGTGTAATACCTCAACAAGAGAAAAAGCTTGCACCTTTATACCAATAATTTGATAAACAACAATAAATTTAATTAAACGACAAAGATATTATCAAAAATGGATAATATCTTTGCTTTATGTTAAATGTGAGCTTTATATTAATGTATATTTTTTGTGATAAAAGAAATATGTTCTTTTGTAAAACCACAATCCATTAATTTTTTGAAAAAATTTACTACAATAGGACTTTCTTCTTTAATTGATTGTTTAGGTACACATATACCAAAACCTCCCGGAGCTATTCTGCCTCTTGTTTGTTTATAAGCACTCATAGAAACAAAGTCTTTCTCTGATAATTTACAGTGCAATGTCATATTGTTATTAGGGTTTAAAATACTGATTCCTGATACCATAATTACTCCTTTCCGATTAATTATATTAGAATAAAAAAGCATAAACAAATTTTTTCAACTTAATAGTGTTGCAATTATCAATAGTAATTGAACATGGATGAGCGTCGAAGTGCATCTATAACTTCCTGATATGTTACTTCTTTATATTGTTTGGAAAAATTATGTTGCACTGTTTTCTTTGATGATGAGGCTTTTGGTAACTGGAGATAATATGCTCGCATCGTTTCATTAAATTTGCCCCTATCTTCTTCACTTAATTTTTCCAAAAAAGATTCTGCAATAGGTGTACGCTTATTTTCAATATAAGATCTTACAGGAAAAGATCTGCCAATTAATTTACCATTTTTTCCTTGTGCTTGTACCAGTACTGCTTCCCCATTGCAAATTCTGCGTATTAACATAGTTGACATAACAATACCTTTCATTATTCTGTACACTTACACGCAATTTAAAACCGGTGAAAGTTGAAAATTGCATAAAAAAAACGAATTGTTACATTTGTTTACATAAGAATCCGTTTTTTTATTTATTTATTTTGAGATATGTTACACAGCGTAAACTGAAACTTGTTTTCTGTCACGTCTGTGAGCTTCAAACTTAACTTGTCCGTCAATCATTGCAAACAATGTATCATCAGAACCGATGCCTACATTATTGCCCGGGTGAATTTTTGTTCCTCTTTGACGTACAATAATGTTTCCGGCTTTAACAATTTCACCGCCGAATTTTTTAACGCCTAAACGCTTAGCTTCCGAGTCACGTCCGTTTCTGGTAGACCCCATACCTTTCTTATGTGCCATTTTATTTTCTCCTTTGATTTTACTTGTTAAATTATTAAGGGATTAGTCTTAAATAAAACTATGCTTCAGCTGTTTCTGTAGCCTCAGCTTTTTTTGTAGCCGTAGTTCTGATTTTGTTAATCATTACTCTAGCAAATCCTTGTCTGTGACCTTGTTTTTTTCTATAACCTTTTTTAGGTCTTTGTTTGTATACTATAATTTTCTTTGCTCTGTCAAGTTTTATAACAGTGCCTTCAACTTTTGCGTTAGCAACATAAGGCTGACCTACCTTTGACTTTTTGCCGTTTACTATCATTACAACTTTGTCAAAAACCACTTTGGCATCTTTTTCTTCGCCAAGCAATTCAACATCAACGTAACGACCTTCTTCCACTTGGTATTGCTTACCACAAGCTTCGACTATTGCGTACATTTTGTTTTTCCTTTCTTTTTGAGGAATCGCAGGGGGAGGAGCTTTTTAACAATATCAACAAACAATTCGGCTTGTTTAAATTTTCCAATCCGCCCGTTTAACAGCGATTAACCTATCTGATACTATTTATATAGTATAATTATCACAATAGCATAAGCTAGTCAAGCATACAGTGATATCTATAAAGAAAAGTTAAGAAATAGTATTTGGTTAATAGCGATTAATACGGATTGAATAGCAACTTGTAGGCAAAACAGCGAGTGGATATATTATGTTTTGTGCGAAAATTGTACCATACATACTATTCACTTATAACCCTATTATAACAAAATTAATCATTAAATACAAAATTGTTTTTGAGTAAAA
>JAKSUR010000049.1 GCA_024408765.1 bacterium | reverse complement strand
AATCTGCTTTAACTTTTTCGTAATCCTGACCTGCATTATCTGCCATTATACCGATTAAAAGTTCTTTCATACGCATAATTTCTTTTGCTTCCAGTTCAATATCCGTAGCTTGACCTCTTGCACCGCCTAAAGGTTGATGTATCATTATTCTGGAATTAGGCAATGCCATTCTTTTACCTTTCGCACCTGAACTGAGTAAAAATGCACCCATAGAGGCTGCTTGACCAAGGCATATTGTTTGAACATCAGCTCTTATATGCTGCATTGTATCGTATATTGCAAACCCTGCTGTTACACTTCCTCCCGGTGAATTTATATAAAGCATAATATCTTTCTCTGGGTTTTCGCTATCAAGCAAAAGTAATTGAGCTACAATTGTATTAGCGACATCATCATCAATTTCCGTTCCCAAAAATACAATTCTTTCTCTCAATAATCTTGAAAAAATATCAAAAGACTTTTCTCCCCTGGATGATTGCTCGATAACAGTCGGCACATAGTTTAAAATTTTGTCGGTCATATAATCTCTCCTTGTATAGTGATTATTTTACAATAAATTTAAACAATGTGCAATCATACGCATACATCATTTAAAAGAAATAGTTTAATCTGATTTATTAACTGCGTTCTCCAAGCTCCTTATCCATAAGATACAATGCTTCCTTGGCTTCGCCAAAAAGTTCAAGTCTTTTAATAATATTTTTTACAGCTTCTTCCTCTTCAACTTGCTCTGAAATAAACCAATCTACAAAATTAAGAGTCGTTCTGTCACATTCTTCTTCGGCTTTTTGAGCAACTTTCATAATCGAACTTGTAATACATTTTTCGTGTTCATAGACAACTTTAAAAATAGAAAGTATTCCGTTAAATTCAAATTCAGGCATTTTTATTTGCTTTAAAGTTACAAAACTATCGGAATCAATGATATAATCAAAGATTTTCAACCCATGTTCAACTTCTTCTTTCGCTTGCTTACGCATCCAAGAAGAAAAGCCATTTAAACCAAGTTCTTTTAAATGTGCTGACATAGAAAGATATAGGTATCCCGAATAAAATTCTTTATTAATTTGTTCATTTAAAATTTCATTAATTTGTTCGCTAATCATTTTTACTTCTCCATAAATTGTGTATATTGCATAACTCTAATGCATGAACATTTTCACCTAAATCTGTAATATTGTATTCGGCTCTATCATTGGGATTAAAAAATTTAATTCTAACTTCGTTTTTATCTTTATTAATTGCCTCAATAAATTGAATATAATGCTCTTCAATCATCGGGTGCTTCAGAACACTTACATATTTAACTTCTCTGCATGTACCGGTATCGCAACCTTCGTGCATTGTAAATGTTTCAGGAACATGTTTTTCACCAAGTTCATTTTCTTCATATTGCTCTTCTAAAAGCTCCATTTCTTTTCCGCAACAAACAAGATCTCCATCACCTGATATAAGCGTTTGCACAACATTTCCGCAGTATTTGCATTTATATATTCCAAGTCTTGTACTCATGATATGCTCCTTTCATAAAATCATTCTATATTGCAAAAATAAAGTTACATTGTAGGAATGGGTAATTTATGATATCATATTTGCTATGGAAAACATTTTTAACAATAAAAAAAATGAACCGAATGCAACGCCAATAATAAATCAGTATGATAATTTAAAGGAAAATTATTATCGTATATTTATTGAAGCTGCGGAAAGCATACGAAGTGCATTGGATAAATTTAAGCCCGAATCACCTTGCACTTTATGTACAAAAAAGTGTAATTTAGAAACAAAAGATATTTTTACTGATTATCCGGTAGGATGTAAATATAAGGAATGGCAAGCAGAAGCACTTTCATATTTAAACGGCGAATACAGAGAAAAGCTTAAAGCTAATTATAGAACAATAATGGACAAAAGAAGCGACTTTGCGTGTAATAAATGTGGCGATTGTTGCAGGCTTGCTGTGAGTGAATATTCTTATGAACAATTAAAACAAAGAGCTTTTCGAGGAGATAAATATTCAGATGATTTTGTGTCGGTTTTTGTACCGTATGAATCCGAAGAAGCAGCAAGAAAAGCTAATCCTGAATATTTTGATGCATTAGGCGATTTGGTAGAAAGCAAAACTTACTACTATTATTGCCCAAAATTGAAGGATAATTTATGTTCGGATTACGAAAACAGACCTGATATTTGTAAAAATTTTCCATATAATCCTTTGAAACTTCTTCCTTCAAATTGCAGTTATAATGAATGGCGAAATGTACTTTCAAAGCAGGCAATGCTTTTAAAAGCAAAAACGGATATTATTGAGTTTTACAAACAAAAACTCGGATAGAATGGCAGATTTTATGATAGTTTTATCGGGATTAAGTATTGAAGAAATTGAAAAATTAACAGAAGAATTACACGCTTCAAAATTTCGTGCAAAACAAATTCACAACTGGATTTATACAAAATCTGTTTCTTCAATTGATGAAATGACAGATTTATCAAAAGATTTTAGAGAAAATTTAAAAAATATTGCTGTTGTTACGGATACTAAAATCAAAGTTAAGCAAGTAAGTTCTGACGGTACAATAAAATATTTAATTGAATATCCTGACGGAGAATGTGTTGAAACAGTGCTTATGAGGTTTGATAATCGAGCAAACTTAACAGCCTGTGTGAGTTCACAAGTAGGATGTGCTGTTAATTGTTCATTTTGTGCAACCGGAAAGCGTGGTTTTATAAGAAATCTTACTTACACTGAAATAATAGAACAAGTTTTAACAATACAGCGTGATACTGGATTAAAGGTTACAAACATAGTGTTTATGGGACAAGGTGAGCCTTTATTGAATCTTGAAAATGTTTTGAAAGCCTTGAAAATTTTTAACAATGATTTTCAAATAGGAGCAAGGCGAATAACGATTTCTACAAGCGGTATAATACCTAAAATTGACGAATTGGCCGAATCAGAACTTCAATCAACACTTGCGATTTCGCTTCATGCACCAAACCATAAATTAAGAGCTGAATTAATGCCTATCGAAAACAAATATCCGATAAATAATTTAAAAGAGCACCTTTTAAATTATATCAATAAAACAGGTCGCAGAATAACTGTAGAATATATATTAATTAACGGTTTTAATGACACAACCGATTGTGCTAAAGAGCTTGCAATGTACTTAAACGATATAAAATGTAACATTAATTTAATTCCTTATAATAATGTTAATGACACAAAATATAAAAAATCTTCAAATACTAATATAATGAAATTCAAATATTTGCTTGAGCAGTCAGGTAAAAAAGTTACCGTAAGGTTAGAACGTGGTGCGGATATTGATGCAGCTTGCGGTCAATTAAGAGGGAAAGTTTCAAATAACTAATAAAATAATAAGAGAGGATTGATTAATATTGAACAATATATTTCAAAATAATATTCAAGCTTTAAACAAAAAAAATCCAAAATTAGCTGAAAAACTTAAAACATATTTACCTGATGAGTTGCCTGAAATTGTAAAAGAGAACAATGCTTATAATCTAAAATACAAAGGAAGATTTATACATAATCCGCTAAGTCCTCTTGGTGAAGCCAGAGAAATTTTTGCAATGGCAACAAATGAGCCTGTTGCAATACATGTAATCTACGGAATCGGATTGGGATACTTATTTCAAGTTGCAAGCTTAAACTCAAACGGAACGGTGATTTTATACGAACCTGATCTCAATGTACTTTGGATGGCATTTTCTCTTGTAGATTTTTCTTCGGACATTTTAAAAAATAATGTTTTTATAACTGATACATTTGAAGATACATCATTAGAAATATATAAAAAATCAAATACCCAAAACACACCGCAACTTTTATCATTATCATCTGCCAGAGAATATGACAGAGAAGGTTTTGATGAGCTTGTAAGAAAACTCCAAGAACTTGTCGGCGCATATTCTATGGATTTAAAATATACTAAGGAAAAATTTTATCCGTCATTAAAAATGTTGTTTCAAAATATTAAAAACTTAATGAATGAACAACCTCTTGCTGTATTTAAAGATTGCCTAAAAGGAAAAACAGCTGTCATAGTTTCAGCCGGGCCAACATTAGACAAAAATATAGAAATTTTAAAAAAATATCGTGATAAATTTGTACTTTTCACTGTTGGGACTGCCATAAAAACGTTATATAAAAACGGAATAAAGCCTGATTTTTTATGCATTATTGAAACTTATAACTCATCAAAACAAGTTGAAGGATTGGATTTAAGTGATGTTTATTTTATAACGGAACCTTATTCAAACCCTCAGTTAAGAAGGTTTAAGTACAAAAAAATATTTTCACATATTTCTGCAAATGCACCTATCAACCAATTTTGGAGTGAAATATGCGATGAAAAAATAGAAGAATATGGGACAAAAGGTACTGTATCATATACAGCATTAAATTGTGCAAGATTATTGGGTTGTGGCAAAATTATTCTTGTCGGACAAGATTTAGCTTATATTGAAGGACAATGTTACAGCAAAGATTCAGCATACAAAGATCTTGTGTGCAAGTACAATTCCGAATATAAAAAATGGGAAATAACCGCTAATGATTTTGATGCATTTGCTTCATCGATTTCTCCGTCAGAAGATAAAGATGAGAGATATAGAACAGCAAATCGCAGATTGGAAAGGCTTAACAGTTCGCTTTATCATGTCAAAGGTATTAGAGGTGATATGCTTCCGACCGAATCCGTTTATGCAACATTTATCAAGCCGTTAAGCGAATACGCAGAACATTTTAATAATGTTAAATACATAAACACTTCTCTTGTAGGAGCACAGATTGACGGATATGAAAATTTATCACTTGAAGAAGCTTTGAAAGATTCCGAAAAAATTGGCAACATTATACTTGAATCTGATTTTGAATATAACAAAAATCTTATTTCAAAACGACTAACTTCATATATTGAAGGTTTAAATTCCGCACTAAATCTTATAAATGACGGAAAAAGAAATGTCAAAAACTTGCGAAATGATTTAAAAAGAAAAAGAACCGTTGATGAAGATATTTTAAAATTACTAAAAAAACTTTCTATTGTTTACTTAAACTTATCAGGAGAATTTTCGTCAAAAAATAAACTCTTCGATATTATAACTGCGGCAAGTAAAATCAATTTGGATTACGAACTTAAAATGATGCAAGATTTTAAATATGAAAATGTTGTTAGAATTTGTGAAAAAATTTCTGAATTTTTAGATGTAGCGGAAACTAATTCTGTTGAAATTACAAATATTATAAAAGGTATTACAGATGAAAATTTTAATACAAAGAGTTAAAAATGCATCCGTGACAATTGAAAATAAAATATATTCATCCATAAATAAAGGTATTTTGGCTTTTGTAGGAATTGAAAAGGGTGATTCCGAAGAAGATGTTGTCAAGTATGCAAAAAAAGTTGTAAATTTAAGAATTTTTCCTGACAAAAATCAAAAGATGAATCGTTCATTAATAGATATAGAAGGAGAAATGCTTGTAGTTTCACAATTTACTTTATGCGGTAATTGTAAAAAAGGTACTCGACCAAGCTTTGACAATTCAGCATCACCTGATATTGCAAATGAGCTTTATGAAATGTTTATTTCTGAAATCAAGAATTACGGTATAAAAACAAAAACCGGAGTTTTTGGTGCAATGATGGACATTTCTCTTATAAATGACGGGCCTGTAACTTTTATACTGTAATAGCTATATTCTCATCACTGTTAATTATTGAATTACGTTTTGCAACACCATTCCTTAGTGCAATTTCAACCTGTTCAAAAACACTGCTCCAATCACCTAATGAGCGTTGTCTGAACAATCTTATGCTATCATACCAATCACAATGACTTAAATCTTCATGCCACCTCCAATTGACTTCATAAGGTAGCAATACTAAACAAGGAATGCCCATTGCACCTGCCAAATGAGCTAATGACGTGTCATTACAAATTACCAAATCTAAATTAGCCAAAGCAGCAGCAGTTTGACCAAAATCTATTAAATCTTTTCCAATATCAACAATATCATACTTATCGGTTAATTTTTTCAAATCCTCAGAACCCTCATAAGTTTGGAATGAATAGAATTTTGTACCCTCAACTTCAATTAAAGGAGAAAATGCTTCTGCAGGAATAACCCTATCTTGATCAAAATATGTGTTTCCCTGCCACTTTATACCAACCTTCAAGTCGTTATTATTAAAATATTTTGATTTATATTCATCCTTAAGTTCAGAGTTAGCAAATAAATAACCTTCTGATGATTCAAAAACTTTGTTTCCGCTCAATTTTAGAAGGTAAGGTAGACTCATTAAAGGTGCATGAACATCATATTCCATATTCTTTTCAGGTATATAACCGTCAATAAGTTCATCTATACCCAAATTGCTCTGTGTATACAATGGCACAAGCGGTCTTTGCGGATAAAATACGATTTTTTTACATTTTTTCTTTAAAATCGGTAAATATCTTGAAAACATAATTGTGTCGCCAAATCCTGCTTCATAATATACAAAAATAGTTTTGTCTTTTATGTTTTCGCCTTTCCACAATCTCTTATCCGTAGCCAAATGCGGTTGGAGCTTTGCTTGTGAAATAAGTGCGGTTTTCCTGCTTATTCTGCTCTCAAAATATTTTAATCCTTTTGCATAATCTTTTGTTCTCATTAAAGATGCAGAATAAAAATATTCCGTTTCTTCATCATGAGGTTTTAATTTATTACATATTTTCATTGCAGAAACAGCATTTTTACACTGTCCTTCAATTTCATAAAGATGTGCAAGATTAAACCACCCCTGATATGACGTAGGGTCTATTTTTAAAACTTCTTCATAAATTTTTATTGCCGTTTTGTATTGTTTTAGGTTTTTATAAGCTAATGCCATATTGAACAACAAAGAAAAGTTCTTTGGGTAATTTTTTCTTATACTGTTTTCATAATAAATTATTTTTTCATAAGAGCAACTTCTAATATATGCCTGAAAAAGGGTTTCATAAAAATATTCGCATGGTTTTAGTTGAATTGCTTTTTCAACCCACTCAATTGAAGCGTTAGTGTCATTCTGCTGTAACTTTAAAACGCCCATAAGATTATAAACTTCTGCATTGTCAGAATCGAGTTCTAATGCTTCTCTGTACGCACATTCGGCTTCTGACAACCTGCCGCTTTGATGATAATCAAAGCCTCTGTTTATTATTTCATTTATTTCAGGCATAAACACCTCCATCTATACATTATAAACATTAATATCGTTTTATGAATAATATATTTGAAGTATATTAAAACAAGTCCATGTTTAATATTCAGTCAATCTTTTTCCGCTATACATCCATCCTATTATAAACTTAATACTATTCATAAACTTTTTCTTCGACAACTAACGGCAAATAAACTTTTACACAAAATCCGCATTCTTCGTTTGAATACACTCTTATTTCTCCGCCCATAGCTTCTACTAAACCTTTTACAATATACAAACCTAAACCTGTTCCTCTGGTTGTTCTTGTGGTTGAATCGTCAATTCGCACAAATTTGTCAAACAAGGTTTTTAATTTTTCTCTCGGGATAATATCATAATCATTTTTTACACTAACAACAAGCCTGTTCTCGTGAAGTTCGTAATCTAATATTACCGGACTTTCACCTTTGGCATATTTAACCGCATTCTCAATTAAATTCACAAAAACCTGTTCTAATCTGTCATTTTCAGCAATAACATCAACATCACATATAACATTATTTATAATTTGTCGATTTGAATCATTTTTAACAAGTATTATTGAGTTTTCAATAACAGAATTTATTGAAACGGATTTTAATTCAAAATTTAATCGTTCACCTTCTATATCAGGAATTACAAGTATATCTTCAACCATCCTCGATAATCTTTCGGATTGTTTTTTTATAATTTTTAATGATTTTTGTTTAGTTTCATCATCGATTTCTATATCTTGCCTCAAAAGCCTTGATGTATAACCCTGAATGCTTGTTAACGGTGTCCTAAATTCATGGCTGATTGTATCTACCATATTTGAACGCAATTCGTTCAACTGTTTCAATTCTTTATTCTTTTTATTCAATTGAATATAAGATTTGTGAATTTGGGCTATCATTCTGTTAAATTCGTTTCCCAGAAATACAATTTCAAAAGGTGTAAATATATTCGTTAAAAGCCTGATTCTACGCCTGTAATTACCTTTTGAAATCGCAACAATAGCTTTAAACAACTGTCTTATATTTATGTATAAATAAGAAGTATAAAGTCCAACAACAAAAAATACGGCCAATACCGTTAATAGTATTGATAATATAATTTTATTCCTGTTGTAATCAATCAAATGTTTTGAAATGGCTTCCGTTGTATTAACAATAATAATAACATCAGCCTGAGATTTTTTATGATACGCTATCGGTTGATTTTTAATATTTCCGTATATCACTGTTTTATCTTCTTCAAGTTTTTTAGGCAATTGGGCAATGCTGTTTTTGAATATGCGTTCATCATAGTTTATAGATGCAATTAAGTGATTATCCTCAGCTGATAAAATATAGATAGGGCGTTTATTCTGATTTATTGTTTTAAAAATATTTTCCTTTAATGCTTTAATATCCAATACTGCCAACAATATATTGCCGTTCGACATTTTCCTTGTATATACGGCCTTACTGTCATCATTTTTAAATTCATCAAGCTTATGTAATTCACTCGATTTTATAATATCCAAAATCGAATAATATGACATTTCATTTATAATTGTATCCAAGTAATTTTTAGATTTTTCAGGATTTCCATAATATTCCAATGTTTTTTGTATTTGATTTAATTCATTATTAATTGAATTTTCAAATACATCTATTTCTTCCGAAACTATATCCGCTATAAGTATTGCTGTTTCTCTTAACTGCGAACGATTTGAGTGCTGATTAATATTATTTATAACCAAACCGCTAACCGTCATCGGTATAATTACCGCAAAAAAGATTACGATAATAATTTGTTCTGCAATTTTTAATCTTCTTTTGCTAAATTTTTGAATCATATCATTCACCGAAAGGAGTTAATTTGTAACCGACATTTGTAACCGTATGAAGGTATTTGGGGTTTTTTGAGTCTTCTTCAATTTTGTTTCTGAGTCCGCCAACGTGTACCCTTAACATCCTTACATCTTCATCACTTGAATATCCCCAAACCTCCTCCAAAAGAGTTGCCAGCGTAACTGATTTATTAAAATGCTGCATAAGACAATAAAGAATTTCAAATTCCGTTGGTGTAAGTTTAACTTTTTTATTTAAAACGATTGCTTCTAAAGAATCCGGTAAAATTTCTATATTACCTGCTTCAAGAATTTCTGAAGATAACATAGGTTCAACTTGCGGCATATTACGTCTTAAAAGCACCCTTATTCTTAATAAAACTTCTTGAATATCAAACGGTTTAACCAGATAATCATCCGCACCATTATTAAATCCGCTGGTCTTATCGGCTATTGTACCTTTTGCTGTCAACATAAGTATAGGAACATTGATTTGGGCTTGGCGGATATTTTTACACACATCAAAACCGTTCATTTTAGGCATCATTACATCAAGAATAATCAAATCATATTTATTATTAAGGGCTTTGTTTAAACCGTCCATACCATCAGATGCGGTATCAGTGTAATAACCGCTTGATGATATGTCAAACTCTAATAAATCTCTGATTTCTGTATCATCATCAACAATAAGAATTCTCTTTTTTTTACTCATAAAAACATCCCCATGCTCAATGATATATCAAACTTTTCATTTCAGCAACAGGAATTGTAATTCAAATTTTCCATAAGTTATTCTGCCAGTTTTGAAAGAAATGCTTGATTATTATTTAAAGTATCACCAGAAGCAACAATTGAATATACTGGCGGATTTTCAAAAGCTCTTTTTGACATATTATCAATATCATCTCTTGTTATTGAATCAATCATTTCAAATACTCTGTTTTGGTAATCTAATTTTTCATCACGATATTTAGCTTTGTTTATCGAATAAAGCCTTGAATAAACCGATTCATTATCTAATAATTCTGCTTTTAATATACGTTTTGCAGATTCCAAATCGGAATCCTTATATTCAGAATTAAGAAGAGCGTTTATTTGCCCGTTAAATCCGTTTATTGATTTTTCTACATTATCATAGGTGGTTATTCCTGTATCTTTGTTATCGGTTGAAGTCAGGATATGTAATCTTATTTCTTTGCAATCACCACTTGTATCTATGCTTGAATTAACTCTATACGCAAGGTGGTCGCGTTCTCTAAGACTATTGAATAAACCTATAGTATCAGAAGAAGAAAGTATTGTGTTCATTAATTTTGCTGTCACATTATCCTTGATGGAATTATCCGTTTTAAATTTGTATATTTGACTTATATCAGCTTGTGACGTGTCACGAGATTCTTTTAAAACAACAGGTTTTTTATTTGACGTATATATTTTTCTTAATTCATATTTATAAGGTTTAACATCATTCAATTGTGAAAATGCAGCTAATGCCTGATTTTTTATTTTGGATTCTTTTTCAGGCAAGTTGATAACAATTGTACCGGTTGAGTTTTTCATAATATAATTATGTAAATTTTGTACATCCTCGACAGTTACTTTATTTAAACCTTCAATTAATTCAGGGATAGAGTTATATTCAGGATTGTTTTTTGATTCGTAATTTTCGTATAAATCAAATGAATCATTATCATGACGGGATAATTTATCTTTTAATTTTTTAATTTCCGTATCAACATTTTCTTCGGTAATATTTGGATTATTTATAAGTTCAATCACCTTATCTACTGTAAATTGAAATTTATCAGCAGAAGAATATCCACCGACATAAAAACTGTTTTTATCGGCTGAGGCATCTATTATAATATTATTTTCTTCCTGCATTTTATGAAATTCTTTTTCGGTTGAATTTTTTATACCTTTTGAATATACTGCATCTAATACACACACAACAGCAGGATTAATATCAGCAGGTAAATTATAGTACATATTTATAAAGAACGGAACATTGTTATTTGCAGATTCAGAAAATGCTATTTTGTAATTATTATTCAAAACATCTTCCGAAACTTTATTCATATTAACAGGTTCCCGACTGCCTTTAAAACTGATTTTTGAACCTTTAAAACTGAGATTTTGAGCATTTATATAATTTTGATTAATCTCAGCTTCGGATGTTTCAGGGTGAACGACCGTTATTGCGGCTTTGTTAATATCTAAAAATTGATTAACATAATTTTCAACATCTTGCAGTGTTATGCTATTCACAATATCTTTGTATTTTGCAATATAATCAATATTTTTACTAAATTCTGAAATCCCAACCATATAATTAACATTATCCGAATATTCCAAACTGTCTTCAAAATCCATTATCATTGATTTTTTAATATTATTTAAAGTTTTTTCATCGGGTAGCTTAAATTGGGAAAATTTGTCGAAAATCATTTTTAAAGCTTTTTCTGTGTTTCCTTCCGCACATTCAATTTGT
>JAKSUR010000048.1 GCA_024408765.1 bacterium | reverse complement strand
TTTATCAAATCCGACATCAAAATTAGACATATTATAACCGTTAAAAAGAGATTCGCTCATGTTTATCGAAAAATTCATGGGAGGCATTTGTGGGGTAAAAGTCGGATATTGACAAAAATTACTCATAAATATGTTAGGAATGCTAAAATATTGAAATGTATTACATCCACACCAATTAAATATAGGCGGAAACATACAAAACATTTGCATGTTTCTCAACATGCCAAAACTAAAACCATGTAACATACCGTTTGTAAAATTACCCATAATCATCCCATGTTTATATGTTCTATATATAATAACGTGAATTTTACTTAAAAATTGCTCTTTTTGTAAATAATTGTAACGAATATATATATATTGGTTATATATAATACAAATCGTGGAATATATAAAGTATAATCTCTTTTCTTTATTTTCTCCTCCACTCCTTTATCTAACGAGAGTTAATGCCGCAACGAAGCGGCTTTTTTATTGCTTTATTTTTGTTGTATAATGATTTAGTTAAAGAAGGGATATATTATGATAAATGTGGCAGTTTGCGGTGCAAACGGAAAAATGGGAAAAGAGGTTGTAAAGGCAGTTAATGAAGTCGATGATTTAACATTAGTTGCTCAAATTGATGTTTTTAACGGTCAGTTTACAACTATAAAAGATGCAAAAAATTCGGTTAAATTTGATGTCTTGGTGGATTTTACTCAGCCTGATTCGGTGTACGAAAATGCTTTGTATTGTTTAAATAATGATATTAAAGTTGTTATTGGGACAACAGGTCTGTCGGACATTCAAATAAATGAGTTACAAGAATTGAGCAAGCAAAGAAATGTGGGATGCATAATTGCCCCTAATTTTTCAACAGGCGCTGTTTTAATGATGAAGTTTGCACAAATGGCTTCAAAATATTTTGATAATGCAGAAATTATTGAATTACATCACAACCACAAAAAAGATGCACCATCAGGAACAGCAATTAAAACAGCTCAAATGATGAGCGAGAATAATGACAATTTTACAACAGGGAATTGTGTTGAAAAAGAAACAATTTCAGGTGCAAGAGGTGCAAATTCATATAATGATATTCATATTCATTCAGTACGCATGCCGGGATATATGGCTTCACAAGAAGTTTTGTTCGGAGCAAACGGACAAATTCTATCAATTAGACATGATTCAACAAATCGTGAATGTTACATGCCCGGAGTACTGTTGGGAATAAGGTATATCGCAAGCCACAGTGAATTTGTATACGGATTAGACAAAATTATGTAAGGAAGATAAAATGAATAAACCAAATATAGCAATTTTAGGAGCAACCGGAGTTGTCGGAAGAGAAATTACTCAAATAGTTGATGAACTTGGAATTGAATTTAACACAATAAAATTTTTATCAAGTCCCAAAAGTGCAGGTACAAAATTGAATTTTCGAGGCAAAGAATATATAGTAGAAGAAACAACACCTGATTCATTTAACGGAATTGACATAGTTCTTGCTTCCGCAGGTGGTTCAACAAGTCAAAAATACGCACCTGAAATAGTTAAGCGTGGCGGAGTGATTATTGATAATTCTTCTGCTTTTCGTATGGAAAAGGATGTTCCGCTTGTAATTGCAGGTGTAAATGATGATGATTTAAGATGGCACAAAGGAATAGTGGCTAACCCTAATTGTTCTACTTCTCAATTGATGCTTGTTTTAGAGCCTCTTAAAAAATTTGGGTTCAAAAGAATTATTGTTTCAACTTATCAATCCGTTTCAGGTGCCGGCTTGGCAGCGATTAATGAGCTTAGAGCCGATACGGAGGCAAATTTAAATGGTGAAAAATTTGAAAACAAATGCTTTAAAAAACCTATTTCATTCAATGTAATTCCGCAAATTGATGTTTTTTGCGATAACGGTTATACAAAAGAGGAAATGAAAGTCACTAATGAAACAAGAAAAATTCTTCATCTTTCCGAAGATGTAAAAATTGCTTGTACAGCAGTTCGAGTACCTGTTTTCAGAGGTCATTCCGAAGCTGTGGATATAGAATTTGATAAAAATATTTCGCCTGATGAAGTGCGTTCAATCTTAGCAAATTCTTTTGGTCTAAAAGTTATTGATAACCCTGATAATTTTGAATATCCGACAACTCGTGATGCAGAATATGTTGATCCTGTTTTTGTCGGAAGAATAAGAAAAAGTCTTGCTTTTGATAATGGAATAGCACTTTGGTGTGTTGCGGATAACTTAAGAATCGGCGCAGCTCTAAATACAGTTAGAATATGTAAAAGTGTAATTGATATGGATCTTTGGGGAAATCATAAATAATTAGTGATTTGTTTTTTGAGAATTGTCTTTGTGAATTTTTTCTCGCACTTCAGCAAGTTTATCACCGAGCATTTGATTTACCATGGCTAATCGTTTTGGATAATTATGCATTCTATAACCGGAGGTGTCTATTATGCTCCAAAAATTTTTACCATAGTCTTTTTTAAGATAAGCCAGTTCGTCACTGTAAGCATTCATTTCTGTTTTTAAACTTCTTCTAATACACTGAAGACAGTTTATGTATTCCTCGTCAGATAACTTTGATAAATGGTATTGTGCTTTCAATTTTATGAAATATTCCAATATTGGAATGCGGTACGTGTCAACCAAACATTTATATGCGCTGTCAAAAGATTCTCTTTTACTGTCAACAAGGTCTATGCCCAAATCTCGTTCTACTAATGTTTTTGGATTACAAATTTTGTCAAAAAGATGGCGGGACTCATGTAGCGCCACGTATTTGTCCAAAATAGTCTCTTCTGCTCTATCCAAAAGCAGATACATTTCGTATTCCGATATTTGACTATCATAATAATCTGTCCTTGTTTGTCCAATCATTGTACTATGTCTATCATATGTAGCAATTGAACTCAAAGTTCCAACCGTGACCGCAGAAAATGAATCATGAACTCTTTTTTTATTTTTAATACTCAATTTTATTTTGTTAGGATAAAGAACCTTTTTTATAATATTATTAAAATCATCTACTGAACAGCATTTCCCATCAGAAACTTTATCTAAATCCTTTATTAACATATCTGAAAATTCTTTAGCCTTTTTATATCTAAATTCTTCCGAGCCGCGAATCACTGCCAAAGGCAATTTAGCAGTGCGTGATACAGATGATTTTAGTACTGCAATTACATTTGGCTTTGGTGACATTACTACTTTCATGCATTACTCCTTGTGATATTGTATAAACCTTATAAAAATATTTTTTGCTACGACGTTTTCATTTTGGCAATTTTGACATAAAATATAATAGGGAGTATTTTTATGGGGCAAATTGTTACACAGAATGAAATAATAAAAATTGTTCAAGACGGACACAAAAATAACAAAACTTTTGTTGTTACAAACGGATGTTTTGATATACTTCATATCGGGCATGCAAAATATTTGGCAAAGACAAAAACTTTTGCAGATTATTCAATAATTCTGGTAAATTCAGATTCATCAATTAAAAGATTAAAAGGAGAAAATCGACCGATAAACAATCAAAATGACAGAGCCGAATTGTTAACATATTTGAGTTGTGTTGATTATGTGGTATTATTTGAAGAAGATTCTCCTAAAGGGTTGCTCGAAAAAATCAAACCGAATGTTTATACAAAAGGTGCTGATTATAATATAGAAACTTTACCGGAGAGAGATGTTATAATAAATAACAACATTCGAGTAGAGTTCATAGACTTAATACAGGGAAAATCCACTACTAATGTTATAAATAAAATTAATGACAAATAATATAAAGGAGTTTATTATGAAAACTTTTACATTGGAACAAATTGCACAAATTACGGGTGGTATGCTTACAAAAGAAAAAGATGTTGCAATAACAAAAATTGCACCTCCGCTTTTAGCAGATGAAAACACACTTGCACTTGCTCTTGGAGAAGATGAAATAGCAAACCTTGGTAATACAAAAGCTCATGCAGCACTTGTTCCTTTGGGAGTTAATATAGATGGTTTTTCTACAATAGAGGTTGAACGCCCTCGTCTTGCAATGATGAAATTGATTACAATGTTTTATGAAGAACCAAGATTGAATGAAGGAATTCATCCTTCTGCAGTTATAGCACCTACCGCAAAAATCGGTCAAAATGTTTCAATTGGTGCAAATGTTGTTATCGGAGAAAATGCGGTTATCGGTAACAGCACAAAAATTCTTGCAAACGGTTATATTGGAAATGATGCTGTTATTGGTGCGGAATGTTTCTTTCACCCGGGCGTAAATATCGGTGACAGAGTTCATGTAGGAAACAAAGTTATTCTTCATCATGGAGTTTCTCTTGGAGCTGACGGATTCAGTTTTGTAACTGAAAATCCGAATAACATAGAACAGGCACGTAAAGATGGTGAAATAAAAGATGGTGATGTTGAACAAGTTATATTTAAAATTCCTTCAATAGGTTCGGTTGTTATAGGAAATAATGTGGAAATTGGTGCAAATACTTGTATTGACAGAGGAACAATTGAAAACACAGTTATTGGGGATAATACAAAAATTGATAATCTCGTAATGATAGGTCACAATTGCCGTATCGGAAAAGGTTGTATGATAGTTTCACAAGTCGGTATTGCAGGCAGCTGTGTAATCGGGGACAGAGTTGTTATAGCAGGACAGGCAGGTCTTGCGGATCACCTTTCAATAGGTGATGACACCATTATTGCCGCACAAGCAGGTGTTTCAAAGAGTTTCCCTGCAAAATCAATTGTAGTTGGTTCTCCTGCCATGCCAAGAAAAGAATTTATTAAACAGTTGAAAATAATGAAGGATGCCGGTGATTTAATTTCAAAATTCAAAAAATACGAACCGCTTTTAAAAACTTTTGAGGACAGTATAAACGAAAACAATACTGCAAAAGTATAGAAACAAAGGCTAGTGATGGTAACAATTAAAAAAGAAATTGAAACTGCGGGCAATTCGCTAATGAAAAATAAGTTTTGTGAAGTGGTTATAAAACCTTCACGAGGCGGAAAAATTCGTATTTTTTCAAAAGGTTCTGATTGTTGTTTCAATGCTGATATTGATAGTGTGTATTCGACAGATCATTGCGTAACGCTTTGCAGTAAAGAACATCGTACTTTACTTGGTGATTATAAATACAAAGCTATGCTTTGTGAGCATTTTATGGCAGCATGTGCAATTTGCCAAATTGATTCAATTGATGTTTATCTTTCAGAGCAAGAATTTCCCATTTTTGACGGAAGTTCAAAAGAATGGGTAAAACTTTTCAAAGAAGCGGGTATTGACGGTACAAACAACGATTTATACACAGTAAGTGAACCTGTTTATTATTTGAACGGAAAGACAAGTCTTGTAATTCTTCCTGACAGAGAACTTACTATATCTTATGCGGTTAATTATAACCACCCTGATTTAACAAGACGCTGGGTTTCGGTCGATTTGAAAAATTTGGATGAAATTATAGAAGCTCGTACATTTGGGTTTTATAAGGATTTGAAAAAATATCAAATGCTTGGATTCGCCAAGGGTGTAACCGTTGATAATACGGTTGGTTTAAAAGATGAAGGATATACAACGGAATTGCGTTCGGAAAATGAACCTATAAAACACAAGATACTTGATTTGTTCGGAGATTTATATTTAACGGGAATTTCTCCGTTAAATATGAAGGCTCAAATCCTTGTGAAAGAGGCAGGGCATGCCGTTCACACAAAAGTTGCAAAAGAATTGAAAAGCAAATTGGTAAAAATTTAAAAATTGCGATAAATTAAGGCTAATTAAAATGTTATTTTAAGGAGATACATTATGACAGAAGAAACATTATCATTTGACATTATACAAATAATGGAAATGATACCACACAGATATCCGTTTTTACTTGTAGACAGGATTACGGAATGCGTTCCGGGGAAATATTCTAAAGGATACAAAAACTTAACAATGAACGAGACTTTTTTCCAAGGTCATTTTCCTGACAATCCGATTATGCCGGGGGTGCTACAACTTGAAGCGTTGGCACAATGTTCGGCTCCAATATTAGCAACCATGCCCGAATACAAAGGCAAATTGGCACTTTTTGCAAGCGCTGATAATGTAAGATTCAAAAATATTGTTCGACCGGGGGACAGGTTTGATATGGTGGTTGAATTAACTAAATTCAAAGGCCCTGTCTTTAAGTCACACGGAATCGGATATGTAGACGGGAAAGTTTGTATAGAAGCAGATATGACTTGTGCCTTAAAATAGTTCAAATGTATGGCATAAGGTTAAGTCAAATATGATACAATTTTTATAAGAAGGGAATATAGTTTTGGCTGAAAAAATAATTATCGGTTCTGACCACGGAGGTTATAAGCTTAAAAACGAAATAATAAAACATCTTCAATCCGAATATGAGGTTGAGGATTTGGGTTGTTATTCCGAAGAATCTTGTGATTATCCGATGATTGCAAAAGCAGTTTCTCAAAAAGTAATTGGTTCAAATTGTAAAGGAATTCTTGTTTGCGGAACAGGAATAGGAATGTCTATTTCTGCAAACAGATTTAAAGGTATTAGAGCTTCTCACTGCACGGATACTTTTTCTGCAAGAATGACCAGATTACATAATGATTCAAATATTCTGTGCTTGGGTGAAAGAATTACAGGTATAGGCTTGGCATTGGATATTGTTGATATTTGGTTAAGCACACCTTTTGAAGGTGAAAGACATAAAAGACGAGTAGATATGATTGATGGGAAGGTTTAATGGCGGAAGAAATTAATTCATACAAATTAGCATGTGTAATTGCAAGATTTTTGGATGAAAAGATTGCAAAAAACATTTCTATTCTTAATATAAGCAATGTTTCATCTTTTGCGGATTATTTTGTTATTTGCTCAGCACAGACAAACACACAAGTAAAAGCATTAACAGAGAATCTTACGGATAAAGTTAAAACCACTTTTGCACGACTTCCGTTAGGCAGAGAAAACGATTTAAAAAATCGTTGGAATTTAGTCGATTACGGAGATGTAGTTGTACATATACTTCATCATGAGGACAGGGAAGCTTATGCAATAGAAAAGTTTTGGAACCATGCTTTTAGCATTCCGGAAAAAACATGGTTAAAAGAATCAGAAGAATATTCCGAATATAAAAATTAAGAGGACGAATATATGGATAAAAAAGAAATAGAACAAAATATACAAAAGACAGTATTAAAAATGGCATTAGAACCAAGTAATACTGAGCATTATCATGATTTAGCAAAATTTTATGCATTGGATAATCAGTTTGAAAAAGTTATTTCTGTTTATGAAAGCCTTTTGGAAATTGACCCGAAAGATATGCAAGCACTCATTAATCTTGGAAGTCTATGGTTTTTCTCAAAAGAATACAAAAAAGCTATAAAATATTTTAACGAGGCAATGATTGTAAATCCGAGCAATTATCTTGTATATTACAATCTTGGAAACACTTATGCCGATATGAAAAACTTTTCGAAAGCTTTGCAATTCTATTCAAGAGCATTGGATTTTGTGTCAGATGATCCTGAAATATACAATGCAATCGCTCTTTTATATCACGATTTTGAGGATTTTGTTGAAGCAAAAGCATATTACGAAAAAACTCTTTCGATTGATCCTGAAAATATGACAGCACTGATTGATTTAGGTAATGTTTCATATAAAACTTATGATTATAAAGGTGCTTTGGAATATTACAAAAAAGTTTATAAGCTTGCACCTGAAAATAAAACTGTTGTACTTTGTATAGCAAATACTTATGCGGTATTAAAGGATAAGGAAAATTGTTATAAAAGTTTTGAAGAAGCACTTGCATTAGAAGGTGATAATTATAAAGCATACATTTGTTATGCAATAGCTAAAACAGATTTTAAAGATTATACGGATGCGGTGGAATATTATAAAAAAGCCATAGAAATAAATCCTTCCGAAGCAAATGCATATATTCTTTCGGGTAATTTATATTCGAATTTGAGTATGTATAAAGAAGCTGAGAGCAGATACAGAGAAGCTCTTAATATAAACAAACTTGATCCGAGTATTTATGTGCTTATAGCAAATGTATTTTTCATGAATCATGAAATGGAAAAATCATTAACAGCGTACAGAACAGCTGTAAATTTAAGACCTGAAAATGATGAATATAAACTTGTATTTATACAGGTTTTAGAAGACTATATTGAGGAAATCAGAAAGGGTGATATTGTTGCAGAATTTTAATAAACCATATCCTATTGAAAGAATTTTATCTGCTACAACGTATTTAACTGCAGGTTTTGTCGGTTTTATATGGTGGATTATAGCAATACTGACCAAAAAAGTTGTAAGACCATTTTTAATCTACCATATAATGCAATCAATATTTTTATCAATGTTATACATGATACTCTCTATTTTAGGACAGATGTTGTATGTCATATTATATAGAATTCCTATTATTAATGCGATTCCGTATTTTATAAACATGCCGATTCCGTTTGCATTCGGATTGTCTATAATTCAGGTATTTACAACTACGATTATTTTATATCTTGCAATAACATCATTTATGGGTATGTATAGTTATGTGCCGTGGGTTTCGGATATAATAAAAGGAAATAACGGAAGGTAATTTTTATTACGTTTTGTAAAAAAAAACACATAAACTGGCAAAAAAAATTTATTATGAGTTTTATAATAAGCGGGCAGTTGATAAAAAATAAAATTTAAACAATTGAGTATACAAAGTGAGGTAAACATGAGTGAAGTTGATGGTCCAAAAATTAGTGTAAATCAAGCAAACATTAACAGCATCCGAAAGCAAAGTATTTCGCAAGAGCCTGAACAAAATGGTACTGAGCAACAACAGATTACAAGCTTTTCAAATGACCAAGCAGAAACAATCGGTCGTTCAATGTTGTTTAAAGGTGCAGACAACACTAACAACGATTTAAAAGCAATAATCGAGAATCCGCAAATTGCAAAAAATTCAGATGAAATTTTTGAAGCTGCTTACACAGAAGCTCTAAAAGCAGGCGTTGCAAATCCTTATGAAGAAGCTGCGAGTGTTTCAACAACATCATTTTAATAAAGCAAGAAGAGAAAAGAAGAGAAGAGGGTTAGTATGGAAAATAACAACAAGCCTATTGTACATCTTATTTCCAAACCGGAAAATATGCTTAAAACAGTTTATACTGCATGCAGAACTTGTTATAGTGCAGAAATGCCTTATAACATATATAACAGCGCTGATGATGAAACAAAAATGCTCAAACTGATTGAACGAGTTATTTCATCCGGTCATTATTCAACGATAGAGCATATTCAAATTACATTTGCAATATCAAATGTTTCAAGAGCATGTACACATCAACTTGTTCGTCACAGACACATGTCTTTTTCACAAAAATCACAAAGATATGTTAAAGAAAAAGGACAGTTTGATTACTTAATTCCTCCGACAATTGAGAAAGACCCTGACTTAAAGAAAAAATTTACCGATTTTATGGGTAAAATATCCGAATTATATTGTGAGTTTACGGAGGCAGGAATTCCTGCTGAAGATGCGAGAGCAGTCCTTCCCAATGCAACAGCTACATCTATTGTTGCAAGTTTAAATTTAAGAGAAATGATACATATAGCGAATTTAAGACTCTGTTCAAGGGCTCAATACGAAATTAGAAAAATGGTTCAGGCGATGTGTGACGAACTTACGTCAGAAGAACCTTGGTTGAAGCCATATCTTGTTCCAAAATGTGAGTGTAACGGTTTTTGTGACGAAGATAAATCATGCGGTAGAAAACCGAAACTTGAAGAAATAAAGGCAAAATAATGAAAAAACTCGGGTTGTTTTTTATTTTATTCTTCATTGTTATTGCAGTCATTTACGCAATCTTTTTCCGTGAGACCGATGAATTTGTACAAAAAGACCTGTACAATGAAATTATACAGAGGGGCTATATTAAAGTCGGAGTTAATGTTAACTCAAAACCTTTTGGATTTTACGATAAGAATGGAAATGTAGCAGGGTATGATGCGGATTTAGCAACATATATAGCACAATATCTGGTTAAGAATCGAGCAGGGGTAAAATTTATACCGGTTACACCTTCAAACAGGTTGATAAAGGCTTCCACCGGAGAAGTTGATATAGTTATATCAACAGTAACAATTACACCTCAAAGGGAGGAAATAATAAGTTTTTCAATACCTTATGACAGTGCGGGGCAAGCATTTTTGGTAAAATCGGACAGTGTAATAAAAGGGCTTCAAGATCTTTCGGATTTGACTATTGGTGTAGTTTATGGAACAACTGCGGAAAAAAATATACAAAGGCTATTACCTACGGCAAATATAAGAGGTTTTAGAAGTTATCCTGATGCGTATGAAGCTTTAAAATCAGATCAAATAAATGCAATGACCTCGGATGACACCATTTTAAATCATTTTGCCATAAATGATAAAAGTGTAAAATTACTTCCAAGACGATATTCAAATGAACCATACGGTATTGCATTCAAAAAGAGCAATTCCGTGAGATTAAAAGAAGAATTAGATTACATAATTAAAGATTTACAAAGAAAAAATATAATCAACAGATTAAGAAAAAAATGGGGCTTGGAATAGCAACATAATACTTGAAAATTTTTTATGTTTGATATATTATAACAGCAATACAATTTCTGTATTATTATTTTTCCAACTCGGAGCAAGAGGAAATACGGAAAGAGCTTCCTAACAAGTTCTTAGACAATTGGTAGAAAAGAATTTAGGAGATGCGTTCTGTAAGGAATCAAGCGAGAACATAGCGAAACCGTAAGAAGGATTTTTAGAGATAGTATACAGAATCCAATTCACAAGAGAACGAGGATTTCTATGTTCAAAAAGATAGTTTTAACAACTATTGCAATAATGACGTTGGCATTAACGTCAGCACATGCTTCTATTAACGAAGATGTTGTAAAAGAAACAATAGTTAAACATTCAATGGAACTTGGAGTTGATCCTGCTTTGGCATTAAGTATTGCAAAAAAAGAATCCGGATTTCGGCACGAGCTTAAAAGTGCACATGGAGCAATAGGTGTATTCCAATTACTCCCGTCAACCGCAAAAAGAATGGGTTATAATCCTTATTATTTAAGTGAAAATATTAAAGCCGGCTTAACCTATTACAAACTTATGTACAAGATGTTTGGATCTACCGAATTGGCTCTGGCTGCATATAATGCCGGCCCCGGGACAGTGAAAAGATGCGGTAAACAAATCCCCCCATACAGAGAAACTAAGCGGTTTGTAAATATAATTATGCAAGATTACAAAAACATGAAAAACAATCCGGATCCTGCAATTGCCAAATATGCACAAAAAACAGCAATTGCACCAAATAAGAAAGCAGAGTTGAATAATACACCAAAGGATATTGATTTACCAAATTTATCAGAAATTCCGGAAATAAAGCAATCTGAGCCTGTTATGGAAATTTTATAATATAAAAAAGCTGATTTAGTTTTTAAATCAGCTTTTTTATTTAAATAAAACTATCTAAACCATAATGCTTAGGGATAAGTAACCCGATATAAAAAACATTTCCCAAAATGTAATTGAATAAATTCACCAAGGTGGATTCAATAAGTAAGTGGAA
>JAKSUR010000047.1 GCA_024408765.1 bacterium | reverse complement strand
CCGTACTCGTTCAAAACTCCGTCTAAGTCGATTAGTATCTTTTTTGTGTGCATAATATTATCCTTTTATTATGGACTGCTATTCCTGTTAATTATACATAAAAAAATTGATAATTGGAATATGAGTCAAGAGATTAGAAAAATATTAGCAACAAATATCGAAAAATACAGAACTTCTAAAAAATTGAGCAGAGAGGAATTGTCATTAATTCTTGGTGTTGATAATTCTTATATTTCAAAGCTTGAAAAAGGTAGAATTAATATCACCATTGACAAAATAGAACAACTTGCAAATTATTTTAAGATTGATACATACAAATTATTTAAAAACTGAAAATTAAAATATGACAAATGAAATTACAAAGCTTGTTAAATTAGGTAAAAATATTCAATGTGCAAGAAAGAATAAGGGATTTTCGCAAAATGAACTTGCTGAAATTTTAAATATTTCCAGAGAACATCTTGCTAAAATAGAGGCAGCAAAAAGATGTGTCAGTTTAAGTTTGTTATTTAAAATTGCAGATTCATTGGAAATAACAGAAAAAGAGTTATTAGATTTTTAATATTAATAATTAATTTAACTCACATGGAAACGATACATAAAATTTTCCTCTGTTTAAAGGGTTGAAATTAATATATACATGCCTTATAATGATATATGTAATAGTATATATTATTTAACTAAAAAAGGATTTTTAGAATGGCGATATCATTTAGCGGACTTGCTTCCGGATTAGATACATCAGGTTGGGTTGAAGCACTTGTTTCAATAAAACAAGAAAAAGTTACAACTTTACAAAATAATTTAATTGCAACTCAAACAAAAAAAGGCACGCTTTCTGCAACAAGAGCAAGTGTAACTTCCTTGCGCTCCGCAATAGAAAAGCTTACGGATAAAAAGTTTGGCGGTACATATAATCTGTTTGAAAAAAATGGTGCAATTTCATCAAATGAAGATATTTTTACTGCAACTGCTTCAACCTCCGCAATAAGACAAAGTTATAACATTTCTGTTCAAAGACTTGCAACTATGACAAAAGCAACTTCAACAGAATGTGTAAGTTCAGTTGCAGATGATTCTACAAGTCTTGCAAATATTGGAATAACCAACGGAACTTTAACCGTATTTGTAGATGGTGTTAAAAAATGTATTTCAATAGAGGACGGTGATACAATAGGTTCTTTAAAAGTTGATTTAGCAAGTATTGGAGTTGATGCCAATATCGATGAAGAAGGTATTTTAACACTTGCTCCTCAAGATCCTGATAAAACTATTGATGTGGGTTCAACAACAGATACAACAAATATTGTATCATTGACAGGTCTGTCAAGGCAGGATGACGGAACATATAAATCTACAATAGCTCTTTATAAAGCGAACGCAGGCAGTCGACTTACAGATGTCAATGCGGGATTTAATGAACAAATTACAGCCGGCACTTTTACAATAGGAAACGCAACTTTCAATATTACTGCTGATACCACATTATCAAGCTTAATCAACAGCATAAACAATAATGAAGATGCTCAGGCTAATGCATATTGGGATGAAACCACCGGTAAACTAAACATAACATCTACAAAAGAAGGTTCTTCATACATTAATATAGAAGCCGGAACAAGTAATTTTACTGACGTAATGAAACTTACGGAATCAACAAGAGATGGCAGCGGTAATATTTTAACATCCATAATGTACACTGACGCACAAGTTCTTGGTCAGAACGCCGAATTTACAATTAACGGTACAACGATGAACTCGACCACGAATACCGTAACTTCTGATGTATCAAGAATTGCCGGTGTAACATTAAACTTAAAGAGAGTAAGTACAGAGGATGACGGAGATACTACTCTAAGAATCGAACAAGATTCCGAAAGCTTGAAAGAAGCTATTAAGACATTTGTATCTGCTTATAATGATGCTATGAAACAAATAAATGATGTAACTGCAAGCGGTGCCGATTTGCAAAGAGAAACATCTTTGACAAGTTTGAAAAATACATTGAGAAGTTATGCAAACGGTAGTAACTCATCTAATGGCGGAGCATACAAAATGTTATCGGAGCTTGGCATTTCTACTGCAAAAGCTGATGGAAGTAATCTTTCTACTGATACGGACACTTTGACTTTTGATGAAAAAGCCTTTCAGGAAGCTCTTGACAAAGATCCAGCCTCTGTTGAAGCAATACTTGGTAATGATAACGGTATTTTTGCACAAATGGAAAATACGATTGAAATGTCTTTGAAAGCAGTTTCGGGATATTTTGATGTTAAAACAAGTACGTTGGACAGCGAAATTAAAAAAACACAAGAAAAAATAAAAAAACAACAAGAAAAAATCACAACATACAGAACTCAATTAGAAAAGAAATTCAGCACAATGGAAACTTTAATTTCTCAAATGCAACAAAATTACAGCTCGTTCTTGTCATAAGTTTATTTTGAATAATATTTTAAGTTTTTGCTGTCAAAAGATTCAATATATTTGATTTTGTTATCCAGTTCAATATTTGGGTTTTGTTTTTTTGCTAATATCAAGTATTTTAGTGATTGTTTTGTGTCGCCTAATTTTTCATATATATCACCAAGTTTGTAATATACGTCATAAGAAGGCTTATATGAATGTTCCAATGCGTATTTGTAATATCTTAAAGCGGAACGATAAAGTTGTCGTTTATAATAAAATTCTCCAAAATAGAAGTAAGAATCCGCATAATCAGGATTAACGCCGATTGCGCGAGAAAATTCGCCTTTTGCATACCTGTCTTTTCCGATTTTGTCATAAAGGATTCCCAATTTTATCGGATATTCAGGATTGTCAGGGTTTACATTCTGCAAAATTGAATATATTAAAAGAGCATTGGTCATATCCTCATTGACTTCTTTGTTTTTAAGTTTATTTGCATTGTAAAAGTAAACTTTAGCTTTTTCATTTAATTCGTTTTCTGATAGATTTTTATATTCTATCGGAATAGAATAACTTACACCACCTTTAAATGCGCCGAAGGAAGGAGTTGAAAATAATAGCATTGCAAATATTAACAAATATATGGTGGAAAGTTGTCGCATAAATTTATCTTAATATTATATAATAATCTATTGTATCAAAAAAACTTTTATCGGAAAATACATAGAAGGAGTGTAGGCTTTTGAGAGAATTCACCTGTTTATTAATCTTTGTAATAGTTGCAGCCGTATTTTCTGTTATAATGGTTGTTGCAGGATTTTTATGTCAATATAAAAAAGTATCCTCTATTAAAGATTCCGCTTATGAATGTGGTATTGCTCCATTTGAAAATGCAAGAATTAAATTTGATATTAAATATTTTAATTATGCAATTTTATTTTTAATTTTTGATGTTGAAACAATTTTTTTATATCCGTTTGCTGTTTCCGTCAATTCGTTAGGATTGTTTGCAATCATTGAAACATTCGTTTTTGTAGGCATTTTACTTTTTGGTTTGTTTTTTGTTATAAAACAAAATCTATTGAGGTGGCTATGAATGTAATTATTTCATCAATAGATTTTATATTAAATTGGAGCAGAGCTAATTCTCTTTGGCCACTTACTTTTGCTACTTCTTGTTGCGGCATAGAGATGATGCAAACAGTTGCTTCTAACAATGATATCGCACGTTTCGGGTCTGAAGTATTCAGAGGCTCTCCAAGACAAGCGGATTTATTGATTTGTGCAGGAACAATCACACACAAAATGGCACCTGCACTTTTGAGATTATATGAACAAATGCCTGAGCCCAAATATGTTATTGCGATGGGTGCTTGTACATGCGGAGGAGGAATGTTTGCAGATACATCATATTCCGTTGTAAAAGGAATAGACAGGATAATTCCTGTTGATGTTTATCTTCCCATGTGTCCGCCAAAGCCTGAATCATTAATTGATGCAATAATAAAACTTCAAGAAAAAATCAAACAAGAATCAATAAAAGAAAGAAAAATTTTTGCTCAAAAACACAATTCTAAACTTAAAGAAACTTGTGGAATATTGGAAGAGAATGATTTTAATGTAACAAGGCTTGGTGTTTAAACAAATATAATTCAAAAGGGGGCAAAATGAATATAATAGAATTTAAAAATTTATTCGGTGAAAGTGAGCTTTTCGGAGAAAAAATTATTATGAAATCTGATATAGCTAAGTCACTTCAATTTTTAAAAGAAAATTACGGATATAATATTTTAAAAGAAATTATTGCCATTGATAACAGAGATGATATTGAGTTGTCATACAGGCTTTATTCTCCTGATGATGATGAAGATGTTATTATAACAACTTTTGTAAAAGGTGAAGCGGAAAGTGTTTCTAAAATATTTGATTCAGCTGTTGCTGATGAAAAAGAAATATTTGATTTATTTGGCATTAAATTCACCTGTAATGATGAACTGGAACGGCTTTATATGCCCGAAGGCTGGAAAGGACATCCGCTTAGAAAAAATTACGAAGAAAATGATGAAAGGTTAAAATGGAATGACTAACACCAATCTGCTCAAATTGAATCTGGGCCCGCAACATCCTTCTACGCATGGGGTGCTGAGGCTTATTCTTGAATTAGATGGTGAAAAGATTGTATCTTGCAAGCCTGATGTTGGATATTTGCACAGAGGAATGGAAAAAATGGCAGAAAGACTCTCTTATGTTCAATATTATCCTACGGTAGACAGAATTGATTATTTGGCAGGATTTTTTTATTCCGAACTTTTTTGTGAAATTATTGAAAAAGCGCTTAATGTTGAACTATCCGAAAGAGTAAAAGCGATAAGGGTTTTGTTATTGGAGCTTAACAGGATTGCTTCTCATCTTTTGTGGATCGGCGCGTATCTTATGGATTTGGGTGCGGTTTCACCTTTCTTTTATACATTCAGGGAAAGAGAGCTTATACTTAAATATTTTGAAAAAATCACCGGTCAAAGAATGATGAATAATTATTTTATTTTTGGCGGAGTAAGAAGGGATATTTTTGATATTGAAGATGTTGAAGAGTTTTTAGAAATATTAAAAACTAAAATAAAAGATTATGAACGAATAATTGACTCGAATCCTATTTTTTTGCAAAGAACAAAGGGGAAAGGTGTTTTAGAGCAGAATGTTGCTTTAAATGGCGCTATTACAGGAGTTAATTTGAGAGCAAGCGGTGTTAATCTTGATTTTAGAACAAAACATAAATTGTACGAAGGATATGAATTTACTCCAATTGTATCAGAAGGCAAAGATTGTTATACCCGATACAGAGCAAGGGTTTTGGAATTAAATGAAAGCTCCAAGTTAATTAAACAAGCCATTGAAAAATTAAAACAAAATTCGGCTTTAAATCAAACTCTTATACAACCGATTGGATTAAAGCTTCCCGCTGGTGAATTTTATTCGGAAATAGAAGCACCAAGAGGATTGGCAAGTTGTTATGTAAAATCCGACGGTGAAAACAAGCCGTACAGATTGAAATGGAGGACAGGTTCATATTATGCAGTCAATCTTTTAAGGAAACTGCTTAAAGGGACATATTTGAATGATGCTATCGCAATTGCAGGTTCGCTGGATATTATTTTGCCGGAGGTTGATAAATAATGAATTATTTATACTTTTTATATATAGAATTTCTTACAAAACACAATGTTCCGCAAATAATTGGCGATATTACATTTTACTGTATACCGATTACAATAATATTCATTGTACTTTTGCTTGTAGTATTAGCATTGGTCTTAGCAGAGAGAAAGCTTTTAGGCTGGTTTACACAGAGAAAAGGCCCTAACAGAGTCGGTTTTTGGGGGATACTGCAAACATTGGCCGATGCACTCAAACTTTTGTGCAAAGAAAATATAACTCCTTCTTCCGCAGATAGATTTTTATTTAACCTCGCTCCGATTTTGATGTTTACGCCTGCATTAGTAGTATTGGGTTTAATTCCTTACAGTTCGGAATTTATGTTCGTGAATTTTCAGACAAATGTTTTGATTTATATTATATTTGCAGGTTTTCCGATTCTAAGTATTTTAATTGGAGGTTGGGCAAGTAATAACAAATATTCACTTTTTGGCGGAATGAGAAATGTTTCTCAGGTATTGGCGTATGAGCTTCCGATTGCATTTTCGCTTCTTGGAGTAATTACACTTGCATCTTCAATGAATCTTGGAAAAATTACTCTTGCACAAAGTACGCAATATGGAGTTTTGGGTTGGTTTTGGATGCCTTGTATAATCGGTTTTATTGTAATGTTTATCTCAATACTTGCTGAATTAAACAGATGTCCGTTTGATTTACCTGAGGCGGAAAGTGAACTGATATGCGGATATAATACCGAATATTCCGGCATGCGATTTGCACTTTTTTATTTGGGTGAATATTCACTTTTGTTTGCTAATGCACTTTTCCTTTCAGTTTTGTTTTTGGGCGGATATCTTTCACCGTTCGGGAAATATATTTCAACAGTATTTTTTGGCGGGCAGATTGGCGAGATACTTTTGTATTTTGAACAAGTTTTTTGGTTGATTTTAAAATCATTTTTTATAATTTTTGTTGTTATTTGGATAAGAGCCGTCTTTCCTCGGATGGCATCATTTGATTTGTTAAAATTTTCGTGGGCGTTTTTGCTTCCGATTTCAATTTTGAACCTTCTTCTTATGGTTTTGTTAAAATATTTTATGGGAGGGGTTTATGCTTAAAGGAATTAAAGGTCTAATTGTAAGCATGCTGACAGTTTTTAAGCATCTATTTAAAAATTCTGTCACATTGGAATATCCTGAGAAAAAAATTATACTTTCAAATAATTTTCGTGGAATGCCGATTGTAGAGGGTTGTATAAAATGCGGAACATGTATAAAAGTTTGCCCTTCAGGTGCAATAAAGATAGAAAGTGACAATTTTAATATTAATATGGAAAAATGTATTTTTTGCGGAAATTGTGCATATTATTGTCCGAAGAATTGTATTAAAATGAGTGATAATTATGAACTTGCTTCGTCTGATAAAAACGATTTAAGTTTAAATTTTGATATTTCAAAGAAAGGGGAGGAATAATGTATAATAATATTATTTTTTACTCTGCTTCTTTTTTAATTGTTTTGTTTGGATTTTTAACAATATTTTTTAAAAATATTTTTTATTCGTTGCTATCCGTAATTTGTGTATTTTTTTTAACAGCAGTTTTATTTTTATTATTAGGGTCTGAATATAATGCAGTAATTCAACTTGCAATATATGGTTTTGCGATTCCGATAATTTTAGGATTGGGAATTATGTTTACAGGTAAAAGCGGACACGAAACAGCAAGTTCAGGCTCAAAATTAAAAGATTTGTTATTCTTTTTCGGCGGGCTTTTCATTCTTGCGGTTATTTATCTTGTATTAATTTCAAACACCGTAATTCCTAATGGCTTTAATACAAATTTTAATTATGAAGGTATAAATTCCTATGATAATTTTAGAATATTTACACAAGGAATTTTTGTAAAATATATATACGCATTTGAAATAATTTCGGTAATTCTAACTATAACAGCAGTAGGATTAACTATGATAAAAAAGAGAGGAGAAGGTCTAAAATAATGGAAACAGGACTTTATCATTATTTATTTATTGCTTTAATCCTTTTCATAATAGGACTTATAGGCTCGATTATGTGTAAAAATATTATAAAAGTTTTGATATGTATAGAATTTATTCTAACGGGTGTGAATATAAATTTTGCAGTTTTTGCAAAATATTGCGGCGGAGTGATGTCCGAAGGTTTTGTTATGATTCTTTTTTATACAGCAATCGGTGCGGTCGAGCTTGCAGTTGCTTTATATATTTTTTATTTTATGTTTGCTAAAAAAGATTCGGATAATATTTGTAAATACGGAGATTTGTAAAATTGGGAGAATTAATTTCAAATAACATATATTTAATACTTCTTTTACCGCTCTGGATTTTTTTAATCATTATGCTCGGTCGATTCGTTTCCGTTTATGTAAATAAATCAGTTATTTGGGGTTTGAGTCTTTTTTCGGCTATGCTTGGTTGTATTGCTTCTCTCGGTTTATACAAAATTTTTACCCCCGATATGGTTTTTGAAAATACAATTCCTTTTATTAAAATTAATGATTTTATTATAAATTTCGGAATTCATATTGACAGATTATCACTTATTTTTACTTCGGTACTTTTTATAATAAGCTTTTTTGTCCTTTTATTCAGCACAACATACATGAAAAATGAGAAAAAGCAGTATCGATTTTATGCTTTGATAAATCTTTTTAATTTTGTAACAGCGACATTCTTTTTTAGTCCGAATCTTTTTCAGGCGTACGTTTGCTGGGAATTGGTCGGGCTTGTTTCATATTTACTTATTGGTTTTGAGTATTCTAAATCCGAAAAATCATTAGCTTCAAAGAAAGTGTTTATAATCAACAGAATTGGGGATACGGCATTTTTAGCAGGTATAATTATGTGTTCGTACTTAATGTATGAATATGCACCTTCAAAAAGTCTTGCAGGGCTTGAACTTTTTGATATAAATACAATATCTACTCTTGTTTCCGTCTATTCACCTCACACTCTATATCTGATTATATGCGGACTATTTATTGTGGCGGCAATGGTAAAATCCGCACAGTTTCCGTTCTATAGCTGGCTACAAGATGCAATGGAGGCGAAATTGCCTGTAAGTGCATTGCTTCATTCATCTACACTTGTTGCGTTGGGGGTTTATCTCGTTATAAGAATAATGCCATTTTTAACATTGACACCTTCAATATTAAAATTCATTGCAATTATTGGTGTTTTAACTGCTTTTGTTTGTTCTTTATCTGCCTCTGTGCAAAATCATCCCAAAAAAGCACTTGCATATTCGACTTCTGCACAGTTTGGTTTAATATTTTTTGCTTTGGGAATATTGAATATAAAAGTTGCTTTAATTCTTTTTGTTACACACGCTTTGATTAAATCAATGTTATTTTTAACTTTACCTGACGAAAAAGAAAAATGGAATATTTTGAAATTTATTCTTTTTGCAATTGGAGCTTTATCGCTTGCAGGACTTTTGTTTTCAGGATTGTGTGCCAAAGAAATTTTAGCTTTTTCTCTTTCGTTAAAGGGAATTTTTGTATTGTCAGCTTTGTCTTTTATAACATCATTTTATATTTTGAGAATTTTAATTGTTATTATGAAAACAAACGGAATTGAAAAAATTAATTCCAAAAAAATTGAAACTTTTTCGGCTTTTTCGCTTTTGTTTATAAACATACTTCTGTATATTTATCTTAGAAAAACAAATTCTTACCACATAAGTATTCCTTATTTTTCTGCAATATTAGGAATGCTTTTTGTATTAATTTTAAATATTAGAAATTGGATTCTCAAAATATCATGTCCTTTGTTTTATAATGGTTTTTATATTGACAAATTTTACATGACGATTATTCTTTGGTTATACAATAAATTTGCTGAATCATTGGCTAAATTTGACACAAAAATTTTGGGAAATTATAAACCGATAATTTATGTTTCAAAAATCGGAGTAAATTTAATTGATTTTGTTGAAACAAAAATAATGAATGGTGTCGTAAGCGAAATTACCAAAAGTATAAAAAAACTCTCGGAAATTGATTTAAAAGCACAAAACGGCAATATTCAAAGATATAACTTATACGCATTTTTAATAATCACAATAATAATTACAATTCTTTCAATTGCTTATTTAACAATAATTATAAATATAAAAGGAGTCGGATAATGGATGTATTAGTTTCTATACCGTTTTTAATATTTTTACCGATGCTGGCATCATTTTTGGTAATGTCACCGCTTTTTACAAATAATGAAATATTAATCAGGCGGTTTACAAAGAGTGTTTGCGGTTTTCAACTTTTATATACAATATTTTTATTGGCAATGTTCAGCCCTTCAAATCCTTTTACCGATAAAATAAGTTTTTGGGGAACTGATTGGATACAAGCATTAGGCGTACAATTTGTATTTAAAATTGACGGAGTTGGGATGGTTCTCGTACTTTTAACCTCTTTTATATTTTTTATTGCTTCAATTGCAAGTAAAATGAATATAAGAAGAAATCACAAATTTTATTATTCAATGCTTCTGTTATTAATGTCAGCTGTTTATGGTATATTTACCGCTTCTGACATGTTTGTGTTTTTCATGTTCTGGGAATTGGAGCTTATACCTGCTTATTTTTTAATCGGTGGAGATTTCTCGCTTGAAGAAAACACTGAAAGTAAAAAATCTGCTGTAAAATTCGTTTTATTTACATTTTTAGGAAGTATGATATTACTTCTCGGAATACTGCTTTTGCATTATTATAATTATGCAACGACACAAACTTTTACGGCATTGTTTGATGATATTCTTATAAACGGTATACCATTAAGTATAAAATTGTTGATTTCAATTTGTTTTCTAATAGGTTTTGGGGTAAAACTACCTATAATACCTTTGCATACTTGGCTTCCGGATGCACATACGAATGCACCTGTACCTGTGAGTATGATTCTCGCAGGTGTAATGTTAAAAACCGGAGCGTACGGTATTTTAAGGTTTAATTATCAAATAATGCAGGACGTTTTTCAATTTATAGCACCAATTTTGGCAATATTTGCACTTATAAATATTATATATACGGCATTTGTTGCGTATTCTCAAACAGATATAAAGCGAATTGTCGCTTATTCAAGTATTTCAAATATGGGATTAATTCTTCTGGGGTTATGTGCGTATAATAAAATAGGCTTTAATGCTTCTGTTTTTCACATGTTTGCGCACGGTCTTGTAACGGCAGGACTTTTTATGATATGCGGAATTGTTTATATGAGATGCAAAACCAGAGATATAAATTCTCTTGGCGGAATTGCCGTAAAAATGCCAAGGCTTTTGGGATTTGCAACACTAATTGTACTTGCATCGGTGGGAATTCCTGCATTTGCACCGTTTATAAGCGAAATTTTGACTATAATAAGTGCTATGTTTTCGGATTTGGGAATTGTGTTGAAAATTGTTTCGATTTTATCACTTCCGCTTTTAATAATAAGTTCTTGTTATATGCTAAAATTTCTGCATAAAGGATTTATGGGAAATGAACAAGAAAAGTTTGCAAAAATTAATGATATAACCGTACACGAATTTGTTGTTTTGGGTTCTATAACGGCAGGCTTATTAATTTTTGGTATACTTCCAAATGTACTTATCGGAATAATAGGATGAATTTATGCTAAATGATTTTTTTAATATATTTTTACCGCAAGGTTGTTTGATATTGTTTATTTTCATTCAGTTAATTTTGGGAATGTTTTTATCGCCAAGATTTTACAAATATTCAAGATTTATTTCAATTTTCGGAATCTCAATAAGTGCAATCTTGCTTTCAACAGTTCAAACCGAACCTCAATATTTTGGATTTAGAAATGCTGTCATGTCCGACAGTTACACACTTTTGTTTCATTTTTTAATTCTGTTATGCGGTTTCTTTGTTGTTTTATTAACTAAAAATTTGATAAAAACATTTAAGCAGAATTCTTATACTTTTCAAGCACTAATTTTAACAGCAATACTTGGCGGAATGAGCATTATATCTTCTAATGATTTTTTAACATTACTAATTTCAATTGAACTTATGGCATTTCCGACATATTTTATAATTGCATCATCAAAAGGGTATTATTCAAAAGAAGCAAGTTTTAAATATCTTATAACAAGTGCTGTATCAACGGGTATATTTTTATTTGGGGTTTCTTATTTGTATGGTATAACTTC
>JAKSUR010000046.1 GCA_024408765.1 bacterium | reverse complement strand
TTCAATAGTGTGAACATGTTGTCCCGCTCTCGAAAGCGAATTGTGTGTTCCCGTATCCAGCCAAGCAAAACCTCTTCCCAAAAGTTCAGTGTGCAAGTTGCCTTTTTCTAAATAAATTTTATTCAAATCGGTAATTTCAAGCTCGCCTCTTGCAGAAGGTTTTAAACTTTTTGCATATTCAACAACTTTGTTATCATAAAAATACAAGCCCGTTACTGCATAATTTGATTTTGGTTCTTTCGGTTTTTCTTCAAGCGAAATCGCCTTGCCGTCTTTATCAAATTCAACCACACCGAATCTTTCAGGATCTTTTACATAATAACCGTATATTGTTGCAAGTCCTTCTTTTTCAGCTCTTTCGGCAGATGTTTGAAGTGATTTCGAAAATCCTTGACCGTAAAAAATGTTATCCCCCAAAATCATAGCAACAGAATCTTTACCGATAAATTCTTCGCCCAAAATAAATGCCTGCGCTAATCCGTCCGGACTAGGCTGAATTTTATAAGAAAATTTTACACCGAATTGTGAACCGTCACCGAGAAGTTTTTTAAAATTAGGAATATCATGCGGAGTCGAAATAATCAAAATATCTCTTATTCCTGCAAGCATAAGAACAGAAATCGGATAATATATCATTGGTTTATCATAAACTGGTAACAATTGTTTTGAAACGACCATCGTACTTGGATACAACCTTGTTCCGCTTCCGCCTGCCAAAACTATTCCTTTCATATTACACCTCAAATCTTAATTTTAAATAATCTTTTAAAGCAATTTCCCAGTTCCTGCATATACCTTTATTATCCATAACGCTATAATGCGGTCGTTTTGCAGGTCTTGGAAATTCATCCGTTGAGCAAGGCTTTAAATTTACAGTCAAACCTGCCTCATCAAAGATTTGTTTTGCAAATCCGTACCAGCTTGTTTGACCGCTGCCGCAAACATGATAAGTACCATAATCCTCACCATTTAGGAGTTTTACAATTCCGTCCGACAATTCTATTGTCCAAGTCGGACACCCTATTTGATCATCAACCACTTTTAATTCAGGTTTATCAGCCAAAGATAGCATGGTTTCAACAAAATTTTTGCCATGGATTCCGTATAACCAGCTTGTACGAGTAATATAATATTTGTGACAATACTTACGCACAGCTTCTTCACCTTCCCATTTTGTTAAACCGTAATTATTCAAAGGAGAAGTTTTATCCGTTGGTTTATAAGGCTCTTTGCCGTTGCCGTCAAAAACATAGTCCGTTGAAATATACACAAGCGTTATATTCTTTTCACCACACACTTTTGCAATATTTTCCGTTCCTTTTGCATTAATTAATCTCGCAGTTTCTAAATCTTCCTCAGCTTTATCCACATTCGTGTACGCCGCACAATGAATTACAATATCAGGTTGTTCGTTTGCTAAAACATCTTCGACCATTTTCGCATTTGTTATATCGAGGTTATTAATATCCGTCTCAACAACTTCATATCCGTTATCTTCAAGTATAGGACACAAATCCTGCCCTAACATTCCGTTTGCACCCGTAACAAGAACTTTCTTATACATTTACACCCACAGCTTTCTTAGCTTCTATACTTTTCATCCAATCTTGATTATTTAAATACCAATCAATTGTAATTTTTATACCTTCTTCAAAAGTTACGGAAGGTTTCCAACCGAGTTCAGATGTTATTTTGTCATTCGATATTGCATATCTTCTATCATGACCTAATCTATCTTCAACATATTTGATAGAAGATTCGTCTTTTCCCATAGCTTCAAGTATCAGATGAGTAATTTCCATATTAGTTTTTTCATTGTGACCGCCAATATTATAAACTTCACCTATTTTACCTTTATGAAGTACCTCATCAATAGCCTCACAGTGATCATAAACATATAACCAATCCCGAACATTTAATCCGTCACCATAAACAGGAACTTTTTCACCTTTTAACAACTGAGAAATAAAGAAAGGTATCAATTTTTCAGGATATTGATATGGCCCGTAATTATTTGAACAACGAGTATTAAGCGTAGGAAGTCCGTAAGTTTCTTTATATGCTCTTACCAGCATATCAGCGCTTGCTTTACTTGCCGAATACGGACTGTTTGGAGCAAGAGGTGTCGTTTCATAAAAATAACCTGTTTTACCAAGTGTTCCGTACACTTCGTCTGTTGAAACCTGTAAATATCTTTCTACTCCGATTTCTTTACTTGCTTGAAGCAAATTTAAAGTTCCCTGAACATTTGTTTCAATAAATATTTCAGGATGTTTAATAGAATTATCAACGTGAGATTCTGCCGCAAAATTCACAACACAATCAACTTGAGAGATTAAATCTCGAACTAGATTTCTGTCACAAATATTACCGTGAACGAATGTATAATTCGGATTATTTTCTACATCTTTTAAGTTCTCGATATTACCACAATAAGTTAAAGCATCCAAATTTATTATTTTATAATCAGGATGTTTTTTAAGTTCATGTCTTACAAAACAACTTCCGATAAATCCGGCTCCGCCTGTTACTAACAATGTTGTCATTATATTAACTCCTCTTTGTTAATTTCGCATAATTTTGGTTGAATTTTATCTTTTTCGGATAAAACAGGTTCAAAATCAATACCCCAATTAATATTTATGTCTTTATCATTCCACAAAATTCCTCTATCTGCATGCGGTGCATATTCACCGCTTGCTTTATAAAGAAGTTCAGCTACATCAGATAAAACAACAAATCCGTGAGCAAAGCCTTCCGGAATAAATAACATGTGTTTATTTTCCTCTGAAAGTTCGACTTTTACATATTGTCCAAAAGTTTCTGAGTTTGGCCTGATATCAACCGCTACATCATAAATTCTACCTCTCGAACAACGCACGAGCTTCGCTTGACCATAAGGATTCGCTTGATAATGAAGTCCTCTTAAAACATGTGCAGTCGACTTGGAATGATTATCTTGATTAAATTCCACATCTATACCATTAGCTATAAAATCTGATTGTTTATAGCTTTCTAAAAAGAAACCCCGATTATCACAAAAAACTTTTGGTTTAATCAAAATAACGTCTTTTATCTTCTGTGGTTCAAACTCAAACGGCATAAAAACTCCTTAAAAATACTGTTAACATCCCATCACATTGATTTTTACATGTTATCGTATCACAAAAATATAAAAAAAAATAAAGCCGATGAAACAAATCATCGGCTTTATAAGACTTTAATAAATATTACTTAGAAAGCAAAGCTTTGAAAGATTTACCAGCTGAGAATGAAGGAACAGTCTTAGCAGCAATCTTGATTGCTTTACCAGTTTGAGGGTTACGACCCATTCTAGCAGCTCTTTTCTTAGAAGAGAAAGTACCAAAACCAACTAAAGTAACTTTGTTACCTTTCTTAACTGATTTTTGGATAGATTCCATAGCAGCTGACAAAACTAATGAAGCTTCTTTTTTAGAAACTTTAGCTTTCTTTGAAATTTCAGAAATTAATTCTTCTTTGTTCATAACAAATCTCCTTTCTTATTACAGTTAACATTATACACACAATTATAAATAAATGCAAAGGTTTTTATTATAAGTGATTTTCGCAACGCAACAATACAAAAAACCCATGGATAATGGTTTTTAGCCAAGTTAGGCATTTTTGTACAATTTATGATGATAAATTAACATGCTTTTGTCATGCCCAAAACTAAATAAGCATGTTGCAATTCTTACACCTTACAAACTTACGGAAGGCAGGAAAACAGCTGGGTAGCCGGGTAGCTGGGTGGCTGGGTAGCTGGGTAGCTGGGCGGCTGGGCGGCTGGGTGGCTGGGCGAGAAGAGCGGAGGGCAAGAGGGCAAGTAGGCAAGAGGGCGGGTAAACATGGTGCAAAAAATTGCCCCTACAAACTTCTTGAATCCATCCAACAAATTTTATTAAGAAATGTAATCAAATATTAAGCGCCTTTTAAAATTGTTACAATTGGCTGAAATGCATATAGGAAGGACTCCTCAGGGATGTAATCCCTGAGGATTTAACAGTTAAATCCTTTTTTTAACTAAAGTTAAAAAAAAAATTGCCGTCATAAAAAACATAAGTAGGTTTAGATATTAAATTCACAAATAAGAAAGGAGTATTAAATTATGGGTAATGAAAAACCAATTAGCTACAACTCACTAAAAATCAGAAGTAGTTTTCAAAAAAATGTTGAAGATGCAATTCGAACTGGAAAGAGAACAGTTTGCGATACAAAAGAGGAGTATGCAGCATTACAAGAATTATTATCAGGAGGTAATATTAATGAAGATGAAATGAATTTTGTTGAATCAAAAATGCAAGAGTATAAAGAAAAGTACGAATATGATGATTTAAAAAAGCGTGCCTCTGATTATGTTAAAAAGTTTGTAAAAAATATAAAAGAAATAGTTCAACCTAAGCAAAAGTTAAATATTGACGAAGTTCATATTGTATTAGATGAACTCAAAAGAGCTATAGATGAATCTAGGTATGATGACGCTGAATACCTTAGAGCTGAATTAATCAAAGGCGGTTATGAAAATGAACTGCAAATGTTTGAAGATAAGATAAAAGAATCTACTGAATCCACCCAAGAAACACCTTCTGATGATACAGTAAGTGATAAACCATCTTCTGACTCAGAAAGTCCGAATGAACCTGACAATAAACCACTACCAGAACCTACACCTGCGCCAAACCCAAATCCAAAACCACAGCCACAACCGGAACCTACACCTGCGCCGAATCCAAATCCAGAACCACCAGAAGAGACCCCTTCCCATAACAATAAGCTTAGCATTGCCGAAAATGATAGAATAGAAGGCAATGGTGCTGCGGAAGCAGTTGAAAAAGAGGTAGACAGTAACTATGCAAGTAACGACGCTATCAATAAAGCCCTTAGTAAAGTTAATGATAAGAATGCCTACAACTTCTTTAAAACATACATGGAAAAAAGTAAGAGCGGAGGAAAAATAATGGAAGATGTCATGGATATTTCTGACAAGTTTAATCGAATTACGTTTTCAAACTTAGAACCTGCGGCGAGAAATTTGGTAGAACAAGCCGGCCAAATAGAAGAAGATCAAACAGTAACTAGTGCTGCAAACAAGTTAACACAAGACCTAGATACTATCCAAGAGGAAGTGACATTAGCGCGCGGAGGAGATCTTACTACGGAACAAGCTAAGCTTCTTGACAAAGATATTAAAGCTTTAGTAGAAGCAATGGGGAGTCATATTGAATAATTAATTTGACATAAAATTAAGCTGTTGAGATTTTATCTCAACAGCTTTTATTTTTCACTACCAGCAGAGTTAAGCAAATAATGTGCGAAAAATCGCACTTTATTTTTTGTATTCTCTCCATCGTAAGAAGATAGACTTTTTTTGGGAACAGTTCAAGTTCAGTAATTCGAGCGAGAGCGAGAATAGCTTTACGTTCAAGATATAAAGGTTCAAATCCTGTCGTTTTAAACTTTTGAACTCCTCACAAAAAAAGAACGTCATCAGACATTCTTTCTTTTGCTTCAAATGGTCGGAACGACAGGATTTGAACCTGCGGCCTCTACCACCCCAAGGTAGCACGCTACCAAACTGCGCCACGTCCCGATGGTTTAATGATATTACAAACAAATTAATTTCTCAAACTTATATTTTTTTATCGGCTTTTTTAACTTTCAGAACTTTATTTTCGACCTCTAATTCCACTTCATCATTTTCAGGGTCGATATCAATAAGTTCTAAAATAGCCTTTTGCAGTAATAATACCCATGCATTTCCGCTTTTAAACAATTTTTTCTTCATGTTTATCCTTTACAATAACTTTACATATACTTTACATGAATTTAAAAAATTGTTATACTTTACTTTGTATAGCCATAAAATAGGATTAAATTATGAGTAAAGCTGACATTTCAAAAATACATAGAATATTTGGAGAAAATGTAAGAAATATTCGGGTAGAAAAAGGCTTAACGATAAAAGAAGTATCTCTTAAAACCGGTATAACCGAAAAATATTTGTTTAAAATAGAAAACGGAAATGCAAAAGGCATGAAAATTTCGCACATTTTCAAATTAGCTCAGGCTTTAAATATGATGCCTTATCAATTATGCGAAGGCATTTAACCATTTTTGCTACAAAAAGAGTTTGAGAATAAATTAAAATTTTTCCGCATCCTCAACAAACAACTTCCAATGTTTCATAATCGTTTAAGTATGGCAAATGTTTTTCTGTAATAAGTTCACCGGGAAGCAGTATAGAAATTCCCGGAGGACATTCTGCAATTACTTCGGCAGAAATTCTACCCACAGCCAATTCTTTTTTTACAACCTCTTTATTTGAATAATATGCATCTCTTAAGCTCATTTTTATTACAGGTTCGAGCATAGGCATGTGTTTTCTGTTTTCCAAATAATAAATATCTTTATGCTTAGCACTCGCAATTTTTTCCAAAGCATCAGCTAAATAAACAAAATCAGAGTGTTTATTACCCAGATTACACAAAATTAAAACACCGATATCGGAGGCAGATTCAACTTCTATACCAAAATCTATTTCCAAAATTGACTCCAGACGTTTTCCTGAAAGTCCGTCAATTTTAATAAATACTTTTGTAACGTCAGTCATATAGCCAAATGTTGATTTTAATTGATGTAAATTAGGAATATTATCGAGTCTTTTTCTCAAATATTTTGCATTATTAACAGCTCTGTCAAGCAAAGTTTGACCTGATTTCGATTGCAAAACCGCTCTTGCTGCATCTAAACTTCCTAATAATATTAATGAAGGGCTTGTAGTATGCAAAAGCTTCAAAGCTTTTTCAACCGAATCAGGATTTATCATTGAATTTTTTGAAATATGAAGCATCGAACTTTGGCTCATACTTCCGCCTGTCTTATGTAAAGAATGAACAACTGCGTCAGCACCTAACTCCAAAGCCGTTTGTGGCAAATGTTTGTTAAAATTCCAAAGACATCCGTGAGCCTCGTCAACAACAAGAGGAACATTATATTTTTTACAAACTTCGCTTATTGATTTTATATCAGATACAACTCCTTCATAAGTTGGGTTTGTAATCCAAACGAGTCCGACATTTTCATTTTCTTTCAAAGCTTGTTCTATTTTTGTCGCTTCAATACTTCCCCAGATTGACCAATCATCTATTCTTGACGGACAAATCCAAACAGGGTCTGCACCGGAAATCATCAATCCTGTTAAAGCCGAACGATGACAATTTCTGTTAATAATCACTTTCTGACCTTTTTTGGTCAAAGACATTCCTATTGCCAGATTTCCTGCCGTTGAACCGTTAAGTAAGAAAAAAGTTTTTTTAGCACCGAATGCTTGTGCAGCAAGGTCTTGAGCTTCTGCTATGGGGCCAGTTGCAGGATGTAACGTCCCTAAATTGTCAAATTCATCTGTTGTATCTACTCTTAACGCTTTTTCACCAATTAATTTTTTAAACTCTTTATAAATCGCAACCCCTTTGGTATGCCCGGGAATATGAAATTGATATGTCGGATTTTTATAAGCGGTTCGCAAAGCTTCAACAATAGGAGCTTTTACTTTTTGTGATTCAGAAACTTCTTTTGATATTTTAAAACTTTTTGTCAATTATTTGTCCTTTTCCTACTAATGGTTATAATACTCTAAAATATTTTTTTTTGCCAGCAAAAAATATTATTTACATGTTTTTAACAATATACAAATAATAAATAGATACGGGGATAGGGAGGAGTCGGTGTAAAAAACAGGACTCCTCTCTATTTATATTGATTTTTAATATTTATCAGACTATAATTTTTTCATCACAAACATAAAATACATTGAGGGCTTAAATATGAAAATATTGTTTGCATCTGCCGAAGTTGCCCCGTTTTCTAAGGCAGGCGGATTGTCTGATGTCATAGGCAGTTTACCCAAAATATTAGAAAAAGAGGCCGAAATTGCTATTTTTACACCGCTTCACGGATGTGTAGACAAAGAAAAGTGGAATATTAAAGAGCTTGAAAACTCTGACATGTGGCTCGGTTTTGGTAATATGCAACATAAATTCAAATTATTTATGACAAAACTCCCGACAACAAATATTAATGTATTTTTTGTTCAAAACGACTGGTATTTCTCTTGTTTTCAAGATGTATACCCGAGATGGCTTGATACGAGATATGAACACGAAAGGTATGTTGCTTTTTCTCTTGCTGTATTAGAATATGCAAAAGCACTCAATTTTAAAGCAGATATTATTCATTCAAACGACTGGCACACTGCAATGATTCCTTTATATATTAAAGCTAATTATAAATTTGATGAATTTTGGTCGAATGTTAAAAATGTTTTTGAAATTCATAATTTGGCATATCAAGGTGTTTGGTTTGAAGATATACTTGATTTTGCAAATATGAGAAAAGATATTGTATATAATGAATGGGGATGCGAACATTACGGTCGTGTTAATTGGATGAAAGGTGCAATTAATTACGCAGACAAAGTTGTCACCGTATCACCTAAATATGCGGAAGAAATACTTGGCGGTGAATATGGTGAAGGAATGGATTATACGCTTAGAGGGCATTATGACAAGCTTGTCGGAATTGTAAACGGGATTGATTATGAGATATTTAATCCGCAAACCGACAAATCTATTCTCAAAAATTATTCATTAAAAGATTTAAAACTCGATAAACCTTTTACAAAAAAAGAAGAAAATAAAAAAGACATTTTAAAAGAATTCGGACTAAAATACAATCCAAACAGACCTTTAATTGCAATGATTTCAAGATTGGTTAATCAAAAAGGTCTTGATTTAATAAGAAATGCTGAAAGTCAACTTCAAAAACTAAATGCAGATTTTATATTTTTAGGTTCAGGCGATAAAGATTACGAAAACTTGTTTATATGGCTTTCTGACAATACAAAAAATATTCGTACTTATGTCGGATATAAGGGAGAGTTAGCAAATCGTATTTATGCAGGTGCAGATTTCTTTCTAATGCCGTCTAAATTTGAACCTTGCGGACTTTCCCAGCTTATAGCAATGCGATATGGGACTTTACCAATCGTAAGAGCAACAGGAGGACTGGAAAATACCGTAAATGGCTATCCTTTAGGCAACTCTAACGGTTTTAAATTTTGGGGATACGATAGCAATTCAATGCTTGATGCGATAAACATTGCGTGTGAAGTATACAAAGATACTTACACTCTTAATGCCATGCGTAAAAGTGCTATGGAAACCGATTTCAGTTGGAAAGTAAGTGCCGAAAAATACCTAAAAATGTATAAATCGCTACTTTAATTTACCTTCCATAAATTGCAAACCCATTGTAGCTGTTTGCGCTACGACTTCATTTTTATCATTTGAAGCTATTTTAAATATTGCACTGATTTCATCCTTATATTCAGGTTTATTGATGTATAACAAAGTTTCCAAAGCAGTTGCTTTTAGTGATGGATTTTCATTATTTTTTAATACATCTACTATATTTGAAACCCCCGGCAAATCTGTGAGTGGTGCAACACTACCTGCCATTTTCTCATAATCTTCCGAATAAATCTTTGCTAATGATGCAATTGTATACATTGCATATTCTTTATTTCTTTCAGCCATTTCAAGAGGATTTAATTTCATTGCGGTTTTATAATCCTCATCTGTTAATTCATAAGGAAGCTTCATTTCTTCAGACTTTTTATTTTCGTTACGTTGCTGTTCTTTTAAAATTTCATTTATAATAATTTTTTTTCTGATTTCAGTTTGAGCTTCATCAGGGCCTTGAAGAGAAGATGTATCTTTTTCTAAAATATTAATTAAAGATGAAATAATCGGTGTTGTAATGTATAGTGAAGCTGTGCTTTTATCTTTTAATGCAACGGAAACAATTTCTGCCATCTGTTTTGCCTGTTTGTCATAATCGTCAGATTCAAGTGCAGTAACAACTTTATTCATGTCAATCGAAGGCTTCATGCCTGTGGAAGGATATATTTCCGGTTTATTAGCCTTTGCGCCATGAAAAGCCAAATTCTTTTCTTCTTTAATATTTGTTACATATGGTTCCGGTACTCTTACTTGATTATCGGATTTATAAGCGACTGTCTCAGCAGGCAGTTGCGGAACCTTTACAGGTGCCTAACCTGTCATATCATAAGTCACCATATTGTTGTATTCAGGATAACTGTATAAATTTGCAATTTTCTTTGATAATTCTGACTCACCTACTACTATGTTAACAGAATTATATTCACCATTATCATTACTGTTTATTCCGGTTAGAAAAGTTGCTTGTGGGTCATTTATCTTAATTTTTACTCCGTTATATACTGCTCTGTTTGGATTAATTGGCAAAACTTGAGACATAATTTTTCCTTTCAAAATCATTAATACACATTCATTTAAAATCGGTAAAGATTAAAAATTGCTTATTTTAAAACAAATTTTAACAAAAATTTACACATTTTACTTATCTATTCTAATTAAAAAACATTGATTACGTCAAGCCCTTTAAATTCAAAGATTTTTTCTGTTTGATTTTTTAATTTTTTCTCAGCTAAAATTGTTCCCACAATCCCCTCTAATTGCGCTGCCGGTACCATGTTTACGGGTAATTCTTCAATATTCCAATCATCACGAAGGGCATTTTGTAAAAATTTACAATCAGCAGACGAATGTTCTTTAAAATTTGAATACAAATTTAATTTTTGCCTTGACAAATATACTTCAAAACGATATATTTCCGCTCCGTTTTTAGCTAATTCAGACAACAATTCCGAACCTCTTGTTGAAAATCTTTGCATCCAGTTATCACGATTTAAAAACTTACCATGTTCATGTATTAATTGATAAGGTTTTGATAAGACTCTCCATTTGCCGTCAAGCATGGTTATATCCCATGGAAGCGAAACACATATAATCGAATTTTTTAAATTATTATAATTTTCAAAAAATAATTCGATGTCATTCATTGAAAAAAGCTTATCCATATAAACAATATTGCCGGTTGAAACTTCCCTTACAACGACTCCGCTTTCTACTGTTGAATTTGAACCCAACGAAATTCCTACAGAATGTGTTATCATAAACCAAAATCCTCATCCGGCATGCTTGTATTCAGTTTAATTACTCTCTTTTCAATTTTTGGCATGTTTTCATCGTTCGATAAATTTTCATTTTCTATATTTACATACAATTCCATTTTCTTTTTGGAAAGTTTTTCACTCTTTTGTTTTTCAATTCGTTTTTTATTATCCTCCAACAATTTTCTTGCGGCAGGCGAAATTGAATCACCTTCAACACTTTTGATAATTTGTTCTCTGCGTTGTTGAATTTGCTCTTGCTGAGCCTTTGATAAGCTTAAAGTTAAATCATTGGTAGACCCGTTTTGTGATTTATATTTATTTTTCAATATAAGAATTTCAACCCTTCTGTTTGCAGGATCATTAGGAGAAATAGCTCCCTCTGCCATTCTTGTATCAGCATATCCCGATGCCGTAAATAACGATGGAGAAAAATTAAATCTGTTAATTAAATATCGGACAACAGAACACGCTCTTGCACTTGATAATTCCCAATTTGAAGGGTATTTGGAATCACTGATTTTCAAACTGTCTGTATGTCCTTCTATCATCATATCGTGCAATACAAACTTTTTACATATTAAAACTCCGACTTTATCAAGAAGTTTTTTTGCAACACTGTCTAAATAAGCTGACCCCGGTGCAAAAAGATATTTGTCGTCAAAGGTTATTAAAAGCCCTCTGTCGGTCATTTTAGAACTTATACCGGATAATTCTCCCATATTGTTTAGCTCTTTTATTTGTTGTTCAATTTCTTTAAAAGAATCTTCTTCATATTTTGGGCTTATATATTCCACCATTAATGACGGTATAAATGAATTTGCTTGTTGTTGATCAAAAAGAGAATCACTGCCGTCTAAAACACTTTGTTGACCTTCCAAAAGTGTATTTTGGCTAAACGCATTTTTTAACGATTCTTCAAGCTTAGCAAAATCAGTGGCATCAATTTGTGCAAGTGCATATAAGACAACAAATGTAGCAAATAAAAGCGTTATAAAATCCCCGTATGATACGAGCCAACGCTCAAGATTTTCATGTTCTTCCGGTTTCTTTTTTCTAGCCATTTTGTGTTCCTGCAGGTGCTTCATCTAACAAGAATGAACGAAGTTTTCGTTCAATTAAAACAGGGCTTTCTCCCGCTTGAATTGAAAGAACTCCTTCCATAATCATATTTTTGTACAAAAATACATTTTGATATATAAATTTAATTCTTGTACCTAAAGGAATCATAGTTTCCGCAATATCATCAGATACTCCAATATTC
>JAKSUR010000045.1 GCA_024408765.1 bacterium | reverse complement strand
CAATAGCGGCAATAAGACGTTCAACCTTTTCATCATCATTTTTACCGCCTAACCCTAATTCATCTGCGATTTGACCATATTTAGCCTTTGCATTCGGAAATTTATATTGAGGAAATATAGTTTGTTTTTTAGGAGCATCTGTTGCATTAAATTTAATTATTTGCCTGATTAATAAAGCGTTTGCAACACCATGCGGAATGTGATACATTGCACCCAATTTATGTGCCATAGAATGACAAAGCCCTAAGAAAGAATTAGCAAAAGACATTCCCGCTATTGTTGCTGCATAGTGCATTTTTTCTCTGGCAATCGGATCGTTTGCTCCTTCTTTATATGAACGTTCCAAATATCTGAATACAAGTTTGCAAGCTTCCAGTGCGTTTGAATTAGTAAAGTTTGTTGCCATACAGGATACATAAGCTTCAACTGCGTGAACCAGTGCATCTATACCCGATGCTGCTGTTAAACCCTTAGGCATACCGTCAACAAAATTCGGGTCAATAATTGCCATATTAGGCGTTAGAGCATAATCTGCTATTGCATATTTTACATTAGTTTCGTCATCCGTAATTATAGAAAACGGAGTTACTTCCGAACCTGTACCTGATGTAGTTGGTATACAAATCATAGTGGCTTTTTTGCCTAAATCAGGAATTTGACAAATTCTTTTTCTGATATCCATAAATCTCATTGAAATATCTTCAAAATTTACATCAGGCTGTTCATATTTAAGCCACATTATTTTTGCCACATCCATTGGTGAACCACCGCCTAATGCAATAATTACATCGGGTTCAAACGGCTTTAATTGCGCCATGGCTTGTTTAATTGTAGATAATGTCGGATCAGGTTTTACATCAAAAAATATTTGAAATTCAATATCGATTTCGTGTAAAACTTTTGTTATTTTATCAACTGCGCCTGAGTCAAACAAAAATTTATCTGTAACAATAAATGCACGTTTTTTCCCTTTAAGAACTCGAAGAGCAAGGTCTAAAGCTCCTCTTTTAAAGTAAACTTTTGGCGGAACTTTGAACCACAACATATTTTCTCTCCTTTCAGCTACTGTTTTGTAATTAAGCAGATGTTCAACCCCTATATTCCCGGATACCGCATTTTTCCCCCAAGAACCGCAACCTAGCGATAATGACGGCTCTAACCTAAAATTGAACAAATCACCTATACCGCCCTGTGATGAAGGCGAGTTAATGATAATACGGCATGCCGGCATGTTCTCGGCATAATAATTTATTCTGTCACTCTTTCTTTCGTCAGTATAAAGTGCGGCAGAATGTCCCGCACCACCCTTATAAACAAGTTCGTGAGCCATTTCAACTGCATTGTTAAAATCTTTTGCTTTGTACATTGTCAATATCGGGGATAATTTTTCTCTTGAAAACGGATCTGCCCAATCTACTTTCGGTCTTTCACACAAAAGAATTTTGGCGTTTTCAGGTGTTTTAAATCCTGCAATTTCTGCAATTCTTTTTGCAGACTGTCCTACAATTGAAGGATGAGCCGTTCCCCTGACAGTATCAATGAAGGGCAAATCAATAAGCTTCTTTTCCTCTGATTCTGAAACCAAATATGCGCCTCTGTGTACAAATTCTTTTTTAACAGCTTCATAAACATCATCTACGACAATAACTGATTGTTCTGAGGCACAAATCATTCCGTTATCAAATGTTTTTGACATAAGAATTGAAGAAACTGCCATTTGAATGTCTGCTGTTTCATCAATAACAGCAGAAACATTACCCGGGCCTACCCCTAATGCCGGATTACCGGACGAATAAGCTGCTTTAACCATTCCCGGCCCGCCTGTTGCTATAATGCAATCAATTGACTTATGTTGCATTAAAGTCGCAGAAAGTTCAACAGAGGGTTTGTCTATCCAGCCGATAATATCCTCAGGTGCTCCTGCTTCTACAGCAGCTTCCAGTACAATTTTAGCAGCTTCTATTGTGCATTTTGCAGCTCTCGGATGTGGTGAAAATATAATTGCATTCCTTGTCTTTAACGCAATCAATGATTTAAAGATTGCTGTAGAAGTCGGATTTGTGGTAGGAATTATGCCTGCAAGTATTCCGAGAGGTTCAGCTACTATTTTAATGCCGCTTTCTTTATCTTCACTGATAATACCGCAAGTTTTTGCATTTTTATGCTTGTTATAAATATATTCCGAAGCGAGATGATTTTTAATGATCTTATCTTCTAAAATACCCATGCCGGTTTCTTCAACCGCCATTTTAGCAAGCGGAATTCTCGCTTTATTAGCTGCTGTTGCGGCTGCTTTAAAAATTTTATCAACTTGTTCTTGTGAATAAGTTTCATAGATACGTTGTGCTTTTTGAACTTTTGATATCAATATTTCCAATTGTTCAAGTGTTTCAACTGTATTTGAAGAATTTAATGCTTTTTCTAATTTTTCAACTGTTTTTTTCTTAGACGATTTAGTGGTCGCCATATTATAATCTCCTTATTTAATTCCCCGACATCTTTTATTAATTACATCATAATACGAAATCAATGTAATACAAGCATTTCATATTATTTATTATTTAATTTATCTTTTAAATCCTGAACTTCGTATTTCAAGCGATTCAATTCGCATGTAACAGGGTCAGGTATTCTGTTGTGCATAAGAACTCCCGCATGATTAACGTATTTTTGCTGAACAACTCTTCCGGGAACGCCAACAACCGTTGAATTATCAGGTACATCTTCCAAAACGACCGAACCCGCACCGACACGAACATTATCCCCTATGGTTATATTTCCCAAAACCTTCGCCCCTGCACCGATAATAACTCCGTTACCTATAGTCGGATGACGTTTTCCCTGTTCAGAGCCGATTCCTCCCAGTGTAACCTGCTGATATATAAGAACATCATCTCCTATAATTGTTGTTTCACCAATTACAACACCTTCTCCATGGTCTATAAAGAATCTGCTTCCGATTCTTGCTTTGGGGTGGATTTCAATTCCGGTAATGATTCTTGTAAGATATGAAATATATCTTGGTAAAAACGGAATTTTCCAATAAGCAAGCTTGTGTGCAACTCTATGGGCCAAAAGTGCCTGAAATCCCGGGTAACAAAATATAATCTCTGCAAGATTATTAGCCGCAGGGTCTTTTTCGTAAACAACTTTTATATCCTCTTTTATTTTATTAATAACTCTTAATAACATTTACCACACCGATAAATACCTTTCTCCGCCATCCGGAATTATTGCAACTATATCCTTATTAGGAAATTTTTTTGCCAATTCTTTTGCCGCATAAATATTAGCACCTGCTGAAATACCGCAAAAAATACCTTTGCTAACGGCTGCCTCTTTGGCTGTTGAAATCGCTATATCTCCTTCAACAGTTAAAATACCATCTAAAATATTTTCTTTTGCTATTTCAGGGATAAAATTTGCGCCAATCCCTTGAATTTTATGCGAACCCGATTTACCTTTTGTAAATAAAGGACTTTCAGCAGGTTCTACACCGTATACAATAGCATTTTCGTAATATTTTTTTAAACCAAAAGCTGTTCCTCCGGTGCCGATTCCTGCCGTTATTACTATTGATTTGTTTTCAAAATCTTTTTTAAGTTCATTCGCAGTTTCTTCATGTGAATTCGAATTATCAGAGTTTGAAAATTGCATCGGAATAAAGCTGTCAGGGTACAACGCTTTTAATTCAAATGCCTTGTCAACAGACCCTTTCATACCTTCTTCTTTCGGAGTTAAAACGAGTTCCGCTCCGTAAGCAGTCATCATTTTTTTACGTTCTTCAGACATGTTTTCAGGCATGCAAATAATTAATTTTAATCCCATAACCGCACAGCACATTGCAAGTCCGATTCCTGTGTTTCCGCTTGTAGGTTCTATTATAACTGTGTTTTTGTTGATTTCTCCTCGTTCAAATGCGCCTTTTAACATATAATACGAAGCCCTGTCTTTTATAGAACCCGATGGATTAAATGATTCAATCTTTACATAAATATTGTTTTCATATTTTACAATCGGAGTATTACCGATAAGCTCCAAAACATTGTTATATATCATAGTTAAAAAATCCTCTAACCAAACATGACAAATTATACATAAAGCATAAACGATAATCAATTAGTATTAAGACTTTGCAGATAAATTAACACAATTCGTATAATTAAACTTAATATTGTTTACATTTCAACCATTTCGTGTTCTAATTTTGTTATAGGTAATATTTAACAGAATTAAACAGGAGAAGTTATGAAAGCAGAAGAAAGAACTTTTGTGGCAATTAAGCCTGATGGCGTAAAAAGAGGAATAATGGGCAGAATTATTCAAAGATTTGAAGATAAAGGTTTTAAGATAGTCGGAATGAAACTATTACAAGTTACGCCTGAAATGGCTGAAAAACATTATGAAGAACACAAAGGTAAATCTTTCTACAACAGGTTGGTTTATTACATTACAAGCGCACCGATAGTTGCAATGGTTATTCAAGGCTACAACGCAGTTGAAAGCGTTCGTCATATAGTAGGTGCAACAAGTCCGCTCAATGCTGATGTAGGAACAATTCGTGCCGATTTTGCACAAATTATGGAATATAATGTGGTTCATGCATCAGATTCACTTCAAAGTGCCGAAAGGGAAATTAATATTTACTTTAAGCCGGAAGAAGTTTATGATAACTGGCAATCCATGTCCGAACTGATTGCTTATGATGAAGAAAGATATAATCAACAAGGACTTTAAGAAAGAATTAAATGGATAAAGTCTTTGAGAATTTTAACTATAAACTGGTTCATACGGACAAAAAGACCGGTGCAAGAGCAGGGGTTTTACATACACCGCACGGTGATATCCTGACTCCGATTTTCATGCCTGTAGGTACAAATTCTACAGTGAAACTTGTTACGAATAATAATCTTTATGACACAGGTGCACAAATAATACTCGCAAACTCTTATCACCTTTATTTGAGAGCAGGTCATAAGCTTATAGAAAAATTTGGCGGAATCCATGGCTGGATGAATTGGGATAAACCGGTTCTTACTGATTCGGGAGGGTTTCAGGTATTTTCTCTTGCTCATTTAAGAAAAATATCCGAAGAAGGTGTTGAGTTTAGAGATCCGAAAGACGGCAAAAAACATTTTATCAGTCCTGAGATATCAATGGAAATTCAGCAATCAATCGGTGCTGATATAATTATGGCATTTGATTGGTGTGCGCCATATCCTTGTGATTATAACACTGCAAAAGAGGCAATGGAAAGAACTCACAGGTGGCTGGAAAGATGTATCAAAGCTAAAACCACAGAAAATCAGGCACTTTTTCCAATTTGCCAAGGTGCTTTTTATGATGATTTAAGAAAGGAAAGTGCAGAATTCGTTTCATCAATACCTGCTGTCGGATATGCAATAGGCGGATTGAGTGTTGGTGAAGATAAGGAAACAATGAATCATTTTGTTGAATATACTGCACCTTTGCTTCCGCATGACAAGCCGAGATATCTCATGGGCGTAGGCACTCCTGAGGATTTGCTTGACGGAATCAAACGCGGAATTGATATGTTTGATTGTGTACTGCCTACCAGAAATGCAAGACACGGTTCCTTCTTTACGTCAAACGGAAAAGCACAAATTAAAAATGCTTCGTACATTGAAGATGCAAGTCCGCTCGATGAAAATTGTAATTGCTATACTTGCAAAAATCATTCAAGAGCATATATAAGACATTTGTTTAAATGCGGTGAAGGAACTGCACAAGCTTTACTTTCAATACACAACATAAAATTTCTTATAGATTTTTCTCAAAAAGCACGTCAAGCTATATTGGAGGACAGATTTGAAGAATTTTATAATGAAAATTATCCGGCTTTTAATCGTTAAATTTTGATTTCGATTTCAAATTTTCGATTCCAAGGATAAGAATATTCAGGTTTGTAATCGTAATCCAATAACTTTTCAACAATTTTTTCAAAAGGTCTCATTTTGTCTTTTATATCACAAGGCGATTTAATTTGACTGCGTACATTCGCTTGATAAGCCCAATCGTCCAACAGGCGTATTGCCTGAAGTCTTTTAAAAGCGTTGTCATTATACTTATTTGCATTAAATCTCACTTTAACACCCGCAAGCAAGCTTCCCAGAGTGTTTGCAGATGTATTCCAGCCTGAGTAACCATAAAAAATATGAGATAGATTAACATTATCCATTTCATTTAACAGTGATTTTACAAATTTGTTATCCGCACCGTTTGCATATCTGACATCAGCAATTGCGAACGGTTTTCGAGGAACAATAAATTCTCTATTAAAAGATTCCGTTTCCCAACCCATAACAAGTTCGCCTTGTTTTTTGCGAAAATTATTTACAATAAGTATCAAATCAGAATCATCTTTATTGTTTGAAATTTTGAATCCTCCGAGTTCAAGCTGTCCTAAAACGGATTTTTCAATTGAAACATCTTCATAATTTGATATCAAATTTTTTGAATCCGGCTCCGTAAATTGAATAAATACTTTTATATCTTTTTTTATTGAGCGAGCCAGCAAAGTCAAAGGGATTTCGTCGGCACCTGTTTTTGTGAATCCGCCCAATTGTTCTATTTCATAAGCTTCTTTTACATTTAAACCGTATTCGGCACAGTCATCTTTTGAAAAAATCAGAGTTTCAAAAAAGCCTTCATTTTGCCATTTTAAGTAGGTTTTATTAATTTCAAAATTTCTCTTTCTGGTTTCCAAGTAATCATTTAAAATTTCATCAGGAATGCCAGAAGAATCATTGTTCCCATATTTATGCAAATTAAACGAGTAATCAAAGATTTTTTTTCCGTATTCAGACCAATATTCTTTTTCTTCTTCGTTGTAATTGTTATTTGAAATTCTCATTATACTTGAAAATGCGTATATTTTTGCTTTTTTCTTTTCCAAGATTTCTTTCAGTTTGTATATGCGTTTTGTTATTTCTTCAAAGCTTTCTTTCCCTCGCCTTGAAGGAATTAACCCACCGTATGCAATTGTATCAAGCGAAAGAATAACCGAATCAATTTCAGATAATCCTTCCAGCCAATTCAAAATATTTTCAATATCAGCTATTTTTGTTAAATCACCAAGATAATGACGTGGCGGAATAAAAAATTCAATATCCTTGTCAATTGAAGCAATATCTGACGCCAAATTATAACAAACGGGTCTGTTATCGATAGGTATAAAACAAATTTTCATAACATGATTCTACCATACAATACCCATTTGTTTAATATGTTAAAAATAAATATTAGCCGTTTATGGGATAGCTAAATAAAAAATCTTAGAGTTAAATATAATTATTAAATCTTTTTCATACTTCCAGCTATTCTTAATTCCAACAGCCTCTTGATTGGGGCTTTTTTTTATGATACCAATGTGAATTTTTAAAGACTTAGACAAAACTCTAAATCACGAGATAAAACATTGACAAATTTTTTTGAAATTATAAAATAACATGTAGTATAACTTAGAGAGTAAGTTAACGTAGTATATTTAATCAAAGAAGGAGATTAATCTCATGGCACGTGAAAAGTATGAACGTACAAAACCGCACGTTAACATTGGTACAGTAGGCCACGTTGACCACGGTAAAACAACATTGACAGCAGCTATCACAGGCGTTATGGCTGCAGCAGGTAAAGCACAAGCTAAGAAATTTGATGAAATTGATGCTGCTCCTGAAGAAAAAGCAAGAGGTATAACCATTTCTACTGCACACGTAGAATATGAAACAGATGCAAGACACTATGCACACGTCGACTGCCCCGGGCACGCTGACTATGTAAAGAACATGATTACAGGTGCTGCTCAAATGGACGGTGCAATCCTTGTAGTTGCTGCTACCGATGGTGCTATGCCTCAGACTCGTGAACATATCTTGTTGGCAAGACAGGTTGGTGTTCCTAACTTAGTAGTATTCTTGAACAAATGTGATATGGTTGACGATCCCGAATAGTTGGAATTGGTTGAAATGGAAGTTAGAGAACTTCTTACTTCTTATGAATTTGACGGTGACAACATTCCGTTCATCCATGGTTCAGCTCTTAAAGCTTTGGAAGCTGTTCAAGCTAATCCAAACGTAGCTCGCGGTCAAGACAAATGGGTTGACAAGATTTGGGAACTTATGGATGCTGTTGATACATACTTCCCAACTCCTCAACGTGACTTAGACAAACCGTTCTTGATGCCGGTTGAAGACGTATTCTCTATCACAGGTCGTGGTACTGTTGCAACAGGCAGAGTAGAACGTGGTATTGTTAAAGTTGGTGACGAAGTTGAATTGGTAGGTTTAGGCGAAACTAAGAAAACAACCGTTACCGGTGTTGAAATGTTTAGAAAATCTCTTGATCAAGGTCAAGCAGGTGATAATATTGGTGCATTGCTTCGTGGTGTTGATAAAACTGAAATCCAACGTGGTCAAGTTCTTGCAAAACCCGGAACAATTCATCCGCACACAAGCTTCACAGCTAACGTTTACGTTTTGACAAAAGAAGAAGGCGGACGTCACACTCCATTCTTCCCCGGTTACAGACCTCAGTTCTACATCAGAACAACTGATGTTACCGGTTCTATCCAATTTGAAGGCGAAATGGTAATGCCTGGTGATAACGTAGTTATGACAGTCGAGCTTATTGCTCCTGTTGCTATCGAAGAAGGTATGAGATTCGCTATCCGTGAAGGTGGTAGAACAGTTGGTGCCGGTGTTGTAGACAAAATTATCAAATAGTTTTGATATAACATAAATAAAAAATACCGAGTTAAGTTTCTTGATTCGGTATTTTTTTATTAGAATTTAATGTAAATTTTCACCTTTTTATGTTTGTTGTATAATTTTATTAATGCTCGGAAGAGTTTAGAAAGGGAGATATTAACATGTCAAAAAACACGATTACAGTTGACGGAAACTATGCAGCAGCGCATGTTGCTTATGCATTAAGTGAAGTTTCCGCAATTTACCCTATCACACCTTCATCTACAATGGGTGAATGGGTTGATGAATGGGCTTCACAACACAAGAAAAACATCTGGGGCAAAGAAGTCAGAGTTGCAGAAATGCAATCAGAAGCAGGTGCCGCAGGTGCAGTTCACGGTTCACTGGCAGCCGGAGCACTTACTTCTACTTATACTGCTTCGCAAGGTTTATTACTTATGATTCCTGTTATGCACAAAGTTGCAGGCGAAATGTTACCTCATGTAATTCACGTTTCTGCTCGTGCATTAGCAGCTCAATCATTGGCAATTTTTGGTGATCATACAGATGTTATGGGTTGCCGTAATACAGGATATGCAATGTTAGCTGCAAATTCTGTTCAAGAAGAAATGGATATGGCTTTGGTTGCTCATCTTTCAACATACAAAGCAAAAGTTCCGTTCTTGCAATTCTTTGATGGTTTCAGAACTTCACATGAAATACACAAAATCGAAGAAATTTCTTATGAAGAAATTGCTTCATTAGTTGAACCTCAATATATTGAGGAATTTAGAAACAGAGCCTTAAGACCTGAAGCTCCAAAATGTAAAGTTGGTGCTCAAAATACGGACGTATATTTCCAAGGTCGTGAAACTGTTAACAAATACTATGATGCAGTTCCTGATATAGTTCAAGAATATATGGATAAAGTTGCAAAGGTTACAGGTCGTCAATATCATCCGTTTGATTACGTCGGTGCACCTGATGCAACAGATGTAATTGTTGCAATCGGTTCTTCTTGTGAAACTATTGAAGAAACTATTGAATACTTAAATGCTAAAAAAGGTACTAAGTACGGTTTAGTTAAAGTAAGATTATACAGACCGTTTGATGTTAAGAGATTCAACGAAGCATTACCTGCATCAGTAAAGAGAATTGCGGTTCTTGACAGAACAAAAGAACCCGGTTCAATTGGTGAACCTCTATACATGGATGTTGTTGCAGCAGTTGGCGGTAAGTCAATCAGAGTAATTGGCGGACGTTACGGACTTTCATCTAAGGAATTTACTCCTTCTATGGTTTATGCAATTTACAAACATTCTGAAAAAGAAGGTTTCCACGGATTTACTGTTGGTATAGAAGATGACGTAACACATAAATCTCTTCCAATTGAAGAACACATTGTTACCGAACCCGAAGGCACTACAAATTGTATGTTCTGGGGCTTAGGTTCAGACGGTACGGTTGGTGCTAATAAAAACTCAATTAAAATTATCGGTCAATATACAGACAAAGATGCACAAGCATACTTTGCTTACGATTCCAAAAAATCATTTGGCGTAACAGTTTCTCACTTACGTTTTGGTGACAAACAAATTAAATCAACATATTTGATTACAGCCCCTGATTTTGTTTCAGTGTCAGCTCACGCATATATCGGAAGATATGATCTGCTTAAAGGTATTAAAGAGGGCGGAACATTCCTTCTTAACTCACCTTGGTCAAAAGAAGAAGCATTTTCTCACTTAACACGTGATATGCAAGAAACAATTATTAACAAGAAAGTTAAATTCTATAATGTTAACGCTGAAAAATTAATCAAGGAACAACCCGGATTAAGAGGCAAAGGTGCAAACACAGTTATGATGGTTGCTTACTTCAAAGTTTCAGGAATAATTCCGTTTGAACAAGCTCTTGAAGGTATGAAAGCTATGACAACGAAAACATTTAAGAAAAAAGGTGATGATGTTGTTAACATGAACCTTGCTCTTATTGATGCAGCCGTAAATGCTACGGAAGAAGTTGTTGTTCCTTCTTCTCTTGACGGAATTGCTCATGCGGATGATGTTAAACTTATTCCTGATGATGCAGATGAATTTGCAAAACGTATCATAGAACCTTCTATGCGTCAAAAAGGTGACGATATTCCTGTTTCAGCAATGAGTAATGACGGTGTAATTCCAACTGGCACAGCTTGTTTGGAAAAACGTGGTATTGCACCTCGTGTTCCAAATTGGAATTCTGAAACTTGTATTCAATGCGGAATCTGTGCTTCTGCTTGCCCGCATGCTGCTATAAGAACTAAGTTAATTGATTCTGAAAATTTGAAAGATGCACCGGCTTCTTTTGAAACAGTCGATGCTAAGCCAAACGATCATGGTGAAAAGTTTAAAGTTCAAGTATATTGCAATGATTGTACAGGTTGCGGTGTTTGTATAGATCAATGTCCAATGTCAAAAGTCGCAGGTAAAGAAGCTTTAACTTGGTCAACTCTTGAAGAAGAAGTTGCAGTAGGTGAAGTTGAAAATGAAAAATTCTTTGATTCACTTCCTGACAATGTTATGGGTAAAAATTCACTTAAAACTCTTAAAGGTGCAATGCTTAGAAAACCATTATTTGAATTTTCGGGTGCTTGTGCCGGTTGCGGTGAAACACCTTATGTTAAACTTGTTTCACAATTGTTTGGTGAAAATGCAATCGTTGCTAATGCAACAGGTTGTTCTTCAATTTACTCGGGAACATTCCCGACAATTCCTTATACAAAAACAAAAGAAGGCAGAGGGCCTGCTTGGGCTAACTCATTATTTGAAGATAATGCTGAATTTGGTTTTGGTATGAGATTGGCAGTTGATTCCAACAGAGCAATTTTGAAAACTTATGCAGAAAAAATTATTGCTCATGAAGGAACACCTGCTGAATTAAAAGAAGCATTGGAAGGAGCTTTGGCTCACTGGGATAATTCAAAAACTGAGGAAGCCCTTGAGGCACAAAACAAGGCAAAAGCTGCATTGGCAAAATATCCTTGTGATTGTGAAACGTACAAGAAAGTTGTAGAACTTCAAGACTACTTTACAGATAAATCAATTTGGATTATAGGTGGTGACGGCTGGGCAAACGATATCGGATACGGCGGTATTGACCATGTTCTTGATCAAAACAAAAATGTTAACATTCTCGTTCTTGATACAGAAGTATATTCAAATACAGGCGGTCAAGCTTCTAAATCAACTCCAACAGGTGCGGTTGCTAAATTTGCAACGGGCGGTAAGCCAACATATAAGAAAAATATGGGCTTGATGTCTATGTCTTATGGTTACGTTTATGTTGCATCAGTTGCTTTGGGTGCTGACAGAAATCAAACTCTTAAAGCATTCTTGGAAGCAGAAAGCTATGATGGGCCTTCTATCATATTTGCATATGCGCCTTGTATAGCACACGGAATTGATATGTCTAAGACTCAGACAGAGCAAAAGCGTGCTGTTGAAGCAGGATACTTCCCATTATACAGATATAATCCAATGGCAGAAGTTCCGTTTAGCTGGGATGCAAAAGAGCCGAAAGTTGATTATCAGGAATTTATCAGAAGTGAAGGCAGATACAAATCACTTCTTAAAACGAATCCTGAGGCAGCAGAAGCTTTATATCAACAAGCACAAAAAGATGCTGAAATAAGAATGGCTGTATACAAATCAGTCGGTGCTTTGCTTAAGTAATTCTTTAAACGCAAGTTCGAAAAACAGAAGAGGGTGTCCAAAAAGTCATGGACACTCTTTTTTTAAATTGATATAATAAACATA
>JAKSUR010000044.1 GCA_024408765.1 bacterium | reverse complement strand
ACTTTTATATTTATAGTGTTAATATCAATTAATTTTGTTTGAATAGCTCTTATGACTGCCTGAATACGATTTTCAACGGTTAATTTTTCATATATTGATTCAAGATGCGCTTTTACAGTATGCTCTGATATATTCAATTTTTTGCCGATTGCATTATTGTTTATTCCGTGAGCAAGGCAATAAAGCACATTTAACTCTCTTTCAGTTAATTGCATTCTTTTTTCTCCCATTAACTATTCATATATATTGTTTTACTTGATAAAAGTTTTTAATGAATAGGTCAAACGGCTATTTTTTTTGAGTTTGCGGAAAAGTTCAAAAAATCGCGAAAATGAGTATCGAATTTCATCCTCAACTCCTGCTTCCGCAAGTCATTTTTTGACTTTTTCCGCATCCTCATTTTGTTACAAATTATTTGCAAAATATTGATAATAAGTAATATTAATATTATTCTAGTCTATGTGTAACAGAAATAGGTATAATGGTTGTGGTTGATTTTAAGACACTTGTAATAAATGCAAAATATGCATCCAAAAAGCTGGCAGGAATTCCTTGCAGTATAAAAGATACCGCCCTTTTAAAAATTGCGGAGAATTTGGATTTAAACAGAGATAAGATATTAAAAGCGAATTCGGCTGATTTAGAATCAGCCAAGCAACTTGTTGAAACAGGAAAACTAAGCCAATCAATATATAACAGATTGAAACTTGATGAAAATAAAATGCGTGATATGATTCAAGGGATTGTTGATATTTGCGAACTTGACGACCCGATAGGAAAAGTCCTTATGCAAAGAAGCCTTGACACAGGGCTGATTTTAACAAAAGTATCTTGTCCGATAGGCGTTTTGGGAATAATATTTGAAGCAAGACCTGACGTGATTTCCCAGATTTCAGCACTTGCAATTAAATCATCTAATGCGGTTATTTTAAAAGGCGGAAAAGAATCTTATAACACCAATAAAACCATTATGGAAATAATACAGCAAGCTTTGGCATCAGTTGACGAATTCCCTGAAAATGTTTTAACACAAATTTTTACAAGAGAAGATGTCGCTGAAATGCTTAAACAAGATGAATATATTGACTTAATAATCCCAAGAGGCGGTAACAGCTTGGTAAAATTTGTCAAAGAAAACACAAAAATACCTGTTCTCGGACATGCAGACGGAATTTGCCACATTTTTGTTGACGATTCAGCGGATTTTGAAAAAGCAAAAAATATAATAATTGATGCTAAAACTCAATATCCGAGTGCCTGCAATTCTGTTGAAACACTTTTGATTCACAGAAATTTCTTAAAAAAAGATGAACTCATAAAAACAATAAAAGAAGAAGGCGTTGAGGTGATTTTTAATCCTGAAAGCTGGCACAAGGAATATTCTGATAAAATACTTGCCGTAAAAGTGGTTTCTGCATTAGAAGAAGCCATTGACCATATAAATAAATATTCATCGGGTCATACTGAGTCAATCATTACAGAAAACAGAGAGAACGCTGAAATTTTTATGAACACAATTGATTCAGCAGGAGTATATCACAATGTTTCAACAAGATTTGCAGACGGTTTCCGCTATGGGTTTGGTGCAGAAGTCGGAATTTCCACCAACAAAACCCATGCCAGAGGCCCTGTCGGATTGGAAGGACTTACAATATACAAATATAAGCTTCAAGGTAACGGAAATATCGTAAAAGATTATGTAGACGGCAAAAAGAAGTTTAACCATAAGGATTTAATATGAAAATCGGAATTATAGGATTAGGGCTGATAGGCGGTTCAATATTTAAAGCTTTGGAAACAAATTCAAATTACGAAGTTGTAGGAATTTCACGAAGTCTTAACTACAAAAATGTTTACAAAGATTATTCGGCACTAAAAGATTGTGAAATAGTTTTTGTATGTACTCCTATGAACGTAACGCTTGATATTTTAGACAAGCTTGAAGAATATGTGGACGAAAATTCTATTGTTACCGATGTTTGCAGTTTAAAAAAATTTGTTTCAAAAAAAAGATATAAATACAAATTCATTCCGTCACATCCAATGGCAGGAACTGAAAACAGCGGTTGGGATAGTGCTTTCCCCGAACTTTTTAAAAATGCTAAATGGGTAATCACACCACTTGACGGCAATATTCTTCCTGAACAAGAAAAACTGGAAAATGTAATTAAAACTTTAGGCGCAGATATTGTTATTACAACTCCCGATGAGCATGATATGGCGGTTGCACTGATTTCGCACATGCCTATGGTGGTTGCACAAGCTCTTTGCGAAAACATAAAAGATAATAAACTGGCTCAGATTCTTGCATCATCAGGCTTCCGTGACACAACAAGACTTGCACTCTCAAATACGCAAATGGCAGAAGATATGGTAAACTTAAATAAAGAAAATATAGAAAATGCAATAATTTCTCTTCAAGCATGCCTGAAAGAACTCTTAGAACAGAATTACAGCGAAAAAATTAAAGTTATAAAAAGTTTCAGAAAATCACTTTATTGAACAGAAATTACACCTGACGGATAAAAATCCCCGATTGCAGTATATTTTCCGGTTTTTTCATTCGCTCTTAAAAGTTTTGCGGAAGAATTAGTTAAAACAAGCTGGTTTTGAATACATTCATAACCGTTTTCCATAAAGATTTTTTCATATCTTTCGCCAAAAGTCGTATATCTTTTACTTTTTACAAATAATCCGAATTTTTTTTGCCTATGCTTAATTTTGTCTGTCGCAAAACTCAAAATAGAATTAATATTAAGACTTGTCCATTCACTTTGAATTATATCCACAACATAATTTTCATTATCGTAAGTTCTTATTATAATGCAACCCAAAACGTTTTTAGTTTTTTTATCAACAATAGTATATTTGTATTCACTGTAATAATTAAGTCCGTTAAATAAAGAATCTTTATATTCACCTGCATCCGTACTTAACAAAGGTCTAAAATGAGGTAACACTGAATCGTTATTTATATTTGCAATTGTTTGAGAATCTGTACATCTGAAATATCTGAAATTCTTTTTATCATAATTTTCATTTGGAAAGTCTGTAATACGCCATAATTTTTCGTAAGAAATTTGGCTGAATCCGCACTTTGATACAAACATAGTAATTAATTCAGGCAAATAATCATCCACCTTAACCACAACAGAAGTCGCTCCCATAGCTTTATATTTTGACACCGCATATTGTACAAGATCATAAGCATCTTCATAAGAATTTTCTTCAAAAAACAACTTTTTTATTTCGACTTTTTTCTGAACACTTCTAATCGGTGCAACGGTGATTAAGCCTTTAAGTTCTTTTTTATCCTTTAAAACATAAGATTCAGGTAAATACTTAAACTTCAAAGGAAGCAAATGATGCAAAATTAAAAACGGATTAAACATAATTTCGCATAAATAATTATCACCGGAATGATTATTTAAAAAAGAAACCATTTCCAGCATTTTTTTCTTATCAAAATAATAAAGCTTTCGAATTTTGCTCATAAAAAAATTATAAACTTAATATTAATTAGTTTCAAGCGAACAAAAGATTAACCTCATAATTGCGGTAAATTGACAAAGTGCATATTTAAAATATACAAAAAGGAAAGGGGCTCTTCGCCCCTTTCCATTCTTTGATGAACTCAGGTGCAGTATTTTTAACTGCTACTATTATTTTAACGTATTTTTTAAAGTTTTCAACCCTTTTACAACATTTTGTTAATATTAATACCTGCCTGCTTCTCCAATTGTATCAACAGCTTCTACTCTGATATCCGTTATTAATTCAGAATATGAAATTACAACAATCGTTGGAATATGCCTTTCAAGTAATTGATATAAAGGCAACCTTATTCTTGGAGAACAAAGTATTACAGGTTGAATACCAACACTCTGATGCGCTCTCATTAATGTCATTGCAGTTGTCTCAATTAAATCTTGAACTTGCATTGGATTTAATAAGAACATTGTTCCTAATTCGGTTCTCTGGCAAGAATCGTCAAGTGTTTTTTCCCATTCGGGAGATAAAGTAAGTGCGTATAAAACTCTATCTCTATCAACATTATTTAAGCATATTTGCCGACCAAGTGCCGCCCTTAACCTTTCTGATAAAATATCAGGTTCTTTTGAAAATCTGGCATAATCACAAAGTCTTTCAAATACAAATATAATATCTTTGATTGAAACTTTTTCTCTTATTAAGTTTACAAAAATCTTTCTTAAATCGGAAGTCGAAATTATAGCAGGAACTAAGTCATTGACAAGAGTCGGGTCTTGTGAACGAACTAACTCCATAAGTTTTAAAACGTCAGTCTTTGTCATAACTTCATCAACGTGTTTTCTTACACATTCTTGCAAATGTGTAACAAGAACATCGGTTGCATCAACTGCCGTAACTTTTCTGGTTGCTTTTGCGTCTTGCTCTGATATCCAGTAAGCTTGCGTTTGATATGTCGGGTCAACGCCGACAATGGCATCGTCAGGGATAGCTTTCTTTACAGAATCCCACTGGTCTGCAATTACCATATATTTCCCCGGATAAACAAATCCTGAAGCAACAACATTATTACGGATCGAAATAACATATTCATTTGCTTCAAGTGCCGAAGAATCCATTATCCTTATGTTCGGTAAAATATAACCCAATTCATCAGTAACCCTTTGACGCAAAGCAGCAATTTTTGCAAGCAATTGACCTTCTTGCTCAGGATCTGCAATAACAAGAAGCCCTGCACCAACTTGCAAACTTAAAACATCAACCCCCAATCTTTCATACATCTTATTAGGATTAACCAAATCCTGCATGTTTTGACGTACACTTTCCAATTGACCAAGTTGAGATTGTACATCTGCATTTACTAATACAGAGAATCCTGCAACAGCAAGAACTACCGTAAATATTAAAAACGGTAAAAACGGCAAACCTGTAATTGGTGAAGTTACTGTAATCAAACCCAAAAACAATGCAGCGAAGAATAAAGAATAAGGTTTTGACATAATCTGATTGGTTAAATCTCCACCTAATGAAGCATTACCCGCTGATGCACGTGTCATGACAATACCTGCCGCAATTGACATCAAAAGTGAAGGTAACTGTGAAGCAAGACCGTCACCTATTGTTAAGACAGTATATTTGCTAACAGCATCGCCTATTGGCATGTTCTGAACCAAACACCCTATACACAAACCACCTATAATATTTATTAGTACGATAATAATACCTGCAATTGTATCTCCTTTTACAAACTTCATAGAACCATCCATAGAACCAAATAAACTTGATTCTCTCTGTAAGTCCTCACGACGTTTGACGGCTTCTTCCGGAGATATTAAACCTGCATTAAAATCAGCATCAATTGTCATTTGCTTACCCGGCATAGCGTCTAATGCGAATCTGGCTGCAACTTCTGCAATACGCTCAGCACCTTTTGTGATAACCATAAATTGTACGATGGTAATAATTAAGAAAATTACACCGCCAACTATCATATTACCACCCGTTACGAAAGTTCCGAATGCATGAATTACCTGACCCGCATCACCTTTTGCAAGAATAAGACGTGTTGAAGCTATAGATAAACATAACCTGAACATTGTTCCGATCAGAATTATTGAAGGGAATGCTGCAAGTTCAAGAGGTTTTTGAACGTATAATGAAATCATCAATAGCACAATACCTAGGGTTATATTTAATGATATTGAAAAATTGATAACCCAATTAGGCATTTCTATAATAAGAATTAAGATTAATGTCATTACAAAACATGCCAAAAATATTTCTGATATAGGTTTGCTGTTATTTCCTCCCTCTGCTGCCATTTTTTCCTTTCTTTAGATTATATTATTAGCTTGTTTCCAATGCTTTTTTAATTATTTCTAATTGCGTATCAATTGAAGCATCTACAATTCCGTTATTTGTTTGAAAGATACATCCGCCCTCTTCTATTGCCGGATCTGCAATTATATTAATTTTCGCCTCAATACCGTATTGATAAGTAATATTAGGTAATGTATCTTTAATAAATTGAACAGCTTGCGGTCTAACTTTTATAGTAATCTTAGGCTCGCTTTTTGAAACAGTTTTAAGAACATCAACAATTGTATTTATAATAACTTGCGGGTCTGTTTCTAATTCTTTTTTAATAATTTTCTTTGCAATATCAACACTGATTTCCAAAATATCAGGTGCGATATACTCAAAAACATCTTTTCTGGCTGACATAAAATTCACAAGCTCATTTCTAAACATTGCAATATCAGCACCTGACTTTTCCAAACCACACCTATAACCCTCATCAAATGCAGATTTTTTTATATTTTCAGCTTCATCTTGCGCTCTGGAAACAAGATTTCTGTCATCAATCCTTCTATATCCTCTTCTTCTTGAACCTCTCCGTCTTTCCTGTCTTTGATTAAAATCGACATTTTCAATGTTAAATAAATCTATATCGGAAAGAGTGTCTTTCTTTTCATTATTTGTATCGGCAATGACCTCTTGATTATCGACATGAATATTTTCATCAACACCTAAACCTGCAATTTCTTGCGGTTTTTCTATATCAACTTTTTTTGTTATTTTTTGATTTTTCTTTTTTATTATCATGACAATATAATATTTTATTTATTTATTATACATTTTCTTCTATGTATTCTGTAACAATACCTGCAACTCTTAAAGGCAATTCACTATATTCACCGTCATAAGCCTTTGACGCAAAGCGTTTTACAAGCGGTCTTTCACTTTTTATAACTTTCTCAACGCTTTCTCTCGAATTATTAGAATATACATCTATTAATGCTTTAACAAGATTTTCTTTTGTAAGCTTGCGTTTTGTCGGAATTACATCTTTTATTTCTTTTAAGCAGTTATTAATCAAATCCCCATCAAGATGCGATTCCAAATCCGCCATATCCATATATTGTGAAATCCTTAAAGAATCATTTGAATCAAATTTATTTAAAATTGTCGTAACCTTGTCTTGTGATAATACTTTTAGAACAAGCGCCAGTGTCATTAATTTTAAATCTTTATTTGAAATACCTTGCGGAACTGAAGCAGATGCTCTATCTCTCCTGCTTTGCCTTCTTGCAGCACGTTCTTCAATTCTTTTACGTCTGTCACTCTCATTATTAACAGTTTTTTCTTCTTGCTGTTCTTGCTGTTCTTGCTGTTGCCTTGCTTGCTCAGCTTGCGCTTGTTTAACCATTTGGTCAATATTAGATTGGTTTTCAGCATTATTTTTTGTTGCTTCGTCTATAATACCTTTTTCTTGAAGTTCATCAATACATTTGTTATAAACTTTAACAACATGATGTTCAATTGCTTGAAGTAATTGTTCTTGGGGTATTTTTTTTAAAAAACCTTGTTTTGCAATTTCGAAAATAGTAAATGCAATCTTTTGCATTATACTATCCCAATATTCAGGTAAAATCCCGGAATGAATTAAATCAATTGATTTATGAAAAGACCATTCCGCAATAATTTGAGTTATAAATACAGCTTGGCCTGCATTCATTTGAAGGGACTCATCATTATATAATGCTTCACCGGCAAGCAGAGTAAAGTTTCCTAATGTTTTAACAACATAACCTTTTTGAAAATCGTTCAATTCCGCCGGAACAAGCTGTGCTGCTTGTTCAGACATATTTTGTGCAAATGCTTTATAATCAAATCCTTCTATTGGCATTTTATTAAAGTGAATAATTTAATAAGCAAATAAGTTATATAACAATTTTATTACTCATCTGCTTAAATATTTTAATCACCTTTCCTCCATTTCTTTTCAAATTGTTATATATTCTAACCTTGCTCTATCCAACTTCTGATTTTTTCACCGGCTTCTGATTCATCAGTACCTTCAAATTCTTTCTTCAATTCTCTGAGAGCCTCTCTTATGTCTGCACCTGTTGTAGTAACGGTTGGCCTGTTTTGTTGTTCAATTAAACCTTGTTGAAGTTGAGATTGTCGTTCAATTAAATCGGCTGCATTCATGCTTAAATCTTTAAGCTGCTTATCTTGCGCTTCATTTTGTTCTCTTAATCTTATCATTTCTTCTTCTTGCGCTTCTTTTGCTATTGTTATTTTTTGAGATAACGCTTTATGACCGAAGATTAAACCAAATAACAGCAATACTATTGCAAGCCACCAAGGATTACCGTGTTCGGCTTTTATAGGGGCTTTCACATTCTTATCACCTGCCATAAACGGATTTAATGATTCGGCAAAAGCAATTGTAACATTATCAGGATTTGCTTTTGGGCTGGCTGCGTGAGCGACAAGTTCTTTTAATTCTTCAAGCGTTAATTCGACCGGAAGTGCATCTTTTTCAAGTGTGACCGCAATCGAAATTTCTTCTAATGTTCCCGGTGAAAGATATTCACTTGTTTGAACTTTTGCCACTCCATATTGAGTCTCTCTTGCTGTTCTTGAATAACTTCTGTTTTGGGAAGAATCAGAGCTACCTGCCGGCAAACCATTTGGAAGATATACACTAACAGCATTTGTATTTTTATTAACATCTTGCGTTTGATCGCCTAAACCTTCCGAAAAAGTTTGTTCATTCAAAGCAATTTTTGTATTAGGATCATAAGATATTGTATGTTTTTCAACAGGGGCTTGTTTTAGGAAAGTACTTACCGTTGCAACATATTTCCCTGCACCAATCAAACGATTCAACTGTACTTGAACTTTTTCCTGCATGTATTTATCATTTTCCTGCAACCTTTGTAACATTTCAGACTGTGCATCCACAAGACTGTTGTACACATGACCGTTTGTATCCGTTATAGAAATGTTCTGAGCAGTTAAGCCCGAAACACTTCCGAGTAAGAGATTTGAAACAGCCTTGATTGTACCCATATTTAAAGTCTGCCCGACAGCTACAGATAATTGAACCGTTGCTGTTACAGGTTTTTGCATTGACGAAAACATTGTTTGTTCAGGAATGGATATAAACACAGAAGCACTTTCAATGCCGTCAATTCTTTTAATTAATCTTGATAATTCACCATTCATTGCACGAACAAGTCGAATTTTTTTATCTTCCTTGGTTGACGTGAAATCGCCTTTGTCAAAAACTTCCAGTCCCACATTTTGATCATACAAACCGCTTTCAACAATAAGCATCAACGCCATATCTCGTTTTTCGCTTGTACATTTACCTGCAACAGTTGTGCAATTCTTTGCTTTTAATTTTAAAAGAGATTTTGTACCATCGACCGTTCTCGCTACTACAATGCCATGTTTTGCCAGCATAGCTTGAATTTCAAGAGCTTTACCCAGATTATCGGTAGTCAACAAATCAACATCTTCTTTCAAAGGTTCGGCAGAAACATCAGCACCATCTTTATTTGACTTTGACGATGCGGAAATTGTACCGCAAATTATAAAAATTATAAGCAATAAAACTATACCGCCTGCAACTGCGGCAAGAAGAACTTTATTTTCCAATAATTTATTTAAGTCCATATATCCTTCCCTACATTATTATACACATATTTTTCAATTATGAGAAGTCTAAATCTGCAATTGCATAATTTTATCATACGCTTGGATGACTTTACCGACAGCAGTCGTTGCGACAGTAACGCTTAACTCTGCTTTTGCCATAGCAGTCATAACGTCATGCACGTCAACATTTTCATTACCCATCATTGCATCTTTTAACAAATTATCCGGTGCATTCATTTCTGTATTCAGATTTTCTACCAAACCTGACATTACGCTCGAAAAATCAGCAGTATCAGGCCCTTCAACTCTTCCCATTCTTGCCGATGGTAAATCATAGCCCCAAGAATCAATTTTTGAGTGCTGAATTCGTGCTTCTAAATCGTAACGTGGAATAAATCCGTTAAACATAAATATCACCTCTTATTAAATCGTATTTAAACAGATTTGCTGTTATTTTTATCGGATGATTCTTGAAATTTTTTAATATTTACCTCAAAAATCATCTTTTTGTACTATCGTTTTAATTTTTTTTAAAGAGAAGTCAAGATTAGTCGTTAAAAAATATAAAGTGAGGCTTTATATGAATTTACATGAAGAATGCTTGTTAAAATATCTTTCAAACCCTTTGGGAATTGCAACTTCAACAGAACTTTTGAAACAATATAATGATTCCGTTATAAAAAAACAACTAAAAGGAACAATTCTTGCAAAGACTTCACAATTAAGTTATATTACAAGTAGAAATTAACATACGGGAGAGTGTTGTGAAGAAATTTTTTAATACAAAATGGTTTACGCTTGCAACATACTTATTGTTGTTGTCAGCAATATCGCTTATCGGATTTATATTTTTGCAAAACAATCAAACATTAAAAAATGTGATAGTTTCATTTTTTGAGGTTGCGGAAAATCGAACATTCGATTACAGGCAAACCTTAAAAATTGTACATAAACAACCTGTTCCAAACAAAGACATTGTCGTTCTTGCAATCGATGATGCGAGTTTAGAATATCTTTGGGATAAATATGGCGAGTGGCCAATTCCAAGAAATGTTTACGCTGATATTATAAACTATATTGAAAAAGATAAACCTCAATCTATAATTTTTGATTTACTTTTTATAAAATCTATACGTGCAACTAAAGATGCAGATAATGCTTTAATAAGTGCTTTAAATAAATATAACAATATTTATGTCGGAATGAACTTTGATAATCTGCCATCTGATGTGCGATTACCCATAAATCTTCCCGAAAGATTGAGCGTAGAATTAAAAAACAATTCAAATGTTGATATTAAATCAAAATATTCCTATTCAAATTGCAGAACAATATTATCAGAACTCCTGAACGGCAATGTGAAAGTCGGCTTGACAAATGTTATACGAAACAGTGACGGCATAATAAGAAGAGTAGCACCTATTGTTTATTATAAGGACAAAACCTATCCTTACCTTGCTTTTGTTGCCGGAAGCAAGTATTTAGAAGGAACAGATGTCAAAGAATTTACAATAGATTCTTCTAAAAATATAAACATACAAGATTTAAAAATGCCCCTTAACAAAAACGGGGAACTTATTTTGAATTGGTATGGAGTTAGCGGTACACATTTAAATTATCCTATGTATAAACTTATAAATGATATGGAAAACAGAGCATTAAAAGCAGACAGAATGAATTTTAAAGATAAAATTGTAATTATAGGAACAACGGCAACAGCATTGCACGATACTAAAAGTGTGCCGATACAAGACAATGTTTATCCCGGCGTTGAAGTACATGCAACTTTCTTTAATAATATGCTTGACAATAATTTTATAAAACAAGCTGAACCCGGTATAAATATAGTCATTGTTCTTTCGTTAATACTGATGACAATTTTAATAGTAATGTATTCTTCATCAACGATATTTGCTTTGTTATCAACAATTTTATTTGCAATAGCATATTTATTTATGTCTTATTACACTATGGAATTATTTAACTTGTGGATACCTGTTGTTATTCCTATGATGTCTATAATTGTAACTTTCGCTCTTACATTTATTGCAAAATATTTAATAAAATCAAAAGATTTTGAGTATCAATACAAACTCGCAACCATTGATGGTTTAACAGAACTGTACAATCACAGATACTTTCAGGATATGTTAAGACAGCAAATAGAACTTTCAAGACGATATGAACAAAAATTTTCTTTAATCATAATAGATATAGATTTCTTTAAAAAATTTAATGACACATACGGACATCAATCAGGTGATGCTGTTTTGAAACAAGTAGCACAAACATTGAAGAAAAATTCAAGAACAACTGATTATGTATGCAGATATGGTGGAGAAGAAATGAGTATTCTTCTGCCAAATACTTCTGCGGAAGAAGCAATATTTAACGCAAAAAGAATTAATAAAGCTGTAGAAGAAAGAGATTTTCAAATAGATTCCACACAAACAAGCAAAGTTACAATTAGTATAGGTGTGTCAACATTTCCTGATAACGGAGAAACTCCGCAAGATTTAATTGAATATGCGGATAAAGGTTTGTATTATGCAAAAGAACATGGTAGAAATCAAGTTGGACTGGCAAATCAAGAATGAAGCACGAAGTTATAATTATAGGTGCAGGTTTAGCCGGCTCGGAAGCTGCTTTACAACTTGCAAAAAGAGGAATTGACGTAAAACTTTATGAAATGCGTCCGACTAAAACAACCGATGCACATACAAGTGAATATTGTGCTGAATTTGTTTGCTCAAACAGCTTAGGCTCAGCAGATATTACAAATGCAAGCGGTTTGTTAAAAAAAGAGATGGAGATTCTTGGCGGTGAATTAATAAAAATTGCAAAAGAAAATTCTGTTCCGGCAGGAAATGCACTTGCAATTGCGAGAGAAGATTTTTCAAAAGCAGTGAGTAAAAGGATTGAAAATGACCCTAAAATCAAACTGATAAGAGAAGAAATAACAGAAATGCCTGATGGAAATGTTATAATAGCAACCGGTCCTCTTACAAGTGATAAATTTGCACAAAGCATTAAGCAATTTACAAAAACCGAACATTTGCATTTTTATGATGCTATTGCACCGATTGTTGAAATTGATTCTATAAATTTTGATAAAGCTTTTTGGGGTGCAAGATATGACAAAGGTGAAGCTTCTTACATTAATTGTCCGATGAACAAAGATGAATATGAAAATTTTTATAACATATTAGTAAATTCACCACGAATTGAAAACTATGATGTTGATAAAAAAGAATTTTTTGAAGGCTGTTTGCCGGTTGAAGTTCTTGCTTCGAGAGGAATTGATACATTAAGATTCGGCCCGATGAAACCTGTCGGATTGGTTGACAAAAGAACAGGTGTTGAAAACTATGCAGTTGTGCAATTAAGACAAGACAATTCCGCTAAAACGCTGTTTAATCTTGTAGGATTTCAAACAAATTTAAAATGGTCGGCACAAAAAGAACTTGTACATTCAATTCCGGGATTGGAAGATGCTAATATAGTTCGATATGGTGTTATGCA
>JAKSUR010000043.1 GCA_024408765.1 bacterium | reverse complement strand
CGAATTTTAGTAAAATACACACTGTTAAAAACAATATTAAATTAATAAAAACAAAAATTGCGGTTGCAGAACAATTAAATCTGAATACAAAGACATTAAAAGCAGAATTGGCAAAAAAAGAAATATCACTTGCTAAACTTGTTAAATCTGCTAAGAAAAAACATATTAAATTGGGGCAAAAAATAAAAACCAACAAAACTAAGAAATATAGAAAACTTTCAAAAAATAATTATGTCGGACACAAATCCTTTGATTCAATTAAAGGAAAAGGCGGATTATTTAGAAAAGAACAATACAGTCCTGACGGCAAACTGGAAAGAACTGTTATCAATAAAGGGAAAGGCTTAATTGAAATCAGAGAAGCTAATTCTAATAAGATTTATTATATGCGTGATGGTATAACAATTGAAAAATCCGCTTTGGAAGCACAAGAAGACACAATGAAAAGACTGGCACATGTACTTAACGTGGCTAATAAAACGGAAAGTCAAGCTTTAATCCGTTCCTATGCAAAAAAATGCAGCATGAAAGAAGTAAATAAAAGAATTATGATTGACGGAAAAACCACAAACATAATTTATGAAGGTTTTGGATATAGTATAACATCTGACGGCATGGTTCTTTCAAAAAAATTCTCATACGGTAATAATGTTTTTTATTCTGATATATCAGCAGGTAGTAAACGAGCAGAACACAAGAAGGCTTAATTATTTACAGAAAATGATTGACAAAATTTATCAAATCAAGATAAAATAAGCCTATGGCAATAGTTTATTTATCATTAGGTTCAAATTTGGGAGATAGAGTAGGCTACATTCAACAAGCGACAAGTTTATTGAGTGCAAATTCTGATATAAATATTGTTGCAACATCTTCTTTTTATGAAACAGAACCTTGGCACATGAATACCGAAAAATGGTTTGTTAATGCGGTAATTCAGATTATGACAGCTCTTCCACCGGAAGAACTTTTAAAAGAATGTCAAAGGATTGAAACTTTTTTAGGTCGTGAGCATATTTCGGATAAATCAAGGTATGAAGATAGAGTTATTGATATAGATATTATTTTTTATGACAATAAAATGATAAAAACCGAAAAACTTACTATTCCACATCAATTCTTTCACAAAAGGGCATTTGTTCTCGTACCAATGCTTGAAATTGCTGAAGATTTTGTGCATCCCGTTTTCAACAAAACAGTTGAAGAACTTTATGATGATTTGGAAAACCCGGAAACAGTTGTTTTATACGGAACTATGACGGAAGATGATTAAATAATAAAATTTTTAAGAGGTAGTTTTTGTGTCATCAAAATGTAATGTAGCAATCATAGGTGCGGGTGCTTCCGGTTGTATTTGTGCGTATCACCTTTTAAAATCCAATTTTAAAGTTACATTGTTTGATAAAAATTTACCGCTAAGAACACTTCTGCCGACAGGCGGAGGCCGTTGTAATCTTGCTCACTCCGAATATGATTTCAAAGAACTGGCAAAAAATTATCCGAGAGGAGAAAAATTTTTATATTCTGTTTTTTCAAAATTTTCCACTGCTGATACGCTTAAAATGTTTGAAGATATCGGAATAAAAACGTACACTCAAGATGACGGACGAATTTTCCCGATTTCAGACAGCTCAAAAGATGTACAGGAAAAAATTTTAAAAGAGCTACGGCAACTTGGTGTAAAGTTTGTTCAAAAAGAAATTTTTGATTTAGAAAGTATAAGGTCTGAATTTGATTACACAGTTGTTGCGACAGGAGGACATTCAGGATATCAATATCTTAAACAGTATAATATTAACATTATTAATCCAAGACCTTCTCTTGTCGGATTAAATACAAAAGAAGATTTTAAAAAATTATCAGGAACGGTAGTAAAAAATATTGTTATAGACGGATTATGCGGAGATTTATTGTTTACACACTTTGGTGTTTCTGCACCTCTAATTTACAAAATTTCTTCAATTAAAGCTTTTGATAATTTTCCATATTCTTTAACTGTTGATTTTTGTCCGAATTTAAACAATTTTCAGAACATTTTAAACCAAAATTCCAAAAAAGAAATAAAGAATATTCTTTCCGAATATTTGCCTCAAAAAGTAGTTAAGTATTTGTTATCTGATATTAATGAAACAATGCCTGCATACAAAATTGACGGAAAAATGAGAGATTTTATTATAGATAAAATTCATTCATTCAGAATTACAATTATAGGAACAAACAAAGGGGAAGAAACTGTTACGGCAGGCGGTGTTGATTTGAAGGAAATAAATCCTAAAACTATGGAATTAAAAAGATTGCCAAATGTTTTTTGCATAGGTGAAATACTTAACATAGACGGCTTTTGTGGCGGATTTAATCTGCAAAATGCATGGTCAACTGCATTTGTTTGTGCAGAAAGCATTATAGAACGAGTCGAATAAACAAAGTTTTGTTGTTAATTTTATCATATTTTGAGTGGATGTATACAAGAAACAAATACATTAAACTTGTAATATATGAGTTTAGTGGAAAATTTAGTTAATCAAATATCGACAAAAGGTCTTGGTGGTGTGACAGCACCGCAGGGCTTTGATTTGAATGATGATACTTTTGCGAAATTACTCCAACAAGCAAGCGATATAAACACAGTCGAACCAAATAAAAATCTTCAAGCGTTGGGAAATATTGGTCAGCCGTCAGGATTCATTATTGAACCGTTTGACGAAGTTTCTAAAGTCCAACCTATAGGTCAAGATGTACAAAATATAATTGATACTGAACCGTTGAAAATTCAAGATGTTGATATCGGAAGCAATTATTTTTCAGGTTTATTAAAAAATTCACCCAATGAACACAAAAGTTTGATGAATGTAGCTCAAAAACATGCCACTAATCTTTATAATGTTTTTGGGAAAAATCTTATTGAAGATTTGGCCGATTTAGCAAAAGATGCAACTTCCATGATGTAAATTTGTGCATGCCTCTAAAAAATGTTTGTTATATAATTTTTTTAGACGGGATTTTTATATTACGTTATTTAAGAGAGATTATATAGCCAATATTTTTGATTAATAAGGAGGTCAAATGGGCAAGTTAGAAATTACTAAGGAAATTGAAGAAAAATGCTGCGTTCATCGTGGTGTTAAAGGTTCTCCTGCTCCAATTCCGCAAGAAGGCGAATGGACGAAATGTAAAGAAATTAAGGATATTTCAGGTTTAACACACGGTTGCGGTTGTTGTGCTCCGCAACAAGGTACTTGTAAATTAACTTTGAATGTTAAAGAAGGTATTATACAAGAAGCACTCGTTGAAACAATCGGTTGTTCGGGTATGACTCACTCAGCAGCTATGGCAGCTGAAATTCTCCCCGGAAAAACAATTCTTGAAGCATTAAACACAGACCTCGTTTGTGACGCAATTAATGTTGCAATGAGAGAATTATTCTTACAAATTGTTTACGGAAGAACTCAATCCGCATTCTCTGAAAACGGTTTACCTGTTGGTGCAGGTCTTGAAGATTTGGGTAAAGGTCTTTGCTCTATGTGCGGTACAATTCATTCAACTAAGCAAAAAGGCGTTCGTTATCTTCAATTAACAGAAGGTTATATCCTAAAACTTGGTTTAGACAAGAATGATGAAGTTATCGGATATCAATTTATCAATATGGGTAAATTTATGGATGCTATTAAGAAGGGTGTTAATCCGCAAGAAGCTTTTGATAAAAACGTAGGTACATACGGCAGATTCGCTGATGCGGTTAAATATATCGATCCTCGTGAAGAGTAGTTTGAATATAAGATTACAAAATAAAGTAAAGGGAAATAAATTATGACAGTAAAATTTGAAGGACAAGACAGACGTGAAGCTACTCTTGCAAAAGTTTTACCTGAATATGGTTTTAAATCTTTGGAAGAAGCTCGTGATTTATGTTTGTCAAAAGGCATTGATGTAGATGCCATTGTTAAAGGTATTCAGCCGATTGCATTTGATAATGCTTCATGGGCATATGCACTCGGTTGTGCAATAGCTATTAAAAAAGGAATTAAAACTGCCGCTGAAGCTGCTGAAGCTATCGGTTTGGGTTTGCAAGCATTTGCTGTTCCCGGGTCTGTAGGTGACAGACGTCAAGTCGGTATTGGTCACGGCAATTTGGGCGCTATGCTTTTAAGAGAAGAAACTAAATGCTTCTGTTTCTTGGCAGGTCACGAATCTTTTGCAGCTGCGGAAGGTGCAATAGGTATTGCAAGAAATGCCAACAAAGTTAGAAAAGAACCTTTAAGAGTAATTTTGAACGGTCTTGGTAAAGATGCCGCACATGTAATCGCTCGTATCAACGGTTTTACTTCTGTTGAAACAGAATATGATTACAAAACAGGCGAATTAAAAATCGTTAAGGAAACACCTTTCTCGGAAGGCGAAAGGGCAAAAGTAAGATGCTATGGCGCTGATGATGTAAATGAAGGTGTTGCTATTATGATTAAAGAAGGTGTTGATGTTTCTATTACAGGTAATTCAACTAACCCAACAAGATTCCAACACCCTGTTGCAGGTACTTATAAAAAATGGTGCTGGGAAAACGGAAGAAAATACTTCTCAGTTGCATCCGGCGGTGGTACAGGTCGTACGCTACATCCTGACAATGTTGCAGCCGGCCCTGCATCTTACGGCATGACTGATACCATGGGACGTATGCATGGTGATGCTCAATTTGCAGGTTCTTCATCAGTTCCGGCTCATGTTGAAATGATGGGTGTAATCGGCATGGGTAATAATCCTATGGTTGGTGCAACCGTTGCAGTTGCTGTTGCTGTTGAAAAAGCAATGAACTAAAATTTTCTTTAAGAAATGCACTAAATGGGATGACAAAAAATCATCCCATTTTTTTGATTTTTATAACTTTAATAAATATTTCCGTATACCCAATAAGTTCTTAAAACTTTTTTTACATAATTTTTTGTTTCAGGATAAGGTATTTGCTCTACAAATTCATCAACATCATTGTATATAATTTTTGAAAACCAATTTGTAACAGAGCCGATTCCTCCGTTATATGCAGAAATTGCATACAAATCTTTGTTTCCGAGAACCTTTTTCAAGCCTTCATAATATGCACTTCCTGCATTGATATTACTTTCAGGACTGAATATATCACCGGATATGCCATGATTTTTGGAAACTTCACTGTATGTTGCAGGCATTAGTTGCATTAAACCGGCTGCACCAACCAAACTACCGGCAAAAGAATTGAAATGACTTTCTTCTTTTAAGATTGATTGCAATACAACAGGGTTATTATTTTTCCTGTATTTGCAAACTTTATCATAATAGTGAAGCGGATATATTAATCTCCATCTTAAATCATCAAATGCAGGTTTTACGGGCAATTCCTCCATTGCATTTCTGGCCAAAATTGCCGAAATTGTATAATTTCCTTTTTCATAAGCTATCCAACTTTGAATAAATTTATCTTTTTTACACAATTCTTCTACCAAATCATAATCTTTTAAGAGTGCAAGTTTTATTACAAGATTGTTTTCCATTGATTTTTTATATGGAAATGCGACTTTTTTACACTTTAAATCTTCAAAAGGAAACATTCCGTCATCTTTGTATAAATTATAATTTGCTCTGAATGCGTAATACGAATCGGGGTAGTCTGAAATCGTTTTTTTATAATATGAGTTAGCATTTTCATAATGCTTTAATTTTGTTGAAATTTTTCCCATAAAATAAACAATTGCGGGACTGGATTTAACATTTGGGAATTTTTTTAAGTGTAAAAATCCTAACCGTTGAGCATCGCTATATCTTTTTTTTAAATATTTTGACATAAACAAATTATATAAAGCATCACCTGAAAATTGTCCGTTCGGATATTTTTCGTATAAAGTTCTAAAACAAGCCTCTTTTGATTCAGAAGGCACTACTTCACTGCAATTTAGATATGAAATATAATCTGCACCCGTCGATTTGTAATTTTGCGAAGCTAAATATTTTATTCCTTCACCTCTTGATGAAGCAACCGCCAAATAATTGTCAATAATTTCAAAAACCTCTTTTTCAATAGCTCCGTCGGCATGGTTTTTCAAACCTAATTCGGTATAATATTTTACTTTATCTTTATTCCCAAGCTTAAATTCATTTTTTGCAAAATCTGTCCAACTAAAAGCCAAAGTTGTTTTTGCTAAAAATGTTTTTGCTTTTTCAAAATCTCCATTTTCATAATAAACTTTTGCCAAAAGCAAATTATCATAATTATTTAATTTCAATCCGAGTTTTTGAATTTCTTCGGCGGATTTAATTGAATATCTGCCGTCAGGAGATTTAGTTATATAATTTTTGAAATTAATCCCCGCTTTTTCAATTGATTTTTGTTTACGTTTTTTATTTTTCGGCAAATTATTAACTGTAATTAAACCTAAATAATATTCGGAAGCTGTAGCATAATCGCTTGACGGATATTTTTTAATAATATGTTGAAAATGTTTTTTCGCATTACTATCTTTTATTTCATACATCAAATTTGCCATATTGTATTCACTGATTGGCACAATACTTGATTTTGAACCTGAATGAGCAATTTTATTATATTTTTTTATTGCAAGTTGCTTTTTCCCCATATTAGTAGCACATCTTGCCTGTCTAAACAAAGCAGGCTCTTTTAAACTTGATGCAGACGGAACTTTTCCAAATTCATAATAAGCTTTTTCATAATCAGTATTTTTGTAACTTTCTAAAGCAACTTTATAAGCATTTATCCCTCTGCTTTCGGAAGAATATCTGTTATAAGTCATATATCCAATAAGCAAAAGTGCTGAAAATATGAATATATATATATCGTACTTTTGTCTGCGCCTTCTCATTCAAATCTAATCCGTTTTCATACTGCCAAGTCATTCTGCCAAATCGGCTATAATAACATATCCTTTTACCATTCTAATATATATTTATGCAAAAGAAAAATTCTGTAATAAAAAATTACATTTTATCACCGGAAAAATATATTTTATCCGATAAAAAATGTCATAAATTTATTGATAATTGCTTATATCATGCACCCTTAGCGCAAAATAAGGACTGCTTTTATCTTTTTCTTTTAAGAAAACGACAAATGTATCGTTGAAATAGAAATACCTGGGTGCTATTTTATTTTCCTCAGGAATTAATGCTGTTGTGGCAATAGTCATAGCAGCTTCACTTTTTAACCGAACGCCTTTGTTATTCATATTAAAAATTATTGTTTCAATTGCATCATTTATAACAAAACTTGTGCCTGTTACTCTTTTGTTTGTTAATTCGTCAAAAGTTTTTGTTACATTAAACTTTATATTTGGAATTTTTAATTCATCTTTGTCTGTAAAAGTTTTATCACCTTTATATTTTGAAGCTTTTATATTTATATCTCTATATATTGAGTTAAAATCTTTATTTGCGGTATTTTTATACAGCAAAACCTCTTCGTTTTCTTTTGTATTTAATGTTACGGCAAAGTCGTCAGAATTGTTGTAAAAAAGCACCTTAACACTTTTTTTAATATTATTGTTCGTATTATTATTTATTCCAAAATATTCGGCTGTCATATTTTTACCGAAATTTGAAATTCCGAGTTTATCAAATTCGTTTTCAAATTCAAAATCTTTTTTCAAAATTGCATACACTAAAAATCTGTTTTTTGCAGGGGTTAAATCTAATGAATCAAGAATATCGCTTGTTTCATTAAATTTCTTTTTTATTGCTTTTACTATTATTTTTTTTGTTTGTTTTGTTATATTGCCTGAATATTTATAATAACAATTTTCGGATAATTGAGTATAATTAAAAGACTTTTTGTTTAATTCTTTTGCAATTAACGGAGTTTCTTCCCAAAACCTTACTGATGTACGAACATATTTGTCAATAAATTCATTCCAAACAAGCTGAAATGTTCCTGCCCAAACTCTGTCTTGTTCATTACTTCTGGATAACATTGTCGCCTGAACATCAATATTTGATGCCAATACAGGCATGAATAAAGACATTATAAATATTATTAAAGCACATATTCCTTTTTTCATAATTACTCCTCTTCTCATTTTATGATAACATAGACGTATGAGAATTGATACATTTAAAGTTGAAGAGTGGATGAATCTTTATTGCCCTTCGGCAAAATACGATTTAACAACAACTTGCATAGAACCGCTAACAATTAGAGAACTTATGACACTGAGCGGAATCTCAAAACCATTGGAAATTTTTGATACGAAGCTCACTTATGGCGATATTCACGGGTCTAATAGACTTAAAACCGCAATAAAAAGTCTGTACAAAAATCAAGAGCTTGATAATATAACCGTTACACATGGTGCAATCGGCGCTAATCAACTCGTGTTTGAATCTCTTTTGAATAAAGATGATGAAGTTATTTGTTTTATACCTTGTTATCAACAGCACTATTCAACTCCAAAATCACTTGGTGCAAATGTTAAACTTATGCTATTAAGAGAAGAAAACAACTGGCAACCAAACATTAATGAGCTTGAAAAACTGCTTACATATAAAACAAAACTGATTTGTATGAATAATCCAAATAATCCTACGGGTGCGGTTATTCCTGATGAAACACTTAAAAGGATAGTAGATATCGCTTCAAAACATAATATTTGGATACTTTGTGATGAAGTATACAGAGGTCTGAATATGACACAAAACCCTTATTCCGAATCAATTGCCGATTTATATGATAAAGGCATTTCAACGGGAAGCATGTCTAAAACATATTCTTTACCGGGATTAAGAGTCGGTTGGATAGTTGGAAGAACAGATTTGATGAATGAAGTCAACAAGCATCGGGAATATAATACAATAAGCGTAAGTATTGTAGACGATTATTATGCTTCAATCGCATTGGAAAACAGGAGGAAAATAGCACAGCGAAATTTTGCCATTATAAAAGAAGGTTTTGATACGCTTAACGATTGGTTAAGAGGGGAAGTGTATATAAAAGCAAATCTGCCTCAAGGAGGAACGACTGCGCTTTTAAGGTACAAAAAAGATGTACCGTCAAGAGTTTTATGCAGAGATTTGCAAGAACAAACGGGCGTCGCAATTTTACCCGGTGAAACAATGGATATAGAAGGAACTGTTCGAGTTGGATTTTGTGTAAACAAATTCGTTCTTGAAACAGGATTAAAAGAATTTTCAAAGCAATTAAGAAAGTATTAAATAAATGTTTACATATCATTACAAATTAGGCAAAATTTTTATTTATGGGTTATAATATAGTATTGTTATCAATGTTTTAGTTTAAAAAGACTTGGAATTTTACAATATAAAAGATGTTGTATAATAGGAGATTATGGATATGTCAGAAATGACTAAGGGTGAAACTATCTCAAAATCAGATTTTACAGGCGGTAAATGGCAGGTAGAAATTAATGTAAGGGATTTTATACAAAAAAATTATACTCCATATTATGGTGACTCTAGCTTTTTAGCACCACCTACAGAAAATACAAAAAAACTTTGGAAAGAATGTTGCGAGCTTTTTGAGAAGGAAAGAAAAAATGGCGGAGTCCTTGATATGGACACCAAAATTATTTCTACAATAACATCCCATGGTGCAGGATATATTAATAAATCTTTGGAAAAAATTGTCGGTTTGCAAACTGACAAACCACTAAAACGTGCTTTACAACCATTCGGCGGAATAAGAATGGCTGAAACTTCATGCTCATCATACGGATATGAAGTGGATTCACAAGTTAGCGAAATATTTACAAAATACCGTAAAACTCATAATCAGGGAGTTTTTGATGTATACACGCCTGAAATGAGAAAAGCTCGTCATGCCGGAATCTTAACCGGACTTCCCGATGCGTACGGAAGAGGAAGAATTATAGGTGATTACAGAAGAATCCCCTTATACGGTATAGACAGACTCATTGAAGATAAAATAGAACAACATTCATCTGTTCATGGAACAATGACTGCCGAAAAAATTCAATTAAAAGAAGAGCTTGCCGAACAAATCCGAGCTTTGGAAGAAATGAAAGAACTCGGTAAAATCTATGGACTTGATATATCAAAGCCCGCTTCAAATGCTCGTGAAGCAGTACAATGGCTTTATTTTGGATATCTTTCGGCCGTAAAAGAGCAAAACGGTGCGGCAATGAGTATCGGACGAACTTCTACATTCCTTGATATTTTTATTGAAAGAGATATCAGAAAAGGAATTTTAACAGAAGCAGAAGCACAAGAACTTATTGATCATTTTATTATGAAATTAAGATTGGTAAGATTTGCACGCACTCCCGAATATAATTCACTGTTTTCAGGTGATCCGACATGGGTAACAGAATCTATTGGCGGTATCGGAGTTGACGGCAGGCCGCTTGTTACAAAAAATTCTTTCAGATATCTTCATACATTGGAAAATTTAGGAACAGCTCCAGAACCCAATTTGACAGTGCTTTGGTCTACAAAGTTACCTCAAAATTTTAAACAGTACGCTGCACATATTTCAATAAAAACATCTTCAATTCAATATGAAAATGATGATATGATGAGGCAAATTCACGGAGATGATTATGCTATTGCATGTTGCGTTTCTTCAATGGTAGTCGGAAAAGAAATGCAATTTTTCGGTGCAAGAGCTAATCTCGCAAAATGTCTGCTATATGCAATTAACGGTGGCGTAGATGAAAAAAATAAAGAACAGGTAGGCCCGAAATACAGACCGATTACTTCTGAGTATCTTGATTATGACGAAGTTATGGAAAGATATGACAGCATGTTGGATTGGCTTTCTTGGCTTTATGTTAATACATTAAATGTAATTCATTATATGCATGACAAATATTGTTATGAGCGTTCACAAATGGCACTTCATGACAGAGATGTAAAAAGATATTTTGCAACAGGAATTGCAGGGCTTTCGGTTGTTGCAGATTCTCTTTCGGCAATTAAATATGCCAAGGTTAAAACTATTCGTGACGAAAACGGTATTGTTGTTGATTATGAAATAGAAGGAGATTATCCTAAATACGGTAATAATGATGACAGAGTTGATTCAATTGCAGTGGATATTGTGCATAAATTTATGAATCTTATAAGAACACATAATACTTACAGAAATTCAATTCCGACAATGTCAATTCTTACAATCACTTCTAACGTAGTATATGGAAAGAAAACAGGAAATACACCTGACGGAAGAAAAGCCGGAGTACCGCTTGCACCTGGAGCGAATCCAATGCACGGAAGAGATACAAACGGTGCTGTTGCTTCACTGTCATCTGTTGCAAAACTTCCGTTCAGTGATGCACAAGACGGAATTTCAAACACTTTCTCAATAATTCCAAACGCACTTGGCAAAGATGAAGTATTTATGGGTGATTTAGATTTAGGAACAGATTTCGGTATCCAACTTGAATGTGGTTGTTGTGAAGGAATTGTTAATGATAAAAGCGATTATACAAGCAATTATATGACTCCTTTAATTAAGAAAACAGAAAAGAAAACTTCAAGTGAAAATACTTATACAAAATTATAATTTTTAACATAAAATGGGAGAGGAAATGACAACACAACAGGAAGAAAATTTAATAAACTTGCTTGACGGATATGTTGAAAAAGGCGGACACCACTTAAATGTCAATGTATTTAACAGAGATACTCTGCTTGACGCACAAGCACATCCCGAAAAATACCCGCAATTGACAGTTAGAGTTTCCGGATATGCTGTTAATTTTACAAAATTAACCAAAGAACAACAAGATGACGTTATATCAAGGACTTTTCATTCTTCATTAGGAAACTGATTTTTCATTATGATATAATTATAAATAATACTGCTTATTTTAAAACAGGGAGGGAAAATTATGACTAAGTATGTATGTTCAGTATGCGGTTACACGGTAGAAGGCGAAGCGCCCGAAAAATGCCCGATTTGCGGAGCTGTAAGAGAAGTATTTACAAAAATTGAAGAAAGTGAAAAAAATTATACAACCGAACATGTTATCGGTATTGCAAAAGATGTTGAACCTTCTATTTTAGAAGGTTTACGAGCAAATTTTGCAGGTGAATGTACAGAAGTAGGCATGTATCTTGCAATGTCAAGACAAGCAGACAGAGAGGGTTATCCTGAAATTGCAGAAGCATATAAAAGATACGCCTTTGAAGAAGCTGATCACGCATCAAGATTTGCTGAATTATTAGGTGAAGTTGTTACTGATTCCACAAAAAAGAACCTTGAACTTAGAGCAGAAGCTGAATTTGGTGCTTGTGACGGCAAAATGCAACTTGCTAAGCGTGCAAAAGAATTAGGTTTGGATGCAATTCACGATACCGTTCATGAAATGGCAAAAGACGAAGCCCGTCATGGCAGAGGATTTGACGGTCTTTTAAAAAGATATTTTGCATAATAACTAAAATGTAACTTGATTTATATGGGGTAGGTGTTTTATAATCTATCCCATAATTTTTGTACTTCTTTTTTATTTTGCGAGCACCTTTCTTTTTTTGTAGTTTATTACAGTTTTTATTTTTGGTGTTCCACTTACTTATTGAACTTGCACTGTAAATTTTTGTAACAAACGGTTAAAAAATTCTAAAGTTTTTTCTTAAAATGCCGATATACAAATTGTAAGCCAAAGGCAAAAACATTGGAAAGGATTAGAATATGCGTATTGAAAACGAAATGCTGTCAAGATTGACAAAGAGAGAATCGTTAGACTCTCCGACAGAAAGGAGTATTTCCTGCGAGTTAGATTTTTTCTTTGATAATGTAATGGACACCGTTGTAGACTTTTTCAACGAACGTGAAAAGTTAAGAGTATAAAGCAAGACTCAAGTACAAGAATACCCCAAGAGGGCAGGATAGGTCTAAAAAACCATCCTGCCCTCTTAATATCTTTTAGGCAACTATATACCACTTTACACAAAAGTCTAAAACTCAACCACGTCGCATGTTTTAGGCTTGCAAAAGTTCTAAACCATGTTATAAGATTTGAGTCTTTGTATGATTTACAACAAATTTTATCTAGCGAAGCTAGGAGTAGGGTAGACTTTAGTCTACCAATATTGCAACATTCACTCAAAATCCAT
>JAKSUR010000042.1 GCA_024408765.1 bacterium | reverse complement strand
AGTTGTTCATTTAACATACGGAATGTGGATTGCGACTGTATCAATTATATTTCTTAAAAAGAAATTCTATATTGATGTTTGGAATATGCTTAAAAATATAAAACTTCCTTTTTGGAATTTAGCATTTATGTGTTTTGCCATGTTTATGGGTGCAATTGCAGAAAAAGCCACAAATAATAACTTCATTTTTGAAGAAGGTTTTGAACTTCTTTTCTACGTATCATTATGCGGAATTCTTTGGCTTTATTCCAGAAATAAAAAATTTATGTTAAAAGAAAACAACTAGACTTTTCTTAAAAAAAAGTTAAACTGGTATTATGAAAAAAATATTTGAAATAGGTTTAATTTGTTGCTTATTGTTTTCAACCCAATGTATTTTTGCGGAAGAGTGGGATGATTATGCGAATTTAGACAGAGCATGGGACGGACAAAAATCCATAACAAATAAAGAGTTTGAGCAAGTTATGGATGCATTGCAAGAGAAAACAAAGAAAAAAGAGGCAAAGCAAAAGCAAAAACGGGCAAAAAAAATAAGCGGTGGCGGTACAAGTTTGCATAACGAACTTAATCCGGACAAAATAATACCTGAACTTGAAAAAATAAAACCTGCCCCGGAGGACTTATTGGTTAATATTCCTGTTTCGCTGTTGATAGACGGTAAAACTCTTGAAAAAGGTTATTATAATGTTACGGCAGAAAGAGATAAAGATAACAATAAAATTTACATATGCCTTTATCAAGCACATTTTAATAAAGCAAAAATTGAGGCTTACGAAACGGACAATGATTATGGGGAAGAAGAAGTCAGTTTTGTAAAAGTTCAAAATTATAATGACTCATTTGTCAGATTAATATATGGCTCGATTGAGTTTAATGCTTATGTGTACATTCCTTTTATTGAATAAATTTAATATTTAGCATAAAAATGTTGACAAATTACAATTTATAATTAATCATTCAAATAGATGTGTTAAAAAGTAAATATATTGTCATAATGTTATTATGCCCTTTGTATACAGATTGGAAAAAATACTAAATTTCAGAATAAGAAAAAAAGAAGAACAATTGATGGTTGTTCAAAAAGCTCAACAAGCTGTATATGAAGCAGAGCAAAGAATATTGGAGAATAAGCAAGAAATTCAACAAACAATTGAAAACAGAAAAACGGCAGATTTTAAGATGATGGAATATTATGACAAGTATCTTCATCACCTTTGGGATAAAGCAGAGGCCCTTGAAGCTGAGAAAGAACGATTACAACAAATTTTAAATGAAGAAAAACAGAAATTGGTAAAATGTGAGCAAGATGTAAAAGTTCTTGAAAAACATAAAGATAAACAAAAAGAGGCATACATCGAAGAAGAAAAAGCAAAAGAATTAAAACAGTTTTCAGAAATCGGTATACAGCGTTTTTTTATTCAGTCAAGAGAAAAAGATGAAGAAGAACAAGAGTTGCAAAAAATTATTGAAGAAGCAGAAATGGAAGGTATAAATGAATATTGAGACATCACAAATTGCAAAAACCAATGACGTAAAACAGGTTTCACAGACAACAGTTAAAAATGATGAAAATAATGCGAATTTTTCTGACGAACTGGATAAGTTAAAAGGTTCGGAAATGAACGATGAAAATGTTTTACAAAATAATGAAGTTATGAGTGAAAACGAAAACGAAAATGTTTTACAAAATAATGAAATTATGAATGAATACGAAAAAGAAAATGATGCTACAAAAAGTACTGTTGTGATTAACCAAAATTTCAACCCAATAAATGGTGAGTCTTCGAAAGTCGGGCTTGTGGGAAACGCAATTGAAGATTTAAGTTCGGTTTTAAATCAAATAAATAAACCTAATGAGAATTGTGAGATTGAAAAAACGCTTGTGACAGAAGGCAAGCAGTTGCTTGAAAACAGACAGGAATTTAAAAATGAGCAAGTCCATAATAATGATGTAGTATCAAAAGCAATTAATTTAAAAGATAATATTGAAGAGAAAGAAGAAGGTGAAAATTTGATAAACAATGATTTTAGTATTGATAACAAAGATAATCTTCCGCAAATGACTCCGAATATGAATTTTTCAGGTGACGGACAACCGTTTTCTTCATTTATGAATAATGAGGAACATAAAAAGGATGAAAAACTTGTTTCGTCAGCAAAGGAATTAGAAGAAGAAAACGCAATCTTATCTACAATGGCTGAAAATATTGCAATGGCGAACAAAGTTCAAATAGATGAACCTCAGGTTAAGGTTATATCTAAAAATGACGGTCTTAAAAAAATTGATACAAAGACTAATATAGTGCAAGAAACGATAGTTAAATATGATACCATTATTATGAATGAAGCTGATGTGGAGGTATTTACCGACCTTGTACAAAATAAAGAAGTTGATATAACTAAACTTGCACCTGAATCTGCTCAAAAATCGGTACATGTATCAAAAACATTGGCGGATATGCTTGCTAAAGCAATGGAAGATAATAAGCCTGTCAGAATAGAATTTGACAATGGAATTTCTGTCATTATAAAGATATCAAGAGGCGGAAAATTGTCTGCAGACTTTTTACCGTCTACTCAAGTAGCAGAAGCTTATCTGAAAGAAAATCTGCCAGTATTAAAACAAAGGTTTGATGAACAAAATATTGATTATGACGAATTAAACCGAAGAGAACGCAGAAATCAGGATAGAGAACAAAACAGAAAGAAGGGTCGTGAAAATGAATGATCTTTATACAACAGCCGTTAACACGCAAAAAGCCACTATTCAATGGATGGACGTGCTTGCTGATAACTTGACCAATGTATATTCACCCGGTTTCAGGGAAAATAAGGTAAATTTTAAGACATTTTTAGGCGGAGCAGTGGTTGACCATAATGTTAAGAATTTTGGTCAAGGAAAATCAACCCCCGGAACTTCAAATGAGAACTTGTTTTTTGAAGGAGCAGGCTTTTTTGTTATAAGAAATCCGGAGGGAAATGTTTCATATACAAGACTTGGTGAATTTACCTTTGATTCGGAAGGTGTATATCGTGCCAAAAATGGTGATACAGTGCAGGGATATATTTTAAATGACAAAGGTGAAATAATGTCCGGTACTAAATCAATAAGTGCTGATTTGTATGAAGAAACTGCCTTAAAAGGCGGTGCGATGAGTATTCCAACGACAAATATAAAACTCTGGATTGACCCCAATAATGGTAAATTCTTAGGTAAATATGATGAATACGAAATTAAGAATGACGGAACTATATATGGAAAAGCTGATGGTGGAAATCGTTCAGTTCCTTTATATAAAATAGCAACAGCTAATTTTCATAACCCAAGCGGTTTATATGAAGTTAAAGATGGTGTTTTTGTTGAAACCGATGATTCAGGGAAACCTGTTATAGGTAGAGGTGAAATACGTTCCGGACTATTGGAGCAGTCTAATATAGATTTTAAAAACAATATGGCAGATTATCAAATGGCAAAAGTTCAAATGGAGCTTGTAAATGCCTTAATTAAGACAAACAAAGACTTGTTACAATCTGCAATGGAAATGGCTACACAATAATAACATTTGTAATTTGTAACTGTAAATTATTTCTAATTAAAAATATTTGCCAATATGATATACACATATTGGCAAATAAATATTTTATAGTTGCAAATTAATTATAAAATTTATTAACCTCTTATATTTAATTTTTTAATTAATTTTCTATAACCTTCAAGATTCTTTTCTTTTAAGCATGATAAAAGTCTTTTTCTTTTACCAACCATCATCAAAAGGCCACGTTTAGTTGAAAAATCTTTTTTGTTTGATTTCATGTGTTCAGTAAGTTCTGTAATTTTTTGTGTTAACATCGCAATTTGAACTTCTGCAGAGCCTGAATCTTTTTCATTTGCACCAAATTTTTCAATGATTTCTTTTTTGTTTTTCAAATTTACTGACATAATCTAATTCCTCTCCTTTTCATCTCTCAATATTGTCAATTTATTGAGAGCCGCTTAAAACTGTCCTTGGGGTCGGTTTCCCTTCGGAAAGCGATAAGTTTTCAATGTAACTCACCTCTGTAATATATTATAAATAGCTATCAAAATCAAGTGACATTAAGCCTATAATAAATTTATTTTATAAAACTTAATATTTTAGTATCATTTAAGTTAAACTTTTTTAGCAGTATTTGCAAATTGTTTTATAAAATAAACAGCTAACGGATTTTCTGTAAAATTATATCTGTTCTTAATTAGGTTATTTATGCTTGTTTGAGCATCTGAAAGTCCGAATTTTATCTTATATAATTCGGTAAACAATCCTGTCCTGTCACGACCTTCAAGACAATGAATAAATACTTTCTCATGATTCATTTTTGCTTGTTCAATTATACAAAAAAACTTATTTACATCTTCATCAGATGGATTTTCAAAAGATACGCAGGGAATTTTAAAATGTTTTATGCCCATGATTTTTGCTTGCTCAGCTTCGCAATAGTTTTCTTGTTTGAATTTTTCGGTAGTAAAGTCAATAATAGTTGTAATGCCTATATCTTTTAGTTCTTGTAATTGACTCGGTTCCGGGCGAGAACCTCTATACAATGTTTCATCAACTTGGCTAAATCTTGCAATAGTCGAATTCGCATTAAACGTAATGTTATAGACTTGTAAATTCGGGGCTTTATTTTTTGACACACAAACATCACTCATATTTTTTCGAGTTGGACTTTTATAAATATGTTTGTTGTTATTGAAACATGAAATTGAGATTATCAAATCATAATCCTCGCATTGTGAATATATTAATTTTAAAATTAATATATAAAAACTTCAATTCGGTAATAATACAAAATTTTTTAAAATGGTTATAAACCGGTAATAATTGAAAAATCTGTGTTAATAAAATTTAATATTTATAGGAAAGGTGGAATTAACAAGCAATTGTCCACATTCAAGAAGCAATCGCAACATTATCGCAACATTATCTTCATTCAAGAAGTAATCGCAATATTATTAAGTTTTGTAACAATATTTCTAATATATTAAAGTTTATTGCAATATGTGCCGTAAATATTATTAAGGAAAAATTAAAAGGATTATATCAATATGGGAATGTCGGCGTCACAGTTGCGATTATTATCAATAACCGCCCGTATGCATGATGTTGAGTTAAAGGCTCAACGCATACAGTCGGAAAAACTCGCACTTGCTACACAAGAAGACGCCGCTTATGAAAAATATTGCAAAGCTTTAGATGCTACCAAAATTCAAGTTGCTCAGAATGGTGGTTTCTTTAGCGGTGATACTTATATCGATGCTTGTTATGACAATACGTGCGGGTTCAATCCTGATAATCAGTGTCAATATTCGTTGATAAATAACAAAAACGGTTATGTTATTGTGCCTGAAAATGTAAAAAATACCTATGACTGGTTTTATAATGATAAATATGCTTTTGCATTGGCTATGCTTGGGATGGATGATGAAACGTTAGAGGACTCTCTTGAAGCAATATTGTTTGTTGGAATAGGAACTAACGGAGAAGAATTCTATTTGGATGATCCTGAGTATGATCCACCTATTGCATATGTAGATGATGATGTATGCTCTCTTGTTATGATGCCGGTAGAGTATGATATATACATAGCGAATGCAGATGATGACAATATATTGAGATCTAAATTTGAGGATTTACAGGAAGCAATGGACCCTGAATCGGATGCATCCGATTCTGAAAAACAAAAATTGTTAATGGAATTCAGAAATTACTTATATGCTGAATATGGAGACGAAATATTTGAACATGCGTTATATGATGAAGATGGCGAACCATATAATGATGATTTTGCAGATATGTGTTGGGGAGATATAGCAGAAGAATTCAATTATTATGCAAGCTTATTTGACCAAATTCAAGAGGCAGGAGGTTGCGAAACCGTTGCCCCTGAAGTGCGAAACGGTGAAAACGGAGTTGAATGGTTTAATAATATGGTTAAATCAGGTCAAGTAACTATAATGATGTTAAATAGAGGCAATAACAAGGGCTGGGTAGAAACAAGTATTGCAACAAGTATCGACAATAATTATTTGAGAGAAGTACAAGATGACAAAATGGTCAAAAAAGCCGAAGCTGAATATGAACACGAACAAGACATTATAAATAGAAAAGATTCAAAATATGATACGGACCTAAAAAACTTAGAAACAGAAGAGAGTGCTTTGAATACACAGCTGGAAGGTATTAAAAAAGTTATTGATGATAATATTCAAAGGACAATGAGTACTACTTCATAAACAATAAGATGTAAGATAATTTTCCTTTTCCCTTTTTCCTTATCTTTAGCCGCTTGATAGTCAAGCGGTTTTATTTTATATTTTGATTCCTAATTAAACCATACCTTCTTTTACGGCTTTAACTGCAGCTTGAACCCTGTCATTAACACACATTTTTTGTAAAATAGAACAAACATGCGCCTTTGCGGTATGAACACTTACGATTAATTCTTTTGCAATTTCAGTGTTGCTCTTTCCTTCAACAAGGTGTTTTAATACTTCATATTCTCTTTCCGTCAACGGAACTCTTCCTTCTTCGGAAGATTTATCCTTCAAAATACCTGCTGTTTCTTGTTTTGGGAACGCATCCAAAACTTTTCTTGCAACAAGCGGATCGAGCCAACACACACCTTCTGCAACATCTCTTATTACATCAGCAAGCTTTGCGGGGTCAATATCTTTTAAGCAATAAGCCATTGCACCCGATGAAAGAGCGGCAATAACTTCTTCTTCTCTGTCATGAGAAGTCAGTGCAATAACTTTTATGTCTTTATTAAACTCCTTTACTTTTATTGTCGCTTCTATTCCGTTCATGCCAGCAAGCCCCAAATCCATTAAAACAATATTGGGCTGATGTCTTTTAATAAGCTCAATGCCTTCCTCAGCATTATCACATTCGGCTACAACATTAATATCGTCATTGGAATTTAATGCACATCTCAACCCCACTCTTGTTAATTTAAAATCCTCTATAATAATTACACTGATTGTTTTTTTTTCAATTTCTACTGCTGTACTCATTATTTAATCTCCTCTTCGCTAACAAAAAACTACAAGTATATTAAATAATGGTAAATATTTTCAATGTATTAGCCGAGTGTCTGATATTTATTACACATATTGATTAATTAAATCTATTACTTCGCAAACAGAATAATTGTTTTTAGTTAAAAAGAAATTTTTACCTGTTTTTTCTTTTACATAATCCAATGAATTTCCGTCAAGAAAAAGATTTGTGTAGGGTTTTAACATAACAGACGGTATTATGATATAATCTGATTCCGTAGTTTTAACAGCATTAATTAAATCATCTGAGGTTATCAATCCGGCAACAGTAATCCCGTCTCCCCAATATGAAGAAATGACAGGATTTACAGTCACTGATAAATTTTCAATTTTATTAAGTTTTTCTGCAATATATTCAAATGCTTTTTGTGCCGCTACCGAGCATGCAATGCTCAAAGAAAGAGGCTTTGGTAATTTTTCGGGTAATTTAAACTTATCAAAATCGTCCATTATCGTTCGCAATGAACCTACTCCGTCATCAAGTTGAGAAAAATTGCCATAATATTCACTTGCAGGAATATCCGTTTCCGCCTTCAAAAAGAATTCATCGGAACAGTACACATTTTTGTACTTACTTGCTATTTTAATCGTTTCTTTTGCGACTTTTTTATCAACAGTTTTCAATTTTTCTTTTCGGAATTGTGTTATACCAACAGGAACAATAGCAACCGATAGCAAATTTTCTTTAAAAGAACTCAAATCCTTTAATGTTCTATCCAATTCAATTCCGTCATTGTATTCGGGACAAAGAACAATTTGAGCATGAAAAGGAATATCATTGTCATTAAACCATTTCAAATTTTCCATAATCTTTGAAGCATTGGGATTTTTTAGCATTTTTACCCTTAATTCAGGGTTTGTCGTATGAACAGAAATGTAAAAAGGCCCTAAATGCAATTTCGCAATTCTTTCTTTATCCTTATCAGTTAAATTTGTTGTAGTAATATAAGTTCCTTGCAGATACGATAATCTATAATCATCATCTTTAACGTAAAGTGTATCTCTCAATCCTTTTGGTTGTTGGTCTACAAAGCAAAATATACATTTATTTAAACAAGGCTTTACTTTATCAAAAACGGCTGATTCAAAAATTATTCCCAAATCTTCATCATAATCTTTTTCAAGTTCTATTTCTTCAACTTCACCATTTAATTTTTGAATTTCAATTGTTATTAATTCCCCTTTGCATAGATAATTGTAATCAATCATATCCTGAGGAACAACATCATCAATCGAAAGAAGAATATCTCCTTTTTCTATTTCCAATTCTTCGGCAATCGAATTTTTTACAACCCCGCTAATGCTTGCAGGCATGCTCAATTCCCTCCAACAAATTGTAAAAATTTTTGTATTCACAAGCCAAATTTTCAAAAACCATTTTAGGGCAAAAACCGAGATTATCTGTTTCGGTTAAATTTTTTGCTTCAATCATTAAAAGTTCGGTTTTTTGTTTAATTATTTTAAGAAGATTTAAAAAATCATCTGAACTTAATACCTCAGCACAATATATACGCACCCTTGCATTCATAAGAAATTGAATTGGGTTATCAGGTATTGGCGATAATAATTCATTCTTTAAACCTGATTTTCCTTTTTCAGTTATTGCATAACACCTTGATGGTCGTCCACCTTTTGATATAAATCTTTGAGAGGTTATAAAACCCTTTTCTTCGAGTTTTATTAGTGCCGGCTTTATTGTACCAATACTTGGAGTTAAAATAACAGCATAGTTTGATTTTATATTTTTTGATATTCCGTACATTGTAAGAACATTTTTGCTTAATTCATGCAATATCAAAATATTAATCATTAAAATCCTCGTTATTTATTACGGCTGCAAATTCATTCGCAAGAGCTTCACTCCATTTCGTACCTGATTCAACAAGTATTGTTTTAACTGCATCTTGTTTTGGCATCGCCTTTCTGTATGGTCTGTCCTCTAAAAGAGCAAAATATGAATCAACTATTAATATTATTTGAGATTCAATAGGAATGCTTTCACCTGATAAGTGTTCCGGATAACCCGAGCCGTTCCAATTTTCATGGTGTTTCTCTATTATTGGAATAATATCTCCTACATCGCTAATCGGTTTTAAAATTTCTCTTGCAGCTATTAGTGGATGTTGTTTAATAGATTCACGCTCATCATCACTTAATGGTGTCGTTTTAAATAAAACTTCTTTAGGAAGCATTGTGTTTCCTATATCATACAAAAGAACCGCTATTTTTAATTTATCAATATTTTCTTTCGGAAGTTCAAATCTTTTTGCCAACAAAGTCGCAAGTATAACTTTTTTCTTTGTACCGCCATAGGAATGTTTTGGATTATATGTTGAAATGAGAGTATCAGAAACCTGATAAAGCATATCGTTATTAATATTCATTTCTTGAAGCTTTTTATTCAACGCTAATGAAGTTCTTTTATCAATAGGTATTCTGTGCTTGGATAAAATATCCGTAAACGCACTAATAGCAACATCTTGCCAAGAAGTTTCCGAAGCAGGCTTTGCAACTGTCACCCTGTTTCTGCCGCTTCTTTTAGATTCATACATAGCATGATCAACCAGTTCACTTAATTCATCAATATCATCAGAATGTTCCATGTAAGCCCCAACCCCAATACTTGCTGTTATGTGTCCGATTTTTTCCAAAGGGATACTTTCTATGGTTTTTCTTATACGTTCAGCAAATATCATACCGCCTTGTGTATCAACTCCCGGAAGTATTACATTAAATTCTTCTCCACCCATTCTTGCAGCTATATCAATCGTCCGACAACTGCTTTTCAAGACTTCTGATATGGCTTTTATTGCCATGTCTCCATAATTATGTCCGAACTTGTCATTTATTCGTTTTAAATGATCTAAATCTATTCCGATAATTGAAAATTTAAGATTTTGTCGTTTTGAACGTGTTGCTTCTTTTTGAACAAATTCTTCAAAGTATCTTCTGTTGTACAACCCTGTCATTCCGTCTGTTACAGCCTGTTCTTTTACGGTTTGGAACAGTCCTGCAATTGTAATTGCAAGTTCAATTTGTTTTGAAAACAACTTCAAGAACTTTAATTCACTTTCAGATGCTTCTTCTCTTGATGAAAATACAATAAGAGAACCAAAATGAGAATGATTGTATGATAATGGTATCAAAATGTAAGACTTTGTAGCAGTTCTGTTTAATTCTTTTTCAATAATGTCCCTGTCAACATCATGAAGAGTATTTGTTATTAATTTCAGTATATCTCTTGATGTATAAATTTTATCACAATCTATGGTATCATAAACTTCAGATATATTAGGATAAACAAAACGCATTTCGGACGGTTCACAATTAAAGACACTTCTAAACTTGGCTTCAAACATTGAGCCTGAATATGCCATCATTTTAAGGTATTCCCCTTGCGAATCCGACATTTTTTTTACAATACAAGAATGCAAGTATCCCAATTCGCCCTGTAAGCTTGTCACTATTGCGTTTAAAACACTTGATAACGGCTTTGAAGAGTTCATCATATCAAGAATATGCTGAAATGTTAGCATTTGCTGGTTGGCGGTATCAAGCTCTTTTGTTCTTTGAGCAATCTCTGCTTCAAGCTTTAAATTTAATTCATAAATTTCAAGAAACGATTGCTTTCCCTCATATATAGATGATTCTACTTTATCCAGTTGTTTTTTAAACTTTTTTATTCTATCAAAAAATCCCACTATTACATCCTGCTCAAATTTCTTAACCCGTACAGTATAACATTTTTGATAAATTTCTTCAAGTTTTGGGATTTTTAAAACCTTTATTATATAATGGTACATATAAACTCGGGAGATGTTTTATGTTTAAATATTTTGGCGGTTCCTATATCGTAACTTTGTTAGGTATAATATGCGCATATTTATGGGGAGAGCATTTTCATGCCGGAACGGGATTTGCATGCGTATATATAGCACTGATACTCGCAATATTAGAAATAAGTTTGTCTTTTGATAATGCGGTTGTGAACGCTATGAAGCTTGCCAAAATGTCCCCAAAATGGCAACACCGCTTTATTACTTGGGGTATTTTGATTGCAGTATTCGGTATGAGATTTATTTTTCCGCTTGCAGTAGTTTCAATATTCGCGCATCTGAATTTGTTCAACGTATTAAATATGGCATTAAATGATATACGTCAATATGAACATTATTTAGAGCTTACTCATGCACCGATTGTTACATTCGGTGGGGCTTTTCTTTTAATGCTGTTTATTGATTATTTTTCAAATCCGCAAAAAGATGTTTTTTGGATACATACAATTGAGAAACCGTTTCAAAAACTATCCAAAATTAAATTTTTTAATGCAATAATAACATTTTTGGCAATTGGAGTTCTTTTATGGTTTTTCCCTGCTGATGAGCAAAAAAATATATTAACGTCAGGCATTATAGGAATTTTAGTTTATCTGGCAATCGAACACTTATCAAAATGGCTTGAAAAAAAACAAGACGAACGTGCAAAAATATGTGCTGATACCGTAAAATGTTCGGGATTAGTAGGATTTTTATACTTAGAATTAATTGATGCATCTTTTTCATTGGACGGAGTGCTCGGTGCATTCGCTTTAAGTAAAGATATTATTATAATAACAATAGGGTTGTTTATAGGTGCAATGTTTGTAAGGTCTTTAACAATTATGCTTGTTGAAAAGAAAACTCTAAAGCAGTTTTTATATATAGAACACGGAGCTCACTGGGCTATCGGAACACTTGCTGTCTTAATGTTTGTATCGGCAAAAATTGAAGTACCGGAATTTATAACCGGTTCATTAGGACTTATGTTTATTATAAGTTCACTTATATCATCAGTATTACATAACAAGAAAAATGGATAATTTAAAAGATAAAAATTTATATTATGTTGGCGGAGTTGTCAGAGATGAAGTCCTTGGGACAAAAAGCTTTGATACCGATTTTTGCTATGAAGGTAACGCAATAGACTTTGCAAGATATAAAGGTTTTAATATCGTACAAGAAAATCCCGATTTTGGAACTGTTAAAATAATTTTTGATGACAAAAAAATCGATATAGCGTCAACAAGAAAAGAAATATACCCTGATGCAGGACATTTACCAACTGTTTATGAAATCGGATGTTCGCTTGAAGAAGATTTAAAAAGAAGGGATTTTACAATCAATTCTATTGCAAAAAACACTTTAACAAATGAAATCTTTGATCCGTTTAACGGAATTTCAGATATTAAACATAGGGTAATAAAAGTTTTGCATAATAAAAGTTTTATTGATGATCCTACCAGAATTTTAAGAGGATTGAAATTTTCCGTTCGATTCGGATTTAAACTTGATAAAGAAACGAAGATATTACAAAATGAATATTTACACAACATAAATTATGATATGAGTTATCACAGATTAAAAAAAGAACTTGAAGAAACTTTTAACTTAAATTCCGCAGAAGCTTTTGACAAGTTTAAAGAACAAAATATTTATAAACTTCTTGGTGAAAATCAAGAAGCACCGAATATTGAAGGAATAAAAATTAAGACAGCTATTGAAAATTTATCTGACAAAATGAATATATGGCTGATTTATATGAGCTTTTTCAATCTTTCAAATCTTCCTTTAACAAGAAGAGAACAAAGTATATTAAATTGGGCAGATAAATTAAAGTCACAATCTGCTACAAATAATACACCTTATGAAAGCATTTTTATTTATAATCTCAGAAGGGAAACCAATTGTTAAAAAAAATGTTCAAATATAAATTCAATATTATACCGTTATTAAATCCTCTTATCTGGGATGAAATTAATTGTATGAAAAATTTATCAGGGATAAATAATGGAGATTTTTCACATTTAAAAAGAGAGAATAAAATTATTGTTTCTCTGACATCTTATAGAGAACGATTTAAGAAATTGCCAATTACGATATATTCGCTTTTAAATCAAACTTTAAAACCTGATAAAATTATATTGTGGATTGATAATGAAACCGAAGATTTAACAACAATTCCTTATGAAATAACACGATTTATAAAAAACGGACTGGAAATAAGATTTGTAAAAGATATTAAATCATATACAAAAGCAATATATGCATTTAAGGAATACACAGATTCAATAATTGTAACCGCTGATGATGATATCTATTACCGAAAAAATTGGCTC